>NZ_JBEXKB010000003.1:156791-250186 GCF_040609455.1 Kitasatospora sp. NPDC004669
CGGCGGCCGCTTCGCGAAACGCGCGCCCATTGATCATTCGCTCGCTGCGCTCGCTCACTGACGCTCCTGGCTCAGGTCCCGTGCGGCGCGTACAGCGCCCGCTTGTCGATGTACCGCACCACGCCGTCCGGGACGAGGTACCAGACCGGCTCGCCCTTGGCGACCCGGTTGCGGCAGTCCGTGGAGGAGATGGCCAGCGCCGGGACCTCCACCAGGGAGACCCCGCCCACCGGAAGTCCGGCGTCCGACAGAGTGTGCCCCGGCCGGGTGCATCCGATGAAGTGGGCCAGCGAGAAGAGTTCGTCAGAGTCGCGCCAGGACAGGATCTGGGCGAGCGCGTCGGCGCCGGTGATGAAGAAGAGGTCGGCGTCCGGGTGCAGGGCGTGCAGGTCGCGCAGGGTGTCGACGGTGTACGTCGGGCCCTCGCGGTCGATGTCGATCCGGCTGACCGAGAACTGCGGGTTCTCGGCGGTGGCGATGACCGTCATCAGGTAGCGGTCCTCGGCCGGGGTGACCTGCCGGTCGCTCTTCTGCCAGGGCTGCCCGGTCGGGACGAAGATCACCTCGTCCAGGTGGAACGCGCTCGCCACCTCACTGGCGGCGACCAGGTGTCCGTGGTGGATCGGGTCGAAGGTGCCGCCCATCACGCCGAGGCGCTTCTTCACCGGTTCCGGTCCGCCGGGAATCCCGGCCTGCTCTCCCATGCCGCCACACCTTACGCGACGCCCATTACGGTGCGGGAACGCCCGTGTGGGGGTTGCCCGCAGATGCGTGAGGGAGCGGCCGGCCCGCTGGCCGGACGCTCCCCGAGCGGTCCGTGGACGCGGCTCAGCGGTCCCGGTTGAAGCGGGTGGTGATGAAGAGCAGCAGCAGCAGGATGAACAGCGCGGCGCCACCCGTCAGGGCCGGGTTCAGGCTGTCGTGGTTGCCCCCCTCGCCCTCGGCGAGCAGGTTCAGAACGGGGAGTGCGGCAGCAGTGCTCATGGTCGGCGGGACCTTCTCGGCTCGGTGAACGGACCTGGGGGTTGTTCCGGGCCGGTGAGGGCCCACCCGTCATCGTACGGGGGGTTACACGGCAACCGCTCGGCGGCCCACCGCCACTGACCGGGCGTGAGCGAGCGGGGCGGACGAACCGTCGAGAGGGGGCGTGTGAGCCCGTGGACGGGAGGCGGCGGTCTACTGGCCGCGGAAGGCGCGGGCCATGATCCAGACCAGCAGGCCGATCCCGACGAAGGACGCGATCACGATGATCCGCAGGAACAGGCCCGGGCCGGGACCGTCGGAGATGGGGGCGGCCAGGCTGACCAGCGTGTCGGTGGACATCTGAGGGGCTCCTCGAACTGCTCGGTACCGCGGCCGGATCCGGTCTCGGTTCTCCAGGGCATTCAGGGTAAACCCGCCTCACACCGGCACCGCCCACCGGCCCCCGTGACTCACCCGCTCGCCTCCGGGGCGCTCCGACCCGGTGCCGGCGGTCGGCACTCCGGCGCTCGTTCCTCGCCGGTCGTTTCTCCCTTTCGACACCGTCGCGCCCCTTCGGCTCGGGGCGGGACCGCGCGGCCGGGCCCGCGCGTACGCTAGCCGGGGGACGAGTACGCAACCACGGACGTTGCACAGACAGTCGTTGCAGGCGAAGACCAGCGGGGGGCCGGCCGTGCGCCGGGACCGCCGTCGACCAGGAGGTACTCAGACCATGACCGACACGTTCGAGAAGACCCCGAGCCGGCGCCGGCAGCGCTTCCCCGAGATCTCCACCCGGGCCTGGGAGCACCCCGCCGACCGCTCGGCCCTGGTCGCCCTGCGCAAGCTCTCCGGCTTCGACGACGTCCTGAAGAAGCTCGCCGGGCTGGTCTCCGAGCGCGCGATCCGGCTGATGTTCCTGGCCACCGCCGTGAAGACCTCCGAGCGTCAGTTCCCCGAGCTGTACGACATGGTGCGCGACGCCGCCTACGCGCTCGATCTGGAGCAGGTGCCGGACCTGTACGTGACCCAGGACCCGACGGTCAACGCGTACACCATCGGCATCGAGACCCCGATCATCGTGATCACCAGCGGCCTGGTCGAGCTGCTGGACGAGGAGGAGCTGCGTTCGGTCATCGGCCACGAGGTCGGCCACGCGATGTCCGGCCACGCCGTCTACCGGACGATGCTGATGATCCTCACCAACATCGCCACCCGGATCGCCTGGGTACCGCTCGGCAACCTGGCCATCATGGCCCTCGTCACCGCCCTCAAGGAGTGGTTCCGCAAGGCCGAGCTGTCCAGCGACCGGGCCGGCCTGCTGGCCGGGCAGGACCTCCAGGCGTCCATGCGGGCCCTGATGAAGCTGGCCGGCGGGCACAACCTGGCCGAGATGAACGTCGACGCCTTCCTGGAGCAGGCCGAGGAGTACGAGAAGGCCGGCGACCTGCGCGACGGCGTGCTCAAGCTGCTCCAGCTGCTGCCGCAGACCCACCCGTTCGCGGTGGTCCGGGTCGCCCAGCTGAAGAAGTGGGCGGAGAGCGACGAGTACCGCTCGATCCTGGCCGGCGCCTACCCGCGTCGCTCGGACGACCGGGACGCCTCGGTCGGCGAGCAGTGGAAGGCCGCCGCCGACCACTACACGACCTCGGTGAAGGAGAGCAAGGACCCGCTGATGGGCCTGCTGCGGGACGTGGCCGGCGGCGCCGCCACGGTCGGCGGCAAGCTGCGCGACACCTTCGCCGGCGGCAACCGCGGCTCCTCCTCGGACCGCGACGGCAGCTGAACCACCGGGTGGACCACGGCGGTCGGTGACCCGGGCGGGGTCACCGACCGCCGCGCCGTCACAGCCTCGACTCGTTCCGGGGGTGCTCAGCTCCCCGCCAGCACCCCGCACACCTGCCAGGCCGGCCGGGCGTGGTTGCCCGGGTCGACCGCCGTCGGCGGCGCCACCGCAGTGCCCTGGACGGTGGCCAGCACCGGCTGCAGGAAGCCCGCCATCGAGGCCGTGCACGGCGCCGGCCCGGCCTGCACCACCGAGTCCACCAGCCGCAGCTGCGCCGAGGCCAGGTCCACCCGGTCGAACTGGAAGGTCAGCTCGCGCCGCACCGTCTCCAGGGTGACCGGCGCTCCGGCGGGCGCCCCGGCCGGCTTCAGCGCGTAGACGAAGGTGTGGTCGGTGGTGATCTGCAGCGTGCCGCTGTCCGCCTCGTCGATCCGCATCGCGCCGACCACCTTCACGGTGTCGGAGGCCAACGCGACCTGCGCCGGGTCGAAGCGGACCACCCAGCCGGTCAGCGCGTGGTGCCGGTCGTCCACCGGCTGGGCGACGCTCGCGTCGAACCCGGCCTGCTCACCGGGTGTGACGAAGGCCCGTACGTCCGTCGTGGCGCCCTGGACCAGCGCCGCCGGGGCCAGCGAGGAGGCGACCAGGTAGCGCTGCACGGTGTCCAGCGCCTTGGTCACCTCGACCCGGCTGAAGTGCTCGGTGGCGGCCCCGGTCGGGGTGTTCAGCCCGATCGTCCCATCGCTGTACCCGGTCGGCAGCGCGGCGAACGGATTCGCCGGGTCGGCCACCGGGTGGACGGCCGAAGCCGGGCTCAACGCGACCAGGCTGACGGTCAGTTGGCTGCCCTCGGGCCGCGCCGGGATGCCCTTCGGCGAGTTCAGCCCGAAGTACACCGCCGCCCCGAAGGCCAGCAGGATGAGCAGCAGCAGGGCGAGCGCCTGGCGCGGGACGGTGCCCAGCGGCCCGAGCCGCACCCGTGCCCGGGTGGCCTTGCCGAAGGAGCCCGCGAGCCGCTCCCGGGCCGACAGCTCCTGGATCCGGGCAGCCCGCACGAACGATTCGTCGAACACGACGGACCGGAATTCGTCCTCGTTTCCGGAACCGCCCTCGGGCGTACCCTCAGGAGGCTCTCGCGGGTCACCCATGACACCAGGGTAGGCGTCCGCCCGCCCCGCTACGAGGGCCCCCGCGCAGATTGCCGGGAACGCTCCGTGACCACCCGCCCGGGGCGTACGCCCCCGGCCGTGACTAGCCCGCCGGGGCCGTGACCACCGGCGACGCC
This sequence comes from Kitasatospora sp. NPDC004669, assembly GCF_040609455.1. Classification (NCBI taxonomy): domain Bacteria; kingdom Bacillati; phylum Actinomycetota; class Actinomycetes; order Kitasatosporales; family Streptomycetaceae; genus Kitasatospora; species Kitasatospora sp. NPDC004669. The sequence goes on from NZ_JBEXKB010000003.1 coordinate 160,823, forward strand.
TCGACCGGTGCGGGCCTCGGGTCCACCCCCGCGCTGCTGCTGCCGGACTCCGGGCGCCGGGGCGCACCGGAGGAACCGCCCACGCCCTGGTAGATCGCCGCGACCGCCACCGCCACCAGGCTCACGCCCATGATCACGGCGAGCACCCAGGCCACCGGCCGGTGCCAGCGCTGCTGGGCCACGTACCGCCCGCGGGCGCGCACCGGGTCGTAGCGGCGCCACCGCCGCCGGGCCTGGCGGCCGGTCGCCCGGCCCGGGCCCGACCAGGGGTCGGGGTAGAGGTGGTCCTCGTCGAGTCCGCTCGGGTACGGGCGCAGCTCCAGCGGCAGCCCGTCCCCGACCGCGACCTCATAGCCCCAACCCGGTCCCGCGGTGTCCGGCTCGAACCGCGCCTCGGCCGCGGCGAGCCGCCGCTCCTTGGCCGTCGGCTCGTGCACGGCGGCGGACCGGACGAAGGCCTCATCGAAGACCACGGTGGCGAACTCGTCGTCCGCACCACCGTGGTCGGCGCCGTCGGGGTACGGCAAACCCCCCACATCCTCAGCCACGGATTCAGCGTATTACCGGCCGGGCGATTTGTCTGTGGCTCCCGGCAGTTGGTCCGTCACACGTGTGACGGACGCCCCTCACACCGCGTTCAGCGGGCGTCCGCCTCGCCACCCACGGTCTGCGTCGCCTCCCCGCGGACGTGCCCGTCACCAGTGACGATGTACTTGGTGCTGGTCAGCTCGGGCAGGCCCATCGGGCCGCGGGCGTGCAGCTTCTGGGTGGAGATGCCGATCTCCGCGCCGAAGCCGAACTCACCACCGTCGGTGAACCGGGTGGAGGCGTTGACGGCCACCGTGGTCGAGTCCACCAGCTGGGTGAACCGGCGGGCGGCGGCCTGCGAGGTGGTGACGATCGCCTCGGTGTGGCCGGAGGACCAGCGGCGGATGTGCTCCACGGCGGCGTCCAGCGACGGCACCACGGCCGCGGCCAGGTCGTACGAGAGGTACTCGGCGCCCCAGTCCTCGTCGGTGGCCGGCACCACGGTGGCGGCGCTGCCCTCGGCGGCCTTGAGCACCGCCTCGTCGCCGTGCACGGTCACCCCGGCCTCGGCCAGCGCGGCCAGCGCCAACGGCAGGAAGGCGTCCGCGACGTCCTGGTGCACCAGCAACGTCTCGGCCGCGTTGCAGACACTGACCCGCTGCGCCTTGGAGTTCAGCAGGATGCCGACGGCCATCGCCAGGTCGGTCCGGGCGTCCACGTACACGTGGCAGTTGCCGGTGCCGGTCTCGATCACCGGGACGGTCGAGCCCTCGACCACGGTACGGATCAGCGAGGCACCGCCGCGCGGGATCAGCACGTCGACGAGGCCCCGGGCGCGCATCAGCGCCTGCACGGAGTCCCGGCTCTCCCCCGGCACCAGCTGGATCACGTCGGCCGGCAGCCCGGCCGCGGCGACGGCGTCCCGCAGCACGGCCACCAGCGCCGTGTTGGAGCGGTAGGCCGAGGCGGAGCCGCGCAGCAGCACCGCGTTGCCGGACTTCAGGCAGAGCGCGGCGGCGTCCGCCGTGACGTTCGGCCGGGCCTCGTAGATGATGCCGACCACGCCCAGCGGCACCCGCACCTGGCGCACGTCCAGGCCGTTCGGCAGGGTGTAGCCCCGCACCACCTCACCGACCGGGTCGGGCAGGCCGACCACGTCGCGCACGTCGGAGGCGATCGCGGCGATCCGCTCCTCGGTCAGCGTCAGCCGGTCGATCACCGACTCCGCGGTGCCCGCCGCACGGGCCCGGGCCACGTCCTCGGCGTTGGCCGCGACGATCTCGGCGCTGCGGGCGACCAGCGCGTCCGCGATCGACAGCAGCGCGGCGTCCTTGGCGCTGCGCGGCAGCGGGGCGAGCGCGGCGGCGGCCTCCCGGGCTCGGCGCGCTACGGCGAGGACGGGGCTGTCGGCGGTGGCGAGGTCGCTGGTCATGCCGCCAAGGGTAGCGACAGCACCGACCCCGCCCGCCGCTGTTTCGCCATGCGAACAGGGCCGGTCAGTAGGGGTGCACGCCGCCCAGGTGCGGCGACGGATCGCCGAAGCCCTCCGCCACCCGCTTGTGGTACGTCGCCCGGTCGACCACCTCCAGGCCGACGATCTCCCAGGGCGGCAGGTTGGCGGTCACCTTGTGCTCGCCCCACAACCGCAGCGCGATCGCCGCCGCGTCGTGCAGGTCCCGGGCCTGCTCCCAGTACCGGATCTCGGCGTGGTCGGCCGCGTAGCGGGCGGTCAGGAAGAACGAGTGGTCGTGCGCCAGCCGCTCCAGCGAGGCGCGTAGCGAGGACAGCGGGGTGACCTGCCCGGCCACGCTCAGCACCACGTGCCACAGCCGCGCCTGCTCGGGCACGCCGGGCGGGTCCACCGCCTCGGCGCGCTGCGGCCGCGGCCTGCGCACCCCGCCGGGCCTCTGCGGCGGCGGACCGGCCGGCTCGGCGGGGCCGTCCCCGCGTCCGCCGTCGATACTGGTCAGCCGCCGGCCCGCCGTCCCTCCGGTCAGCGCTGCCTCGCGCCTGCGTTCCACCGGCGGCCTCCTGTTCGGCGATGTCGTGTCGTCCCCACCGGCCCCGTCGGCCCTCGGCCGACCGGTACGGCTGCGCCCCTCCTCGCCGCGGCCGGGCCGCTCCCGGTACGGAGCGGCCCGCCGGCCGCGCTCCGCCGATCGGCCGGCGCCGGCCGAACGGCCGGTCAGCCGCGCAGAACGACCAGGTCGTCGCGGTGGACGACCTCGCGCTCGTACGCGGCGCCGAACTGCTGGGCCAGGTCGCGGGTGGACCGGCCGAGCAGGCGGGGCAACTCCCTCGCATCAAAGTTGACCAGTCCGCGAGCCACGATGTGGCCGTTTTCGGCAAGAAGGTCCACCGGATCACCCGCGGCGAACTCCCCGTCGACCTTGGTGACCCCGGCCGGCAGCAGCGAGGCGCCACCGGAGACCACCGCCTCCACCGCGCCCGCGTCCAGGTGCAGGGCGCCGCGCGGGCTGCTCGCGTGGGCCAGCCAGAGCATCCGGTCGGAGGTGCGGCTGCCGGTGCGCAGGAAGAGCGTTCCGGTGGGCCGTCCGGCCAGCGCGTCGGCGGCTTGGCTGGCCGCCGTGAGCACCACGGGGATGCCCGCGCCGGTGGCGATCCGGGCCGCCTCGACCTTGGTGACCATGCCGCCGGTGCCCACGCCGGCCTTGCCCGCACTGCCGATCTCGATGCCGTCCAGGTCGTGCGGGCCGCGCACCTCGGCGATCCGGCTGGTGCCGGGCTTGGACGGGTCGCCGTCGTAGAGGCCGTCCACGTCGGAGAGCAGGACCAGCAGGTCGGCCCGGACCAGGTGGGCGACCAGGGCGGCCAGCCGGTCGTTGTCACCGAACTTGATTTCGGCGGTGGCGACGGTGTCGTTCTCGTTGACGATCGGCATCGCGCCCATCGCCAGCAGCTGGTCCAGCGTCCGGTAGGCGTTGCGGTAGTGAGCGCGCCGGCTGGCGTCCTCGGCGGTCAGCAGCACCTGGCCGACCCGGATGCCGTACCGGGCGAAGGAGGCGGTGTAGCGAGCGACCAGCAGCCCTTGGCCGACGCTGGCGGCGGCCTGCTGGCGGGCCAGGTCCTTGGGGCGCTTGTCCAGGCCGAGCGGGGCGAGGCCGGCGGCGATGGCGCCGGAGGAGACGAGGACGACCTCGGGTGCGTCCGGGCGGGCGCGCACCTTGGCGAGCGCGTCCACCAGGGCGTCGACCCGGTCGGCGTCCAGGCCGCCGGCCGCCGTGGTGAGTGAGGAGGAGCCGACCTTGACCACGATCCGTCGTGCGGTCAGCACCTCCTCCCGCAGTGAGTCCTCGCTCATCTCGCTGTACGCCCTTCCGGTGTGGTGCGGGTACGGCGGGCCGGGCCCGGCCGTCAACCCCGAAATCTACGCGATCCGCGCAGCTCCCCCGCGGGGTGTTTCACCGGCTGGACCCGGCCTGGTCACGGCCTCGCCACAGCCCGGCCGTCAATCCGGATGGCTGATATGGTCCCTGACCGAAAGCCAGATCGGGGGACGGCTTCTTGCCCGCTGGACCCACTCGTCTTCGACCTTCCTGTCATCGGGCGGCGCCGCACTGGGCATGCCGGCAACGGTTCGCGGCCGCGCGCCCAGGAGAAAAGCGCACCATGCGTTCGTACACCACGAAGCTCACCGTCGCCGCCCTGGCGGCGGCCACCGCCCTTTCGCTCGCGGCCTGCGGCCCCGACAACCCGGACCCGGCCGCCAACGGTGGCGCCACCGGCGCGGCCCCGGCCCAGACCAGCGGCGCCCCGGGTGCCGCCGCCGGCGGCGGTGCGGCCGGCGGTTCGACCGCCGCCCCGACGGGCGCGGCCACCGGCGGTGCCGCCGCGGGCGGTGCGGCCACCGGCGGTGCCGGTACGGCCGGTGCGGCCGGTGCGGCCGGCGGCGGCGCGGGCGGCGGGAAGCTCCCCCAGGCCGGCACCTCGGTGAAGTTCGGCCAGCCGGCCGCCGTCGACTTCACCGACAAGACGTCGAACGTCGCCGCCAAGCTGCAGTGGACCGTCACCGGGATCGAGCCGGGCTCGATCAAGGACTTCCAGGACGCCAAGGCCAGCACCGCCGGCCTGGACGGCCGCGCACTGTTCTACGTCAGCTGGACCATGACCAACCAGAGCGACACCAAGCTGAGCTTCACCGCTCCGGATTCCAAGCTCAAGGTCTACGACGCCAACGGCAACACCGCCTCGTTCGCCAACCCGGTGAGCTCGACCCCGATTGCCAAGTGCCCCCCCGCGCCGAACTTCTCGGGCGCCACCAAGGGCGTGGCGTTCAAGGGCTGCGACGTCGTCAGCTTCCCGGCCGGCTCCACCCCGGCCATGGTCGGCTACGGCGACTCGACGGACATCACCAAGGTCCAGGCCGCCTGGACGAAGTGACGTTTCGTCACCACTGAGCAAACGGACGGCCCCCGCCACCTTTCGAGGTGGCGGGGGCCGCTCGCGTCAACCGGCTCAGTAGTCCTCGTCGTCACCCTCGATGGCGGCCTGGCGGCCGCTGGAGAGCGCCTCGAAGGCGAGGAACTCGGCCTCGGCCGCGTCCCGGCCCTTCTGCTTCTCGCGGCGGCGGTCGACGGCCGGGCGCGGGCTCTCGAGGCGGTGGTCCTCACCGCGGCGGCCGAGCATCTCGGCGCCGGCGGCCATGGTCGGCTCCCAGTCGAAGACGACGGCGTTCTCGTCCGGGCCGATGATGACGGTGTCGCCCTCGTGCGCCCCGACCTTCCACAGCTGGTCCTCGACACCGAGGCGGGCCAGCCGGTCGGCGAGGTAGCCGACCGCCTCGTCGTTGGCGAAGTCGGTCTGGCGGACCCAGCGCTCCGGCTTGACGCCGCGGATGCGGTAGGCGCCGTCCTCCTCGGTGATGGTGAAGCCCGCGTCGTCGACGGCCTTGGGCCGCAGCACGATCCGGGTGGACTCCTCGGCCGGCTTGGCGGCGCGCGCCTCGGCGACGATCTTCGCCACCGCGAAGCTCAGCTCGCGCAGGCCCTTGCGGGAGGCCGCCGAGACCTCGAACACCTGGTAGCCGCGCTCCTCCAGGGAGGCGCGGGTCAGGTCCGCGATGTCCTGGCCGTCCGGCACGTCGACCTTGTTGAGCGCGACCAGGCGCGGGCGGTCGTCCAGGCCGCCGTACTCGGCGAGCTCGGCCTCGATGGTCTCCAGGTCGCTCAGCGGGTCGCGGCCGGGCTCCAGGGTGGCGCAGTCCAGCACGTGCACCAGCACCGAGCAGCGCTCGACGTGCCGCAGGAACTCCAGGCCGAGGCCGCGGCCCTGGCTGGCGCCCGGGATCAGGCCGGGCACGTCGGCGATGGTGTAGACGGTGTCGCCCGCGGTGACCACGCCGAGGTTGGGGATCAGGGTGGTGAACGGGTAGTCCGCGATCTTCGGCTTGGCGGCGGAGAGCACCGAGATCAGCGAGGACTTGCCGGCGCTCGGGTAGCCGACCAGGGCCACGTCGGCGACGGACTTGAGCTCCATGACGATGTCGCGGGCCTCGCCGGGCTCGCCGAGCAGCGCGAAGCCCGGGGCCTTGCGGCGGGCCGAGGCGAGCGCGGCGTTGCCGAGGCCGCCGCGGCCGCCCTGGGCGGCGACGAAGCTGGTGCCGTGCCCGACCAGGTCGGCCAGCACGTTGCCCTGGCGGTCCAGCACCACGGTGCCGTCCGGCACCAGCAGGACGAGGTCCTCACCGTCCGCGCCGGTGCGGTTCCCGCCCGCGCCGGGCTTGCCGTTGGTGGCCTTGCGCTTGGGCGAGTGGTGGTACTCGAGCAGCGTGGTGACCTGCGAGTCCACGGTGAGGATGACGCTGCCGCCCTCGCCGCCGTTGCCGCCGTCCGGCCCGCCGAGCGGCTTGAACTTCTCGCGGTGCACGGAGGCGCAGCCGTGGCCTCCGTTACCCGCGGCGACGTGAAGTTCGACGCGGTCCACGAAGGTGGTCATGGGTGTGCCTCCAGTACGGATGAGTCTGCTTGCTTCTACGTAAAGCGCGAAGGGTGGACCGGAACATTCCGGCCCACCCTTCAGTGTGAGTCTGGTGCGACTCGCGAGTCCGCTGGGACTCAGGCCTCGACGGCCACGATGTTGACGACCTTGCGGCCGCGACGGTTGCCGAACTGCACCGCACCGGCGGTCAGCGCGAACAGGGTGTCGTCGCCACCGCGGCCGACACCGGCACCCGGGTGGAAGTGGGTGCCGCGCTGGCGGACGAGGATCTCGCCGGCGGAGACGACCTGGCCGCCGAAGCGCTTCACGCCGAGGCGCTGGGCGTTCGAGTCACGGCCGTTACGGGTAGAGCTTGCGCCCTTCTTGTGTGCCATATCTCGCTATCCCCTTACTTGCTGACCGAGTCGATGCTGGTGATGCGCACCGCGGTGTGCTTCTGACGGTGACCCTGACGACGGCGGTAGCCGGTCTTGTTCTTGTAGCGCAGGATGACGATCTTGTCACCCTTGGTCTGGTCGACCACCTCGGCGTGAGCCTTCACGCCGGCCAGGACCCACGGGTCGGAGGTGACGGCGTCACCGTCGACGATCAGGATGGTCGAGAGCTCCACCGAGTCACCCGGCTTGGCCTCGATACGGTCGATCTCCAGCACGTCGCCGACGGCGACCTTGTGCTGGCGGCCGCCTGCGCGAACGATCGCGTACATGCGGTACCTACTTTCCTAACTCGGTCGGACCTCCCGACGCCAGCCGCCTGGGTACGGACACAGGGGCCTCCTCCCGTTCGCCCCGCGCGGACGCGGGGACCTCGGGAAGGTGATGTGCTCGGGAGCGTGGCGTAGACACGCCGATGGTCAAGAATACGGACCGGCCGCCCGAGGGGCAAACCGGCCCGTACGGCCCGGGGCGGGAGAGACTCCCGCCCCGGGCGTGGGCACTACTCGGCCGCCGTATCACCCTCGGCGGCCGCGGCCTTCTTGGCCGCCGCGCTCGTCCGCTTGGTCGCGGTCTTGCGGGCGGTGGTCTTCTTCGCCGCCGTGGTGGTCTTCTTGGCGGCGGTCTTCTTCGCGGCGGTCTTGCGGGCGGCCCGCTTCTTCGGCGCCGGGGCCTCCTCGGCGGGCGCCTCCTCCGCGGCCGGGGCCTCGGCGGGCTCGCCGGCCGGGGTCTCGACGACCACGGCCTCCGCCGCGACGACGGCCTCCTCGGCGGCCTCGGGCTCCGCCTCCGTGACGGCCTCCGTGACCGCCTCGGCAGCGGCCTCCGCTGCGGCCGGGGCGGCGGCGGCCAGGGCCGCCTCCAGCGCCGCGTCGGCCTTCGCCTGCAGCACCACGATCTCGGCGGCCTGCGGGGAACCGGCCGGAGCCGTCGCCTTGCGCACCGCGCGGCGGCGGGCACGGCCCGCCGGAGCGGCGGCCGGAGCCTCGACCTTCGGGGCCTCCTCGGCCTTCGGAGCCTCGACCACGGCGATCTCGGGTGCCGGGGCCTCGGCAGCCGGGAGCTCGACGCCCGGGACCTCCAGGGCCAGCTGGCCCTCGATCTCCTCGCGCACCGGCTCGGCGGCGGCCTCCACCAGGGCCTCGGCAGCCTCCACGACCGCCTCGGCCACCGCGGCCTCGACGGCCTGCGGCTCCTCGTGGCCGACCCCGCCCTTGCCCCGACGACGGCGCTTGCCGCCGCCCGAGGGCTCGCCCGCGGCCGCGGCCGGGGCGTGGACGTGGACGCTCGGCTGCTCCATGTGCACGATCACACCGCGGCCGTTGCAGTGCACGCAGGCCTCGGAGAAGGACTCCAGCAGGCCCTGGCCGACCCGCTTGCGGGTCATCTGGACCAGGCCCAGCGAGGTGACCTCGGCCACCTGGTGCTTGGTCCGGTCCCGGCCCAGGCACTCCAGCAGGCGGCGCAGCACCAGGTCGCGGTTGGACTCCAGGACCATGTCGATGAAGTCGATCACGATGATGCCGCCGAGGTCGCGCAGCCGCAGCTGGCGCACGATCTCCTCGGCCGCCTCGATGTTGTTCCGGGTGACCGTCTCCTCCAGGTTGCCGCCCTGGCCGACGAACTTCCCGGTGTTGACGTCGATGACGACCATCGCCTCGGTGCGGTCGATCACCAGCGAACCGCCGCTGGGCAGCCAGACCTTGCGGTCCAGCGCCTTCATCAGCTGCTCGTCGATCCGGTAGGTGGCGAACACGTCCACCTCGGAGGTCCACCGCTGGAGCCGCTCGGCGAGGTCCGGGGCCACGTTGGAGACGTACTCGTGGATGGTCGTCCACGCTTCGTCGCCGGAGACGATGACCTTGGTGAAGTCCTCGTTGAAGATGTCGCGGACGACCCGGACGGTCATGTCCGGCTCGCCGTACAGCAGCGCCGGGGCGTTGCCGGTCGCGGCCTTCTTCCGGATGTCCTCCCACTGCTGCTGGAGGCGCTGGACGTCGCGCGTCAGCTCGTCCTCGGAGGCGCCCTCGGCGGCGGTGCGCACGATGACGCCCGCGTCGTCCGGAACGATCTTCTTCAGGATCTGCTTCAGACGGGCGCGCTCGTTCTCGGGCAGCTTGCGCGAGATGCCGGTCATCGAGCCCTCGGGCACGTACACCAGGTAGCGGCCGGGCAGCGAGATCTGGCTGGTCAGGCGGGCGCCCTTGTGGCCGATCGGGTCCTTGGAGACCTGCACCAGCACCGACTGGCCGGACTTCAGCACCGACTCGATCCGGCGCGGGCCGCCGTGGCCGCCCAGCGCGCCGAAGTTGACCTCGCCGGCGTAGAGCACCGCGTTGCGGCCCTTGCCGATGTCGACGAAGGCGGCCTCCATCGACGGCAGCACGTTCTGGACCTTGCCCAGGTAGACGTTGCCGACGTACGAGGTGGCCTGCTCCTTGTTGACGTAGTGCTCGACCAGCACGCCGTCCTCGAGGACGCCGATCTGGGTCCGCTGGCCGTTCTGGCGCACCACCATGACGCGCTCGACCGACTCCCGGCGGGCCAGGAACTCGGCCTCGGTGATGATCGGCACCCGGCGGCGACCCAGCTCGCGGCCCTCGCGGCGGCGCTGCTTCTTCGCCTCCAGACGGGTCGAGCCCTTGATGGACTGCACCTCGTCCGGGTCGAAGGACGGCTCGGTGGAGCGGCGGCGCGGCTCGCGCACCTTCACCACCGTGCGGACGCCGTCCTCGGTGGTCTCGGCGGTCTCGACGGCGCCGGCCTCACCGCTGCGGCGGCGACGGCGACGACGGCGACGGGACGAGGACAGGCCGGCGGCCAGCTCGTCGTCCTCGTCACCCTCCTCCTCGGCGAGGGCTTCGGCCGCCTCCTCGGCGGCGGCCTCCTCGGTCTCGACGGCCTCGGCGGCCTCGAACTCCTCGGCCTCGCCACGACGACGACGGCGGCCGCCCCGACGGCGACGGCGGGACGGACGACCGTCTTCCTCCCACTCACCCTCGGTCTCCGGACCGGCCGCGGGGGCCTCCACGGCGGGCTCCTCGACGGCCGGAGCCTGGACCGGCGCCTGGACCGGCGCCTCGACGACCGGCTTGCGGCGGCCCGGCTCCACCCGGGTGCGGACCCGACGACGGCGGCCGACGCCGCTGTACTCGTATTCCTCCTCCTCGGTGCGCTCGGCGACGGCCGGAGCCTCGACCGGCGCCGGGGCGGCGGCGGGCTGCTGCGGCGCGGTCGGCGCGACGTAGGGGGCCGGCTCCTGGAAGACCGGGGCCTGGAAGACCGCGGTGGCCGGGCGGACCGCACGGCGGCGCACCCGGTGGTGCGGCTCGGCCTCAGCGACCGGCTCGGCGGCAGCGGGGGCCACGGCGGCGGCCTCGACGGCCTCCTCCTCGGCGGGCTCCTCCTCGACGGCGGGCTCCTCGGCCACCGGCACCTCGACCGGGGCCTCGACCACCGGCGCGGCCTCGACCACGCGACGGCGACGGGCGCGGCGGGCCGGAGCGGCGGGGGCCTCCTCGGCCACCGGCTCGGCGGCGGGGACGGGCTCCTCGGCGGGGGCTTCGACGGCCGGCGCCTCGGCGGCGGGCGCACCGGCCGGGGCCTCGGCACGCTTGCGGGTCCGGCGGGCCCGAGCGGGCTTCTCCGCCTTCTCGTCCTTCTTCTCGGCCTTGACGGCCTTCGCGGCGGCGGGCTCCTCCACGGGAGCCCCGGCGACCGGAGCCGCAGCGGCGTCCGGCGCGGTGACCACGATCGCGGCCGCCTCCGGCGCACCGGCCGGGGCCTCGGCACGCTTGCGGGTCCGGCGGGCCCGGACCGGCTTCTCGGCCCCCGGGACCGGCTCGGCCGCCGGAGCCGGGGCGGCGGGCGTCTCGTGCGCCTCAGCCGGCAGGACCGTCTCGGCCGCCTCGACGGCCGCACCCTGCGGGGTGCCCGCCGGGCGGGACACCGCCCGGCGACGACGGCGCGGCGGCGCGGCGGACGCGCCGTCGCCGCCGGTCGCGGCGGTTTCGTTCTTCTCCGTGGCCGCAGTCTGCTGCGGATCGGTGTTATCGAGCATGCGGGTGGATCTCCCGTCAGGCCCCCGGGCTCCGCATCCGGGCACGGCGCGGCACCAGTGGGCGGCCGGCATCGCGACGATGCTCGGGCCGGACCCTTTGACGGTGCCGCCGCGCGGACGCGAGGCCGCACAGGGGCTCGTAGTCTCGCTCGGCGCCCCACGCTCGGCGGGGTGTCGAAAGTCTTCTGGTCTGACCAGTCTTCTGAGGTTTTCCCAAGCTGAGCCGTCCCCCAACCCCGGGTGGCTCCCGGACGGGGCCCCGGGCCCACCGACCGTCCTGGTCGGCGAGCCCCGAGTGGCCGGCCTGTGCTGCGACGACGCTCGCTCCCCTGGGGAGCCGCGGGAACCCTGGAGGACCGTCGGGCCCAGTGAGGCACTGGACCCGGCCTCCGCCCACTAGGCGGACGCGGTAGCGCGCGGCCCGGCGGCCGTTTCTCAGCCGGCCGGGGCCGCGGCGCGGTCGAGCGCCAGCGGGTCGGTCACCGTGCCGGACTCCTCGTCGAGCGGCCCCTGCGCCAGCCTGGTCACCTCTGCGGGGACCGGCGGCGCCAGGTCGGCCGTCGCACGGAGACCGGACAATACGTCGTCGGGTCGTACGGCGGGTGTGGCGTGTCGTACTACCAGGCGCAGTATCGCACAGGGACGGCCGGTCCGAACATCGCGGTCGGTTCCGGGGGCCGTGTCCGTACCGCCGTCGACCTGCGGCTCGACGAGTCCGAGCGCGGCCACCGCACCGCGCGCGTCAAAGACCCGCACGCCGTTCTTGGTCCGGCGCTCGACCTCGACGCGCTCCTCGGCGAGGAACTTCCCGACCGCCTGGGCGGCCTCGTCCGGCTCGACGCCGTCGAGGCGGACCAGCCACTCGGAGGCCTCCAGGCGCTCCACGAAGTTCGGCGTCCGGACCTCGACCGCGTCGATCACGTCCAGGCCCGTCGGCAGCGACTCGTCCAGCTGCGCCCGCAGCTGCTCGGGGTCCCGGAGGGCTGCCAGACCGATCTCCAGGTACTCCGCCTCGCTCGCCACCCCGGTCGGGGCGGCGTTGGCGTAGGACACTTTCGGGTGCGGGGTGAAGCCGGCCGAGTAAGCCATCGGAACGGCGGACCGGCGCAGGGCGCGCTCGAAGGCGCGCTGGAAGTCGCGGTGGCTGGTGAAGCGGAGCCGGCCGCGCTTGGTGTAGCGGAGACGAATCCGCTGCACCGTCGGCGCGGGCGGCGGACCGTCGGGCGTACGGCGTGCCAGGGTCACTCAGTCCTTTAGTCAATTGTCCCCGTCCGGCGCGGCGCAAACCCGCCGCTGCCCGGACTCTGTCACCTCAAAGGGTACGCGCCCCGCCGTACCCCTCGCTCCGCCCCTGGTCAGCAGCGCCCCTCGGACACCTGTCGGCCCCCGCCCGGAACGCTCCGAACGGGGGCCGAGGGGTGTCCGACGCCTACTTGTTGACGACCGTCAGCGGCAGCATCTTCTTGCCGGTGGGGCCGATTTGGATGTTGGTGTCCATCTGCGGCCGCATGGACATGGATCCAAAACACTCGCTAACGTCCCTGACATGGGACGAGGTGCGAAGCGCGCCGTACCGGCGCAGCAGCGACAGCAGCAGTACGACGTGGACGCCGAGTGGTCGCCGGCGGACCTGAAACTCCTGAAGGAACTGAAGCGGGCGGAAGCCCAACTGCCCGAGGACGCTCCCCGGGCTCTCCTCTCCATCCGGCTCAGCGTCCTCACCGACGAGACCACGTCTCCGGTCCGCCAGGAACTGGACCTGCGCCTACTGGCTCGTGAACTGGGAGTACGGGTGGTCGGGGTGGCGAGCGACCTCAACGTGAGCGCCACGAAGGTCCCGCCGTGGAAGCGCAAGCAGCTCGGGGACTGGCTGAACAACCGGGCACCCGAGTTCGACGTCCTGCTGTTCTGGAAGCTGGACCGCTTCGTACGCCGTCTCTCGGACCTCAGCACCATGATCGACTGGTGCCTCAAGTACGGGAAGAACCTGGTCTCGAAGAACGACGCCATCGACCTGACCACCGTGGTCGGCAAGGTCATGATCACCCTGATCGGCGGGATCGCAGAGATCGAGGCGGCGAACACCTCCACCCGGGTCACCAGCCTGTGGGACTACGCCAAGACCCAGGAGGAGTGGCTGGTCGGCAAGCCCGCCTACGGCTACCGGACGGTCGTGGACGAGACCGGCCGGACGGTGCTGGCCATCGACGAGACCGCGTACAAGGTGCTGCACTGGAGCAGGCGCCGGGCGGCGAAGATCTCCGCGTCCCGCCAGGTGCGGATCATCAAGCGCGCAGGCGTCCCGGGCTCCGAGGGGCTGACCACCTCCACCCACCTCCGGCGGCTCCGGAATCCCGCCCTCATGGGGTACCGGGTGGAAGAGGACAAGAGCGGCGTCGGCCGCAGGTCGAAGCTGCTCCTGGGCAAGGACGGCAAGCCGATCAGGGTCGCGGAGGCGCTCTTCACGGAGGACCAGTTCGCACAGCTCGGCAAGGACCTGGACAGGTGGGGGAAGAACCAGCCCGCCCGTCAGGAGGGTGGCGCCACCAAGTTCCTCGGGGTCTTCGTGTGCGACGACTGCAGCACCAACATCACGGTGCAGGTCACCACGACCAAGGGCGTCCAGTACAAGTACATGCGGTGCAGCGGCTGCAAGGGCGGCGGCGCCGGCGTCAACGATCCGGACGGCGTCTACGGCGCTCTCGTACGGGACGTGCTCAAGGTGCTCGGCGACGAGCCGGTCATGGTCCGGGAGTACGCCAAGGGGGCCGAGGCCTTGAAGCGGAAGAAGCAGTTGGAGGAGTCCGTCTCCTACTACATGAAGGGCTTGGAGCCCGGCGGACGCTTCGGCCGCACCGCCTTCACCCGTGAGCAGGCCGAGGAGACGCTGAACCAGCTCATCGACGAGTTGGCGGCCATCGACCCCGAGTCCACCCAGGACCGGTGGGTCAACGCCGCCAACGGCAAGACCTTCCGGGAGCACTGGGAGGCCGGAGGCATAGAGGCCATGGCGGCCGACCTGGTCCGCGTGGGCGTGACCTGCAAGGTGACCCGTACGAAGGTCTCCGGGCAGCGGCAGCCCACGGTGCACCTCAAACTCGTGATCCCCAAGGACTACCGCGATCGGCTGGTCATCAAGGAGGACGACTTCGCGAGCAAGGTCTGACGGCGACAGCCCCCGTCTTCGCGGCGGGGGCTGTTCTTCATCAGTGCTTGGCCGGGTCGTACGGCTCCTCGTGCCCCTCATCGTCCACGATGACGATCTCGCTCTCGATGATCGGAGCACGGGGTGGCTTCCGTCGTAACGGAGCCGGTACCGCCTCGCACGAACCCGCCGCGGCTCTGCCTCCCGCTCGCTTGGCCGTCATGGTCTCTCGCCCGCCTGCTCCGCGCGGACGATCTCCCGATTGGTCGCAAGGTCATCGGCGATGCCAGCAGCGATGAGCGCTTCGGCCGAAGTGTGCCCGGTTCCGGCGAAGCGCCAGGCACCTTCGACCACGGTCTCGTCGTCCCAGCCGACGTACAGGCCGCGGGCGTGCTCGGCACGGGCGGCTCTGAGCTGCCCATATGTAGTGGAGTAATCCCGCGTCTTGGTCAGGCAGTGACCCCGGTACCCGAGCATGTGGGCCCAGGCCCGAAGGCGCAGGCGTTGAAGTTCGGGCAAGCCACCGAGATGCCAGGCGGTGGTGATGAGCGCTCGAACGTGCTGGCTGACACGCAGGGCCTGTATCTCCGCCAGAGACTCGATGCGGCGGTCGACGGCGCCCGCGGCCTCGACACTCTTGCTCGTGTACTTGGCGACATAGGCGGCGACCGCGTCGTCCGAGATGTGCCCGCCGCCCCCATTAATAAGGGTGTGCACGTCCAGCTGAGGACCGAAGCTGAGTCGTCCGCCGCTGTAAGCCGTCGAGTCAGGTCCCGGGAGCGCCACGGCGGCGGCCGCTGTACGGACGGCCTCCAAGAGGAGGTCCCCCGTCACCCCGGGCGCGGGCGGAGCCGAGGGACCATCCGGTCCGTCGAGTCTGACGACGGCGTGGAAGTGGACGGCGCCGCGCTTCTGGTACTCGGCGACCTTGGCCGCGGAGACCCGAACCAGCTTGCGCACCTCCGACCGTCGGACAGCCAGCCGGGCCGCGAGGTGGTGGTACAGGTTGTCGCGGAAGGCCTTCCACAGGGCCGGGGCCATGGCGTTCCACAGGATGTGACCGGGGTAGTCGTAGCAGTCCGCGCAGAGCGGCTGCCCGACGAGCGGGTCAGCGTCCAAATGGGCTCGGCCGCAGCCGTGCTGGCCGCCGTGTTCGCAGCGTCGGCGCCGAGCCGGGTGGCAGTCGCCTGCCCGGTGGACCGGCCCGAACGAGGGCGCGGTCAGGGTGACGAACAGCCTCGGGTGCGTCCGTACCGTCTCCGGTACACCCTTGCCGCCAACCAGACCGGAGCGGACCAGGTGGAAGGTGTCGCCGCTGTGCTCCCGGGAGCAGGGCGCGCAGCGGGAGGCCCGGCGGTTCCGGCAGCGGACGGCGAGCCGGCCACCGGGTTCGGTGGCGGTCGAGTAGTGGCGCAGGACCTCACCGGTGTCGGGGTCAACCGTGACGGTGTGCCCGGCGAGGTAGACCGGTTCGGCGCAGCCACCGGTGGCGCGGATCTGCTCCAGCCAGCGATTCAGGTCCGGCATCTCGCCGAGGCGGACGAAATCACGTTCTGTCGGAGGCAGTTGGCGAAGCCGCGCCTCCCGGCCGAGAAAGGCGCGGCGTGCGGTGGGGTCGGTGTACGGGTTGGTGCTGGCGGTCATGGTGGGTGTCTCCAAGGCCAGGGTTCGCCGGGCCCCGGCCGGGCCAGACAGGCGGTGGCGCGGCCGGGGGTGGCGGAGGGGCGGGCGGGCTGGGTGGTTGGTCGGGTTGGCACGGTGATCACGCCTCTCAGGTGGTGTGGGTGAGGCCTTGGACGAGCCAGGTCACGGCGTAGACGACGGGGTCGGCCCAGCCAATGCGGTCGAGGTAGATCCCGAGGACGCCGACGAGGAGGACGTGCCAGACCCGGAGTTCGCCGGAGCGGACCAGGAGGTAGGTGACGAGGGCCAGGACGGCGGTCAGGACGAGAACGCCGCCCATCAGACGTAGACCCCGTCGGTCGGCTCGCCGTCCGCCGCATGGAGGCCGGGCCAGGACGGAGCCAGCCGTGTGTACTTCCTCGCCGCTCGACGAGCCTGCTCGGGGGTGACGTGGACGGACCGGGCGCGGATCCACCGGCCGTCAGCGCCAACCGTGATGGCAACGCCCTGCTCAGCGGCGGTGATCTGCTGCGCGGCAGCCAGGGCATCCTTGTCGAGATCGCCGAGCGCCATCTCTGCCGTCCCGGCATCGTTCACCCGGTGGCAGACCCGGCCGGCCAACTGGGCGCGCAAGGCAGTCACCCCGGGGCCGAGGTCCGAACCGACCCGCTGCCCGGCGACCACCAGGTGGACGCCCAGAGCGGCACCGAGCTGGGCGAGCCGGAGCAGGTTGGTGGAGACCTCCCCCACCTCCGCCTTGTCGTCCCTGGTCGCCACCAGGTACAGCTCCGCGACCTCGTCCACGATGACGACGACGGGCATCTTGCGGAGCTTCGGCGGCAGGTCCCAGACGGAACGGGCCCCGACCGAACGGCACAGCTGCATCCGGGCCTCGGTCTCCGCGACCAGCTCGGCGAGCAGGTGGGCGGCTTCCGCCCGGGTCGCCGCCAGAGCCGACAGCCGGTCCTCGAACAGGGACAGCTCCATGCCACCCTTGAGGTCGATGCCGAACAAGGCAACGCGCTGCGGGGCGAGTTCCTTCACCAGGGCGGCGATGAGGGTGGACTTCCCGGAGCGGGTCGCACCGACGATCAGCCAGTGCGGCGCCCGCCGCAGGTCGATCGTCCAGGCCCGGCCGTCCTCCAACAGCCCGACCACCGCCCGCAACAGCCGCTCCTTCAAGCGGTACGGCACCACGGGCGTGATCAGCGGGTCCCAGGCGAGCGCCGAGAGGGTGACGAACCCCCGCTCGTCCGCGACCAGCCGGACAGCATGCACCCGCCAGGCGTGGGTGAGTGCGTCGAGGGCTTCCGCGAAGTGCTCAGGCACCTGTCCGGGGTGAAGCCGCACCCTCACGTCCACGCCGCCACGCCGGTACTTCACCACGCCCAGCCGCGGCGGAGTCGGCCGCAGCGGATCCCCGCGAACCATCAGGTCCCCGACTCGGGCCCGCCCAGGACGCCTGGCTACGGCGAGACCGAGGTTCGTGGTCAGACGCCGCCACGTCACCCGGACCCGGATCACGGTCGCCGGGTAGCCGAACAGGTACCACCAGACATAGGGGTAGCTGCGCCGCAGCCCGGGGCCGGTGCTGAGCGCGATCAGCACCGTCGCCAGCATCACCACCCACAGCAACTGGAGGACGATCACGGTCGTCCCCCGTTCTCCATCGCCGCGTTGTGGGCCACGGTCTCCAGGTCGCGAGCCTGACCAGCAGCCTTGGTAGCGATGCCGGCGATGTGGTCGAAGAGCTGAGCCCCCTCGTCGTCCCGCCCGAACGGGTCGACCTCTTCGGCCAGGTCGCCGAGTTCACGCAGCAGGCCGCGCAGGCGCACCCGCGTCGCGCTGCTCATCAGACGTCGCCGCCCTTGCGCGAGACTGCCGGGGCGGTGACCGGAACCGGGGTGATGGCGTCGGCCCTGAAGGACAGGCCGTGCCGGTCCCCCATCGCCCACGAGAAGGCGGTCAGGCCAGTGACGTGCACTCGCACGCCCTCGATCACGCCGACCGGTTCGCCGGACACGCTGATCTCGATGATCGAGGCCCGCCGACCGTCCTGCCGGACCGCGACGCCGACCGTGTAGACGGTCTGGCCCTCCCGGTCCTTCCTGATCTCGCCGGTCTCGCGGTTCGCGATCCGCGCTTCGGGGGCGACGATGCAGGTCATCGTGCCGAGCCGGGTTCCGTCCACGGGAATGGACTGCATGAGCACACACTCCTCTGACACCAGAGGCCGCATGACGTCAGTCGTCAAACGTACTTACCTTTGGCGCCTTGATGATGCTCCTCCTTGACGCCCCGACGCAAGCGATTCATGCTTACGTTTAACGGCTAGCGACTGATGACAGACCTAGAGATGCCGCCCGACCAGGGCAAACGACCACACACGAACCCTCGAAAACGACACGGCACACGCGAAGCGGACCCGTCCCCCGGCGTCCGCACCAAGGGGTCAACACCATGGCGATCATTCGGAACGAGGCACTGCACAAGCAGGTGGCGGCGGCGATGCGACAGTCGATCGCCACCGGCGAGTGGCCCCCTGGCACCCAGTTGCCCACCGAAACAGATCTCGCCGAGACCTACGGCGTCTCCCGCCCCACCGTCCGCCTCGCGGTCGCAGCCCTACGCAGCGAAGGCCAGTTGGACGTGAAGCAAGGCCGCGGCACCTTCGTCCGCACCGCCATCCACGGCCCGAGCGTCAGCATGGACCGAACCATCACCGCCCAGGCCGACACCTTCTCAACGCCCATCGACGCCTGGTTCGACCACGCCGAGGAGCCCACGGTCTACCGCACCCGTACCGGCGCCATCACCGCGCCGCTGCTGGAGATGGACCAGGACGAGCTGATGCTCGGCTGCGACCGCCTGCTCACCGACCCCACCGGCGCCGGCCGCGCCCTCCACCGCCTCCTGCTCCCCATGGAGCGCATCGGGGCCACCCCGCTCGCCCAGCAGCCTGCCGCCACCCCGGCCGAGGCCTACGCGACACTCGCCGCCGCCGGCCACAACCTCACCTGGCGCGAGCGGGTCAGCGCCCGCGCCCCCCAGCCCGACGAGCGCGAAGCCCTCCACCTCTCCGAAGCCGCCGTCCTCCTGGTCGCCCACCGGATCACTCACGACCAGGCAACCGGCCTCCCCCTCATCCTCGAAGAGACCCGCCTCGGCGCCGAAACCACCGCGCTCACCTACCCCATCGAGGCCCACAAGCCCAAGCGCGCACCCCGCCTGGCCAAGTCCACCCGCTGACCACCCCGAACACGACTCAGCCCCCACGTCCACACCGGGCGCGGGGGCTGTCGCAACTCTTCTTCACTTACTCAAGCGGCGGCGCATCCGCGCCGCCGGGCGGCCCCAGCCGCCCCGGCCGGGCATGCGGCCTTACGGCCGTTCCGGGCCGGGCGCCTGGCCCGCCCTCGGATGAACGCCGGTTGAAGTCCGAAGACCCTCAGGCCCGTTCGCTGCCGCGCGATGGCCGGGCAGGCGGCTCCGCGGTTTTACCCACCTCCCTGGCCCGGGACCCGCGTCGAGCAAGACCGGGGGGCCACTCGGCCACACTGCGGCCAGGCCCAAAAGCCCTGACCGAGTCGCAGCAGCTTACGGCCCCCCGATCATGCCCGACCCCAAACCAGACAGGACACCGGCCAAAACCGCTCCGCCGCCCCCAGAGAGACCAACGCCGCGAATATCTCGATTCTCCGATACATCCGCTGTCTGCAGACTACGATCCATAGAACGACTAACAGACCCCCAGTCGAGGTGGAACTTGACGACTCCCAGATCCCTGGAACAGGGCCCGGTAGAACTACTACTCGCCCACAGTAGATCAATCCTTGAAATTGAATACCGAATTAAGGATGCACGAGCACTGCGGCGACAGACATTGGCCGTTCGCTTTTCCCTACCAATAATCATTACAACACTTCTGGTAGCCAATGTGGCTGGGTGGAGCCTTCTTCCACTCATGAAGATCAATCTAATTCTGATCCCATTAGGGCTGGCCTCATTTGTCGCCATCACAACTGACGAGGTACGGGATCCACCTGGCGACTGGGATGCAGAGTACATCTCAAAGCAAAAGCTTGAGCTGGAACTTGCACAGGAGCGCAAGCGCCTTCAGGCGGTCAGTCTTCATCTCGACCCTCAGTCGCGGCGCCACATCTACAAAGAGACTGTGCCAGTCTCGATTGAGCGATATCAGCGCAGCGGGCGACGATATCGCGCTGTCCACAACACGTTTCAAAGTGTCATCATTGTGGGATCGCTAGCCACCTCGATCCTTGCCGGAATGGACAGCATTGCCGAGAAGTACAAATGGGTCACTGTAGGCGTTAGCTTTTCTGTCGGGATCTCCGCAGGATTCACTGGGTACTTCAAGTACCGCGAGCGAAGCTTCTATCTTCAACAGACCGCCGACGCTATTGAAGAGGAGCTCAATGGAGTCAATTTGAGGACCGGCCGATATCGATCAATGACTAGCGACGACGAAGCGATCGCCGAATTTACCGAGAGAGTCGAAGCGTTGCAAAGCGAGCAGCGCAAGCGCCAGCAGCAGCTCGACCAGCCAGCGCAGCCTGGTGCCGCAGATCAGCTCTAGTCGAGATGAGCGGCCGCCGCGATCCGCATCGCGCCTATATCAGAAAGAGCGAGCGATGCATGATGATATATCGCCTCGCGTCCGTACTGGATCGGCCTGTCATTCAGAGTCCAGGCGGGTATGCGCTGCCAGGCACAGCAACTCTTCGAGCCTCAACCACCCCTCAGCGATGCCTTCCAGACGGACCACCGGGCCTCCGTGGGCGTCAGTGTCCGCGATGGCCCGCAGCTGCGTGCGCGCCACACCGCACGCGGCGAGCAGGTTGTTCAGCTCGTCGGCTGTCCGTCTCGCGGTTCCGACCCACCGGACCACCCCTGTCCCGCCAAGGTCTCGGGGTGGTCCGGCACGTCTTCAGTTGTCCCTGATCAGGTCAGGTGCGCTCCCGCGTCGACCCGTCGCCGCCGAAGATCCGGCGGAACAGCTCCGCCTCTCTCAGGCCGAGCGACTGGTCGTCGACTCCGTTCGTCTCGCGCCAGATGCGCCGTCTCAGCTGCGATCGCTGGTCGTCGGCGAAGCCGGGCACGGCACACCAGGCCGCCACCTCACGGTGCGCGGCACGTCGGCCCGGCGAGATCAGCCGTATCGGCGGCGAGAACTGGCCGTGCAGAAGCCACCAGGTCAACGCCCGGTCGCCGCAGGCCCACAGCCGCCGAGTCACGAGGGCGTCCCGGGGCCAGCCGGGTACACCGTGACCACGTGCGGCGTCAGGCCGAGGAAGGCCAGCGTCCGTACCTCCCCGTACATGGCCAGACGGTGCCCGATCGTCTGCACCGCCGACGGTCCGAACAGCTCGTCGAAGTACTCCTGCTGCTCCCAGGTGAGCGGCAGCGCCCGCAGCGACGCCAGGAGCGCGGCCAACGCGTCCGGCAGCCGGGAGAACTGCGCCGGCCCCGTGATTCCGCGGACCTCCACCACCACCGGGAA
The DNA here is from genome assembly GCF_040609455.1 of Kitasatospora sp. NPDC004669. Classification (NCBI taxonomy): domain Bacteria; kingdom Bacillati; phylum Actinomycetota; class Actinomycetes; order Kitasatosporales; family Streptomycetaceae; genus Kitasatospora; species Kitasatospora sp. NPDC004669. The sequence continues at coordinate 182,092 of NZ_JBEXKB010000003.1, forward strand.
CGGGTACGTCGAGGCGCCTTCGGCCCCCGCGCCGTCGCCGACGAGGGCCAGCTCCATGCCCACCGATCCGTGGTCTCGCACCGGCATCATCGCGCCGACACCTCCCTGGCACGGCGCGGGTGCCACCTGTGGACGCCCACCGCCTGACCGTTGACGAGGATGTACCGGGCCATCGCCTTCCGCAGCCCCGCGCCGCAGTAGAAGCACCGGGACGCCGCCGTCCCGAACACCCGCCTGTCCCCCATCACTCACCGCCTCCCGGGCCCACCAGAGCCCAAACGATCTTCCCGATGCCTCCGAGCCGAGGCGTGCAGCCCCAGTCCACAGACAGGGCCTCCACTAGGAACAACCCGCGCCCGGACAGCTCGTCCACGCCGGCCGATCGTCGGATCACCGGCTTCTCCCCGCTCGCGTCGTGCACCTCGATCCGGAGGTGGGTGCACACGATCTCGAACCGCACCGCGATCTCTCGGCCGGGCGAAACCCGTGCGTGCTGGACCGCGTTGGTCACCAACTCGGACAGCACCAGTTCGCCGGTCTCAGCCAGCGCGCCACCACCCGGGACCTGGTCGAGGAAGTCCCGCAGGTAGTTCCTGGCGACCCCGGCCGACCGCCGGTGGCGGGTGAGCATCGCCCACAAGGCCATCCCGTCAGCCGACTTGTGCGACTCGGCACCGTCCTCGGGCTCTCCCGAGCTGATCACGTGCACCACCTCCCGGCGCCCAAAGCGAGGCCAGAACATGGACGTTCCGGCCCTTGACACCAGGTTGCCGAGAGGGAATGCGGACTTCGTACCCAACGTGATTACCCAGTGTGGGTAAACTCACAGGTAATCAACTTCCTTGCAGCGACTACTGATCGACAGCGGGGGCTGTGGTGACCGACGCGCGCCTTCCGGACCGGCTACCAACGGGCCTGCTCTCCAACCCGGAGATGATCGTCGCGTGCCGAAGACGAGACTTCGCCGCCGTGTTCCGGCTGCTCAAGCTGGCCGGGATCTACCCCTCGCTCATCGCTCGCGCTTGTGACATGACACCGAGCCGAGTCGGCGAGGTCATGGCGGGCAAGCGCAAGATCGAGAAGATCGATCTCATCGAGCGAATCGCAGACGGACTGCACATCCCCGAGCACATGCTCGGGTTGGTCTCGCGGGACTGGGAGCAGGAAGCACCAGCCCCACAGGTCCGGCACCGATCGTTCGAGCCGTCCGCCAGCGGGCAGGGACTCAGCGCACCGATCGACCCCGAGTTCTTCGTCAGCCATCTGCGCGGCCTCATGCCCGGTCACTACAAGGCCGCGAACCTGCTCGGCTCCCGCCACGCACTCGACGCGGTCACCCGGCACGTCCAGTTACTCGACCGGCTCCAGCAGAACGCCGGCGGTCACGCCCGCGATGAACTCCTCACCATCGGCGCCCGTACCGCTGAGTTCCTGGGCTGGTTGAACCAGGATCTTGGAGACTTCGGCCAGGCACTCTTCTGGTCGGACCGCGCCATGGAGTGGGCGCAGGAGACGGGCGACGACGTGATGGCCGCGTATGTGCTCTTCCGGAAGAGCAACCAGGCCACCGCTCAACGCAGCACGCAGAAGGCCGTCAGTCTTGCCCGCGCCGCTCAACGGTCGGTCGGCGCCACACTTCGCATCCGTGCTCTCGCCGCCCAGCAGGAGGCCCAGGGCCACGCCCTCATGGGCAACCCGCGCTTCGCCCAAGCCAAGTTCGATGAGGCCCACGAACTCGCTGCCGAGCCGGACGACTCACACGCCGACGACGCGCTCGATCTGGCGTACTGCACACCGACCTACATCGAGATGCAGCGCGCGAACTGTCTGATCGGACTCGGCGATCCGCGAACGGCCGTGGGCATGTTCGAGGCCGAGCTTCAGATCCTGCCGCCGATCTACCGCAACGACCAGGGCGTGTACCTCTCGCGGCTGGCGCGCGCCTATGCGGTGTCCGGTGAGCCGGAGCAGGCGGCCGCCGCGGCCGACCGAGCCCTGTCGATCGCCATCGACACCGAGTCGGCCCGAGCCATGTCCGAACTGTCCGCAGCGGGCAAGGCCCTTCAGCGCTGGAAGGCTGTCCCCGAAGTAGCCACGTTCACCGGCCGTTTGACTCTGATAAGCGGCGGGCTCCCCTCTCGACCGTTGACGATCTGATGAGAGAGGGTGGGCCCATGGACGCACTGATCACGGCCGCCACTTCCGCAGACGAACGCCGCCGCGGCGCCAAGGTCGCCGTGCTGCCGGTCGGCAGCTTCGAGCAGCACGGCGACCACCTGCCGCTCACCACGGACACCGTCGTCGCCAGCCTGATCGCCCAGCGGATCGCCACCGACTATGACCTGTTCCTCCTGCCTCCCATCACGCTGTCCTGCTCGCACGAGCACGCCCACATGCCCGGCACCGTCAGCATCAGCGCCTCCACCCTCTACGCCGTGATCAATGACACGTGGAAGTCCCTCCAAGCATCCGGCGTCCCCGGCCTGCTGATCGTGAACGGGCACGGCGGGAACTACGTCCTCTCGAACGCGGTCCAGGAGGCCAACACCGAGGGCCCACGAGTCGCCCTCTTCCCGGTCCGCGAGGACTGGCACCAGGCCCGCGAAGCCGCCGCCCTGGAGAGCAGCGGCGCCGAGGACATGCACGGCGGCGAGCTGGAGGTGTCCCTCCTCCTCCACGGCGCGCCCCACCTCATCCGCGATGGCATCGAGGGCGACGACCACGACGCCCCGGAGCGCCCCCACCTCCTGACCCTGGGAATGGCCGGCTACACGCAGAACGGCATCATCGGCCGCCCGTCCCTCGGTACTGCCGAGAAGGGCAGGGCCATCCTGGAGAGCCTCTCCAAGTCGGCCGCCGCCCACCTGTCACTCATAGGGGGTAGCTGACAGCTACCCCCTATCCACCCGAACGATGAACCGGCCCAGCCCACACGGTCCCTGCACGTCGGCCACGGACGATTTGGATATCTGGTCCGAATGGTGCCGGTGCGTCTGTTCGAGTTGGCGTATCTCCGGTTCCGGGTAGGGGCTGGCACGGTCGCCGGCGGCCGCCGGCTCGGTACGCAGGAGGAACGGTCATGGCACAAAGCGGACAGCGAGTTGATCCATTCGCCGCGTTCAACTTCACGCTGGACATCGACGGGTTGGCAGGCTCGCACGGCTTCTCCGAGTGCAGCGGGGCCAACACCGAGCAGGACGTGATCGAGTACCGCGAAGGCAACATGGACTTCTCGGTCATCAAGCTCCCAGGGCTGAAGAAGTTCGGTGACATCACGCTCAAGCGTGGCTTCACCACCAACCGTGAGCTGTGGGACTGGCGGCGATCGGTGCTGGAGGGCACCGTGGTTCGCCGCAGCGGCCACATCACGCTCAACGACGAGGCTGGCAAGCCGGCGTTGCGGTGGAAGTTCACCAACGCCTGGCCCAAGCAATACTCGGCACCATCGCTCAGCGGCACTGCCACCGAGGTTGCCATCGAGGAGTTGGTCTTGGTGGTGGAGAGCTTCGAGCTGGACGCCGCGTAACTGCCGCGCTGCGCCAGTCGGCCTCGCCAAGGGTGTGACGGACGGGGCGCCCAAACGCCAGAGCCCTCCCCCAAGGAATCGGGGAGGGCTCTACGCGTGGCCTCAAGGCCTCAGACCCACTCGATCGAGGACTCGATGCCCGGGGCACTCCGGGCGGCGGGCAGAGGGGTCCTCTGGCCGCCTTGCCGGGCCTCCCCGAGGGCGGGGGCGGGCCCGCCCGGGGCGCGGCTCAGACCGAGTGCGCCCAGGACGAGCTCCCGCTCACCCTCCGGAAGGCTGTGAAGTAAGTCACACAGGTCGCTCACCGTGTCACCCACGTCGTCGGCTACTTCTGCTGGTCAGCGCCGTTGACGACCGTCAGCGGCAGCATCTTCTTGCCCGTCGGGCCAATTTGTATAGCCGTCTGCATCTGGGGGCACACGCCGCAGTCGAAGCACGGGGTCCAGCGGCAGTCGTCGACCTCGACCTCCTCCAGGGCGTCCTGCCAGTCCTCCCACAGCCAGTCCTTGTCGAGGCCGCTGTCCAGGTGGTCCCAGGGCAGCACCTCCTCGTAGGAGCGCTCGCGGGTGGTGTACCAGTCGACGTCGACGCCGGTGCCCGACAGGCCCTTGTCGGCGCAGGCCATCCAGCGGTCGTACGAGAAGTACTCGCGCCAGCCGTCGAAGCGGCCGCCGTCCTCGTAGACGGCGCGGATGATCGCGCCGACCCTGCGGTCGCCGCGGGAGAGCAGGCCCTCGACGATGCCCGGCTTGCCGTCGTGGTAGCGGTAGCCGATGTTCTTGCCGTACTTGCGGTCGCCGCGGATGGAGTCGCGCAGCTTGGCCAGGCGGGCGTCGGTGGCCTCGGCGGACAGCTGCGGGGCCCACTGGAACGGGGTGTGCGGCTTGGGCACGAACCCGCCGATGGAGACGGTGCAGCGGATGTCGTTCTGGCCGGTGACCTCGCGGCCCTTCTGGATGACGTTCTTCGCCATCTCGCCGATCTGGAGCACGTCCTCGTCGGTCTCGGTGGGCAGGCCGCACATGAAGTACAGCTTCACCTGGCGCCAGCCGTTGCCGTACGCGGTGGCGACGGTGCGGATCAGGTCCTCCTCCGACACCATCTTGTTGATCACCTTGCGCATGCGCTCGCTGCCGCCCTCGGGGGCGAAGGTGAGGCCCGAGCGGCGCCCGTTGCGGGACAGCTCGTTGGCGAGGTCGATGTTGAAGGCGTCGACGCGGGTGGACGGCAGCGACAGACCGATCTTGTCCTCGGTGTAGCGGTCCGCCAGGCCCTTGGCGATGTCACCGATCTCGGTGTGGTCGGCGCTGGACAGCGACAGCAGGCCGACCTCCTCGAAGCCGGTCGCCTTCAGCCCGCGCTCGACCATCTCGCCGATGCCGGTGATGCTTCGCTCCCGCACGGGGCGCGTGATCATGCCGGCCTGGCAGAAACGGCAGCCGCGGGTGCAACCGCGGAAGATCTCCACGGACATCCGCTCGTGCACCGTCTCCGCGAGCGGGACCAGCGGCTGCTTCGGGTACGGCCACTCGTCCAGGTCCATCACGGTGTGCTTGGACACCCGCCACGGCACGCCCGGGGCGTTCGGCACGACGCGGCCGATCCGGCCGTCGGCCAGGTACTCCACGTCGTAGAACTTCGGGACGTACACCCCGCCGGTACGGGCCAGGCGCAGCAGCAGCTCGTCGCGGCCGCCCGGACGACCCTCGGCCTTCCAGGCGCGGATGATCTCGGTGATGTCGAGGACGGCCTGCTCGCCGTCGCCGATCACCGCGCAGTCCAGGAAGTCCGCGATCGGCTCCGGGTTGAAGGCCGCGTGGCCGCCGGCCAGGACGATCGGGTCCTCGTCGCTGCGGTCCTTGGACTCCAGCGGGATGCCGGCCAGGTCGAGCGCGGTCAGCATGTTGGTGTAGCCGAGCTCGGTGGAGAACGACAGGCCGAAGACGTCGAAGGCCTTCACCGGGCGGTGGGCGTCCACGGTGAACTGCGGGACGCCGTGCTCCCGCATCAGCGCCTCCAGGTCCGGCCAGACGCTGTAGGTGCGCTCGGCCAGCACGCCCTCACGCTCGTTGAGCACCTCGTAGAGGATCATGACGCCCTGGTTGGGCAGGCCGACCTCGTAGGCGTCGGGGTACATCAGCGCCCAGCGGACGTCGCAGGCGTCCCAGTCCTTGACGGTCGAGTTGAGCTCGCCGCCGACGTACTGGATCGGCTTCTGGACGTGCGGGAGGAGGGCCTCCAGGCGTGGGAAGACCGATTCGACAGTCATGTACTAGGAACCCTTACGACGTGATTCGGTGCCGCGAGCCGGCACGGGAGGGGTGACCCTCAAGAGTAGCCCAATCCGGGGAACACCCCGTCTGCCCGGGAATCCCGCCCGAACCGGCCCCCCTTCCGAACCGGCCTTCCTGCCGAACCGGGCCCCCGGCCGGCCCCTGGTGCGCCCCGGCGCGATCCGCCCCGCCCGCACCCACTCGTACCCGCCCCGGCACGCACGGTGCGCGCCCGCCGCCCGGCGCCGCCCGCCGTTGACACGCCCGGACGGCCCGTGCGCTACTGACAGGGCCCTGCCCAAGGCCCTGTACCCCTTCCGGAGAGGGGAGTTGGGTCGTACGCTCGGCCAACGCCGACTCCCCCGGCGGACCGTCTCGCCCAGCACGACCTCCCCCGTCCCCCGCGAGGCCCCTCCCCCGGCCCCGCAGAGCCCGTCCCCGGCCCGCAGGCCGCGTCCGGTGGCGCAGCACGCCCGCGCCCCGGCGGCCGCACGACCGGTCGCAAGGAGAACCATGACCGACACCGGTCGGCGGGTCCGACCCCTGCGGATCCTCGACAGGACCCTCGACACCCGGCCGCCGGCCCGCTACCCCACGCAGGCCCAGGCCGAATCCGCGGCCCGACGGCTCGCCCTGCGCCGCCCGGACCGCTGCCGGCTGCGCGAGGTCGGCCGCTCCCGGGCCGGGCGCCCGCTGCTGTTGCTCTCGGTCGACCGGGGCCCGCAGGCCGCCCTGGTGGTGGGCGGACCGCACCCCAACGAGCCGATCGGCACCGCCGCCGCGGTCCGGCTGGCCGAGGTGCTGCTGGAGCGCCCCGCCCGGCCGGGCCTGTCCTGGCACCTGCTGCTCTGCCTGGACCCGGACGGTGCCGCGCTCAACGCCGGCTGGCTGGACGGCCCGCTCACCATGAGCCGCCACTACGAGCACTTCTTCCGCCCCGCCTTCGAGGAGCAGCCCGAACTGCTGCCCGCCCCCGGCTCGGGCCGCCCGCCGATGCCGGAGAGCGTGGCACTGACCGGTCTGATCGACGAGCTGCGCCCGTTCCTGCAGTGCTCGCTGCACGGGGTGGACTTCGGCGGCGCCTTCGTCCAGTTGACCGGCCCGGTGCCGGGGCTGTCCGAGCGCTTCGCCCGCTCCGCCGACCGGGCCGGCCTGCCGCTGGACGTGGACTCCTACGACGCCATCGGCTGGGCCAGCCCGGCCCCCGGCACCTACCTGATGCCGGGGCCCGGCAGCGAGGACATCTCCCGGGCGCTGCCGGACGAGCCGGAGCTGTCCACCTGGTCCTACGCGGCCCAGTCCGGCGCGGTCACCGCCGTGCTGGAGGTCCCGATGTGGGCGGTGGACGCGGTCGGCGACGCCCGTCCGCACCCGGCCGGGCCGCAGGCCGTCGGCGAGGCCGCGCGCGATCTCACCGCGCGTACCGCGGAGCTCAGCGCGCTGCTCTCCTGCGTGCCGGCGCAGGCCCGGGAGGCACACGGCGCTCTGGTGCGCACCGCCGAGTTCAACCTGGCGGTCGCCCCGCGGGTCGCCGACGAGTGGCTGGAGCTCTGGTGCCCGAGCCCGCTGAGCGCCTCCCGGGCGACCACCGCCGGGCTGGTCGCCGCCCGGCTGCCGCTGCGGGTCGCCTCGATCCTGCTGCGTCTGCTGGTCGACGCCCGTGGCTCGGGGGCCGAGGCCGCCCGGGAGCGCGCCCGCGCGGTGGTCGCCGACAGCCTGGACCGGCTGCGCCACCGCTTCGGCGCCCGCTGGGTCCCGGTGCAGGAGCAGCTGGCCCACCAGACCCGGGCGGTGCTCACCGCCACCGACTGCCTGCTCCAAGCGATCTGACGAATCGCCGACTCGGCTGTGCCGCAAGGGGAAAGGGCCGGTCCGGGAAGTTCCCGGACCGGCCCCGACGGCAACCCGATGGCAAGCGGGCTCAGGCCGCTATCGGCCGCTGGCTGCGCACCGCCTGGAGCAGCCCGATGCCGATCCACACCGCGAACATCGAGGAGCCGCCGTAGGAGACGAAGGGCAGCGGGATGCCCGCGACCGGCATGATGCCCAGGCACATCCCTATGTTCTCGAAGGCCTGGAAGGAGAGCCAGGCGATGACGCCGGCCGCCACGATCGTCCCGTACAGGTCGGTGGCCTGGCGGGCGATCCGGCAGGCGCGCCACAGGATCACGCCGACCAGGGCGATTATCGCGAGCGCCCCGACGAAGCCCAGTTCCTCACCGGCGACGGTGAACACGAAGTCGGTCTGCTGCTCCGGCACGAACTGCCCGACGGTCTGCGTCCCGTGGAACAGCCCCTTGCCGGTCAGTCCGCCCGAGCCGATCGCGATCCGGGCCTGCGCGGTGTTGTAGCCGACGCCGTTCGGGTCGAGCTGCGGGTTGGCGAAGGCGGCGAAGCGGTCGATCTGGTACTGGCTCAGCAGTCCGAGCTTCCAGATCGCGATGCTGCCGCCGACCCCGGCCGCGAGGATGCCGAGCACCCAGCGGTTGGCCGCGCCGGAGCCGAGCAGGATGCCCAGCACGATCGCGGACATCACCATGGTCGACCCGGCGTCCGGCATCAGCAGCACCAGGCCCATCGGCAGGCAGGCCCAGATCAGACCGCGGAACACCGCCCGGTGCGAGGGGAACTCCCGCTCCCCCGCGTCCACCTGGTCCGACAGCACGACCGCCATCGACAGCACGATCCCGATCTTCGCGAACTCGGCGGGCTGGATCGAGAAGCCGCCGCCGAGCTGGATCCAGGAGTGCGCGCCGTTGACGGTCGAGCCGATCGGGCTGAGCGTCGCCAGCAGCAGCAGGATCACGCCGACGTAGACGAACGGCACCAGGGTGCGGACCCGCCGGGCTCCTATCGCTATCACCACGGCGCACAGCACCAGGCCGACGACGAAGTTGGTCAGGTGCCGGTAGAGGAAGTACTGCGGGTCCCCGTGGGTGAGGTTGTCGCGCCCGCGGGTCGCCGACCAGACCAGCAGCGAGCTGCCGAGCGAGAGGGCCAGCGCGGCCAGTAGCAGTATCCAGTCCAGCCGCCACAGCGGCGAGTCCTTGGCCAGTGCCTTGGAGACCCCGGTGCGCTGCGGGGCCAGCCGCAGCTGCCGGTAGGAGCCGTAGGAGCTCATGCGCCCACCTCGCTTCGCTCGGCAGGCGCTCCGCACAACGCGCACCTCTTGTTGGTTCGCTCGCTTCGCTCGCTCACGCGCCCACCTCGCTTCGCTCGGCAGGCGCTCCGCACAACGCGCACCTCTTGTTGGTTCGCTCGCTTCGCTCGCTCACGCGCCCACCTCGCTTCGCTCGGCAGGCGCTCCGCACAACGCGCACCATCCGACGATTCGCTCGCTACGCTCACTCATGCCCGTCCCCTTCCCGGGCGGTTCGGTTCGAGCGCGGCATCGGCCGCGGTGTACGGCGCCGGGCTGTCGGCCGGCGGCATCGGGTCGAGGAAAGCCGTCGCCTGGGCCGCGTCCGCCTGGGCCGGGGTGACGGCCGACAGCACCGGGGCCGGGGCGGGCGCGCCCGGCGCCGGGTCGATCGCGTAGGAGGCCGGCTTGATGATCGCGGTGCCGTCCGGGTTGAACTTCGGCAGCTCGCCCTGCGGCGTCGGCAGCAGCGCCTTGCCGTTGTCGATGGCGCCCTTGTCGTCCACGCCGTACAGCGCCTGGTAGATCCGCCGGATGGCGTCACCGGAACCGCCGGAGCCGGTGCCACCCTGGCTGATCGTCATGATGACCGCGTAGTCCTTGCTGTACGTGTCCAGCCACGAGGTGGTCTGCTTGCCCTCGACCTCGGCGGTGCCGGTCTTGGCGTGCAGCGCGATCTTGTCCTGCGGCCAGCCGTTGAACTTCCAGGCGGCGGTACCGCTGGTGATGACACCCGCGGTGGCCTGGTCGATGTAGCTGAGCAGCTTCTGGTCACCGGGGAACTTGGCGTCCTCGTGCGGGGCGATCTCGCGGACGAGATCCCCGCTCGGGCTTATCACGGCCTTGGCGATGGTCGGCCGGTAGAAGGTGCCGCCGTTGGCCAGCGCCGAGTAGATCCGGGCCATCTGGACGGGGGTGACGAGCGTGTCGCCCTGGCCGATCGCGTAGTTGACGGCGTCACCGGCGCGCATCTGGTAGCCGTCCACGCAGTTCTCGCGGGCGATCTGGTCGGAGAAGCTGTTGCCGCCCTTCTGCGCCTGCGCGCACCAGGCGTCCTTGTTGTTGTCGTAGAAGGACTGCTTCCACTGCCGGTCCGGTACCCGGCCGGTCACCTCGGACGGCAGGTCGATGCCGGTCTTGGCGCCGAGACCGAACTGGTGGGCGGTCTTGAAGAACCAGTCGCCCGGATCCTTCTTCGGCTTGATGCCACCGTCCTTCATCCACTGGTCGTACGCCAGGCCGTAGAAGACGGTGTCGCAGGAGACCTCCAGCGCCTTCTCCAGGGAGATGGCGCCGAAGTTCTCGCTCTCGAAGTTCTTGAACTCGCGACCGCCGATGGTCATGCTCTTGGGGCACGGGTAGGTGCCGTCCAGCGAGTAGCCGGCCTGCACGGCGGCGGTGGTCGAGACGACCTTGAAGGTCGAGCCGGGGGCGGACTGACCCTGTATGGCCCGGTTCAGCAGCGGGAAGTTGGAGTCCTTGCTGGTCAGCGACTGATAGTCCTTGCCGCTGATGCCGCCCACCCAGAGGTTGGGGTCGTAGGTCGGGGCACTCGCCATCGCGATGATCCGCCCGGTGTGCACGTCCATCACGACGGCGGCGCCGGAGTCGGCCTCGTAGTTACGGTTGGTGACCTTGTCGAAGGTGTTCCGGGCCTCGGCCATGGCCTGCGCCAGGTTGTCCTCGACCACCTTCTGCACCCGGGCGTCGATGCTGGTGACCAGGTTGTTGCCGGTCTGCGGCGCGACGGTGCCGGCGGTGCCGATCACCCGGCCGAGGTTGTCCACCTCCAGCTTGGTGATGCCGGCGGTGCCGCGCAGGTCGCGGTCGTACACCGACTCCAGCCCGGCCCGGCCGATCTGGTCGGCCGGCAGGTAGCGGTCCAGGCCGCTCTTGTCGGCGGTCTTGCTGACCTCCTCGTCGGTGACCGGCGAGAGGTAGCCGAGCACCTGGGCCATGTTGGCGCCCTCGACGCCGGTGTAGCGGCGCACGGCGGTGGGCTGCGCGGTGATCCCGGGGAAGTCCTCGCGGCGCTCCATCATCTGCATCGCCTGCTGGGTGGTCGCCTCCTTGGTGACCGGGATCGGCTGGTAGGGCGAGCCGTTCCAGCAGGGCTGCGAGGTCTTGGCGTCGCAGAGCCGGACCTTCTCCTGCACGTCCTTGGCCGACATGCCCAGCACCTCGGCGAGGCGGCCCAGCACCGCTTTGCCGCCGTCCTTCTGCTGCAGCAGCGAGGTACGGCTGACGGACACCACCAGCCGGGCCTCGTTGCCGGCCAGGATCCGCCCGGAGGCGTCCAGGATCTCGCCGCGGACGGACGGCTCGACCACCTCGCGGATGTGGTTGCCGGTCGCCTTGGCGGTGTAGACGCTGGCGTTACGGATCTGCAGGTACCACAGCCGTCCGCCCAGGGTGGCGAGCAGTGACAGCACCAGAATCTGCAGTACCACCAGACGGATCGTCACCCGCCGGGTTCGGCCGGTCTCGGGGATGTTGCTCACGTCTCGTGCGCTCCAGGGTGCGGGAAAGTCGGGAGGTCGGGGGCCTGGACGGGCCGGTTACGGGCGCCGGGCGAAGCCGGGGACGCGCCGCTTCCTGTACTTCGGGCCGGACGAGACCTCACGCGTGGTGCGGTAGCGGGCCAGGGTGCCGAGGCCCGGACCGCCCTCGTCGTCGTCGCTGGCGGCGGTCACCGGGTCGCGGCCGAAGCGGCGGCCGAGCAGCATCACCAGCGGCACCACGAACGGGGCCAGCAGCAGGTCGTACAGCAGGGCGCTGATCACCAGGCCGCCGAGGCCGACGTGCCGGGCCGCGGTGTCGCCGACCAGAGCGCCGACCATGGCGTACAGCAGGGTGGAGGCGATCGCCGCGGCGCCGACCACCAGCAGCGCGCTGGAGACCGAGCGCTGTCGGCCGTGCTCGGGGCGCAACAGCCCGGCGGCGTATCCCATCAGGCAGAGCACCAGGGCGTAGCGGCCGATGGCGTGGTCGGAGGGCGGCGCGAGGTCGGCGAGAAGGCCGGCCGAGAAGCCGACCAGGCAGCCGCCGGTCGGCCCGTAGACCATGGCCAGGCCGACCACGACCAGTAGCAGTATGTCCGGGGTGGCCCCCGGGAGCTGGAGCCGGCCGAACACGCTGACCTGGAGGATCAGGCCGAAGAGGATCAGTGCGGCGGAGACGGGGATGCGGGCGAGGCGCATGGCTCAGTTCCCCCCATTGGGCTTGGCGGGCGGGGTGCTGGCCGCAGGGGCCTGCGGCTGGACGGGCGCGGCGGGGGACTGGCTCTGGCCCGGGGTGGGGGCGGGCGGCAGGACGGCGTCGCGCGGGTCGGCGCGCGGTGGCACGACCACCACGCCGACCAGGTCCAGCCGGGTGAACTGGACGAAGGGCTCGACCAGGATGGTCTTGGTCAGCTGGCCCGCGTTGGCCTGGACCTCGGTGACCTTGCCGACGGGGACACCGGGCACGAACGGGCGGCCGCTCTGCGAGCCGAAGGTGACCAGCCGGTCGCCGGTCTTGACCTGCGCCTTGCCGTTGAGCAGGGAGACCTTCATCGGGCTGTCGCCGCCGCCGGAGGCGAAGCCGATCTCGCCGCTGCCCTCCAGCCGGGTGCCGGCCGAGAAGCCGGGGTCGGAGGCGAGCAGCACGGTGGCGGTGGTCCGGGCGATGGTGGTGATCCGGCCGACCAGGCCCTGGCCGTTGATCACGGTCATGTCGCGGGTGAGGCCGTCGTCGCTGCCGGCGTCGATGGTGATGGTCCAGGAGAAGCCCTGGGCCGGGCCGATCGCGATGACCTGGGCGGCCTTGACGGTGTATCCGCCGGCGCCCGCGGTGCGCAGCAGGTCGTCCAACTGCTTGGTGCGCCCGCTCGCCATGTCGGAGGAGGCGAGCTTCTGCCGCAGTTCGGTGTTCTCACGGGCGAGCTGGTCGGTGCGGCCGTTGTTGGTGGCGGCGTCGCGGAAGGCGCGGACGGTGTCGGCGACCGGGTTGACCACGGTGGCGGCGCCGCGCTCGACCGGGCCGAGGACGCGGGCGGCCGCGTGGCGGGCCGGGCCGAGCGGGGAGTCCTCACCGCCCTTGATGTCCACGGTGATGAGCGCGAAGGCGACGGCCACCAGCAGGATGAGCAGCAGCCGGCTCTCTCGTGTGTCCCTCACGGTGCTGGTACTGCCCCTTCGTACCTGGCGGCCGCCCGGGGCTGTGGGGCCCGGACGGCTGCCCGTTCAGTTGAGTGTCGGATGTGTCGTCGTGGTACTAACGGCGCGGCTGGGCGTCCAGTACCTGCTGGAGCGCCTCGAACTCCTCGACGCACTTGCCGGAGCCGAGTGCGACGGAGTCGAGCGGGTTCTCGGCGATGTGGATCGGCATGCCGGTCTCGCGGCGCAGCCGCTCGTCCAGGCCGCGCAGCAGGGCGCCGCCGCCGGTGAGCACGATGCCGCGGTCCATGACGTCGCCGGCCAGCTCGGGCGGGCACTGGTCGAGGGTGGTCTTGACCGCGTCGATGATCGAGTTGACCGGCTCGTCGATGGCCTCGCGGACCTCGGCGGCGGAGATGACCACGGTCTTGGGCAGGCCGCTGACCAGGTCGCGGCCGCGGATCTCGGCGTGCTCGTCCTTCTCGCCCTCCAGGCCGAAGGCGCTGCCGATGCTCATCTTGATCTGCTCGGCGCTGCGCTCGCCGAGGAGGAGGGAGTACTCCTTCTTGATGTGCTGGACGATCGCGTTGTCCAGCTCGTCGCCGGCCACCCGGATGGACTGGGCGGTGACGATGCCGCCGAGGGAGATCACGGCGACCTCGGTGGTGCCGCCGCCGATGTCGACGACCATGTTGCCGGTGGCCTCGTGGACGGGCAGGCCGGCGCCGATCGCGGCGGCCATCGGCTCCTCGATGATGTGCACCTGGCGCGCGCCGGCCTGCGAGGAGGCCTCGATGACGGCGCGACGCTCGACGCCGGTGATGCCGGAGGGCACGCAGACCACGACGCGCGGGCGGGCGAGGTAGCGGCGGCGGTGGATCTTGAGGATGAAGTAGCGCAGCATCCGCTCGGTGATCTCGAAGTCGGCGATCACGCCGTCCTTGAGCGGGCGGATGGCGACGATGTTGCCGGGCGTGCGGCCGATCATCTTCTTGGCCTCGACGCCGACCGCGAGGATGCCGCCGGTGTTGGTGTTCACCGCGACGACGGACGGCTCGTTGAGGACGATCCCCTTGCCCCTGACGTACACCAGCGTGTTGGCAGTTCCGAGGTCGATCGCCAAGTCGCGGCCGATGAACGACAGGTTGCTCGCCATGGGGTGTGGGTGCCTTCCCGGGCTCGGAGTTCATGGGGGGTGGACGAATACACGCCCATGCTTGGGCGGAGACCAGCTGAGCTGCCTTACCGGGCCCTTGAGTCGCGTCCATCGTAGTCACGCCGCACGGTACGGACGGCGACGTGGGGGCATACGTCCATTGTCCGGAGCGTGATCGCTTCTCCGAGCATTGGGACGCCGTGTCGGCGCCGTCAGTTCCCTATTTCACGATAAGAATGCCCCGGCCGGGCCAACGGTCCCGACCGGGGCAGTCCCAAGGTCCGCGCGGGGCGTGACGCCCCGTCCGCCCGGGCATGTCGCCCGGTTCGGATCAGGCGTGCGCCGGGAAAAAGATCTTGATCTCGCGCTCGGCGGACTCCGGGGAGTCGGAGGCGTGGATCAGGTTCTCGCGGGTGATGGTCGCGTAGTCGCCGCGGATGGTGCCGGCCCCGGCCTCCAGCGGGTTGGTGGCGCCGGCCAGCATGCGGATGCCCTTCACGACCTCCTCGCCCTCGACGATCATCGCGATCGACGGGCCGGAGGTCATGAACTCCAGCAGCGGCTCGTAGAACGGGCGGCCCACGTGCTCCGCGTAGTGCTGCTCCAGCGTCGCCCGGTCGAAGGTGCGCAGTTCCATGGCGGCGAGCTGCCAGCCGGCCTTGCGCTCGATGCGGCTGATGATCTCGCCGGCCAGGCCGCGGCGGACGGCGTCGGGCTTGAGCAGGACGAGAGTGCGCTGGGACACGGTGCGTCTCCTGGGGATTTGGTACGGCATGCGGTATGCGGCAGAGATTACCTTGCGTGAACGACCTGCCGGTTCCGCTGGTCCGCCCCCGCGATCGCGGGGCCGACGCCTCGCCGATCGGCGAGGCGCGGTCGGCGATCGGGCCCGTCCCGGCGATCGCCGGGCCGACGCGTCAGGCAGCCTGTGCCTCGGCGGCCGCGCGGGCGGCCTTGAACTGGTCCACCTTGCGGCCGTAGTGCACCGAGCACCACCACAGGCCGGCGAAGACGACGCCGAGGCCGAACATGGTCGGCAGGATGAAGCCGCTGGCGATCAGGCCGGCCTGCAGCACCCAGCCGATCTGCACCGCGCCGGGGCGGTTGATCATGCCGCAGAGCGCGAGGCACAGCGCCATCGCGATGCCGCTGACGATCCACACGCTGGCGGTCGAGACGCTGGAGAGCCGCATCGCGACCAGCGCCGCGAACATGATCAGCAACGCCTCGCCGATCAGCGTCGAGGAGCAGAGCGTCCTCATGTCACTTCCTCCCGAGCAGCAGGCGGGCCTCGCCCACCGTGATGACCGAACCGGTGACCAGTACCCCGGCGCCGCCGAGGTCGCCCTCCTCCTCGGCCAGGGTGACGGCGGCGGCGATGGCGTCGTCGAGCCGGGGCTCGACCTGGACGCGGTCCTCGCCGAAGATCTCCACGGCCAGGGCCGCGAGGGCGTCCACGTCCATCGCGCGGTGGGTGGAGTTCCGGGTGATGACGACCTCGGCCAGGATCGGCTCGAAGGCCTCCAGCACGCCCGTCACGTCCTTGTCCCCGGAGGTGCCGATCACCCCGACCAGACGGGTGAAGCCGAAGGACTCGGAGATCGCGGCGACGGTGGCCTGAGCGCCGTGCGGGTTGTGCGCGGCGTCCAGGATGATCGTGGGGCTACGACGGACGACCTCCAGGCGGCCCGGCGAGGAGACGCCGGAGAAGGCCCGGCGGATCTTGTCCACGTCGAGCTGCCCGCCGCGGGCGCCGCCGACGCCGAAGAAGGCCTCCACCGCGGCCAGCGCGAGCGCCGCGTTGTGCGCCTGGTACTCGCCGTGCAGCGGGATGAAGACGTCCTCGTACTCTTCGCCGCCCAGCCCGCGCAGCGTCACCAGCTGGCCGCCGACGGCGAGTTCACGGCGGATCACGCCGAACTCCATACCCTCGCGGGCGACCGTGGCGTCCACCTCGACGGCCCGGCGCAGGATGGCCTGGGCGGCGTCCAGCTGCTGCTGGGCGACCACGGCGACGGCGCCGGACTTGATGATCCCGGACTTCTCGACCGCGATCTCGCCGGTGGTCTCGCCGAGCTTGTCGGTGTGGTCCAGCCCGATCGGGGTGATCACCGCGACGACGGAGTCGATCACGTTGGTGGCGTCCCAGGAGCCACCCATGCCGACCTCGACCACGGCGACGTCCACCGGGGCGTCGGCGAAGGCGGCGTAGGCCATGCCGGTCAGCACCTCGAAGAAGGACATCGGCACCGGCTGGGCCGCGTCGACCATCTGCACGTAGGGCTCGATGTCGCGGTAGACCTCGACGAAGCGCTCGGGGCTGATCGGGGCGCCGTCCAGGCTGATCCGCTCGGTGACGGTCTCCACGTGCGGGCTGGTGTAGCGGCCGGTGCGCAGCTCGAAGGTGTTGAGCAGCTGCTCGATCATCCGGGCGGTGGAGGTCTTGCCGTTGGTGCCGGTGATGTGGATGGAGGGGAAGGACCGCTGGGGCTCGCCCAGGATGTCCATCAGCGCCTCGATCCGGTCGAGCGAGGGCTCCAGCTTGTTCTCCGGCCAGCGCTTGGAAAGCTCCAGCTCGACGTCGCGCAGGGCGTCGCCGGTGCCGCCGTCGGCGGGGCGGAGGGTGTACGGGTTCGGGTCGGCCTTGTCGCTCACAACCACAGTCTACGGAGCAACGGCGGCCCGTCCTCACAGGGTGAGAGCGGGACCGGGGGTCGGGCCGGGGGTCGGGGCGATAACGACCATTTTGTACCAGCTTTACCCCATACCTCTAATTCACCCCCTTTGCCATTTCTTTAGCGATTTCGAACGGCAATGGAGCACCGATTCGCAACCCACAGGAGCCGACGGCCTTTAATCATGAGGAGTACCGCGCCATGCCCGACGCCCTGCACGACTGGATCGCGCTCCGCCGGGAAGAGATCGCCCGGGCCGCCGGACCGGCCTCCCTGGCACTCGGCGGCTACACGGCCTTCGCCTTCGGACGTTTCCTCGTGCACTGGGCCGGCTCCCGCCACGCCTTCGAACCCGGCACTCCCGGGCGACCGGCCCGGCTCGCCGCCACCCCGAGCCCGTACGGCGCGGCGACGGCCTCGCCTCGGCCCGGATCGCCGCGCCGACCGCACAGGGCCTCTTGGCAGCCGGATTGGTCTACTCCACCTTGCGAGGCAAGTCCCGTTTCTCAACGGGGACTTGAGCTTTCGACAGCTCCCGCACGCGCACCATCGACGCCCCGGAAGGCGCGACCCCACCAGGCGCCACCGGCCCTCCCCCGCTGGAACTGGAGTCATGCCACCTGCACGCCATGCCGTGACCACCCCCGCAGGCCCGGGCCGGTTCGGGATCAGACCCCGGCCCGGGCCTCCGGGACGTGCGCGGCGCCGCTGTGCCGACGGCGCAACTCGGCGGTGATCTCGGCCAGTTCGCCCTCGGGCAGCAGCGGCAGCATCATCGCGACGCCCTGCAGCAGGCCGCCGAGCAGGTAGGTGGTGTCGGCCGTCGCGGCGACCAGCCCGCGAACCTCGGCCACCTCGCCGGCCGCGACCGCCTCGATCAGCTGGGCGGCGTTCGCGGTCTCCTCGTCCACCTGGACCGCGGCGGTGTCCTCCGGGGCCCGCCGGGCCATCGACCGCAGCACCCGGTCGCCGACCTCGGGGGCGTACGCCTTGCGGACGGCCTCGGCGGCGATCCAGGTGAGCAGTGTGGTCACCTCCCGCTCGACGTTCTCCTCGAGCAGCAGGTCCAGCTCGTGGTCGAACGCGAGCTGGTTGCCGTGCCGGAAGGCGAGCAGCAGCGTCGCCGCCCTGGCCTTGGCCTCCTCGACCGCCGCGGCAGGCAGTTCCTCGGCCAACTCCTCGGTCACCACCACGCCATGCCCTCCCGTCCGTCGTTCAGCAGGAACGCTCAGCAGAAACGCCCTTCGGAAACTCCGTGCACACCGTACACATCCGACCTGAAAACTTCCGCGAACGCGCGCGGGCAAGACCGGAATCAATTCGCTCGGAATAGGACGTCACCCGGTCCAGGATGAATATTCGCCGGAAGGGAGCAATGTTCTGCTCTATTGGGCGTAGCTAAAACAGCGTCCGGAGCGGCGTCCGGAAAACGCCGAGGGCCGCACCCCGCGTGTCGCGGAGTGCGGCCCCTCAACGGGCGCGGGCGGCTCAGCCCTGCGGCAGCGCCGCGAGCTGGGCGGTGATCCGGGCGATGTCGGCCTCGGCGGCCTCCTGACGGCCCCGGATCTTGGCGACCACCTCGTCCGGCGCCTTGGCCAGGAAGGCCTCGTTGCCGAGCTTGGCGGTGGTCTGGGCCTTCTCCTTCTCGGCGGCCGCGAGGTCCTTGGCGAGGCGCTTGCGCTCCGCCGCGACGTCGATGGTGCCGGAGAGGTCCAGCGAGACGATCGCGCCGGCCACCGGCAGCGAGGCGGTGGCCGCGAAGCCCTCCTCGGGGGCGGTCAGCCGCAGCAGCGAGCGGATCGCGTCCTCGTGGGCGGCCAGCGCGGTGCCGTCCAGCTCCAGGGCGGCCGGGACGCGCTGGCCCGGCTTGAGGCCCTGGTCCGTGCGGAACCGGCGGACCTCGGTGACGACCTGCTGCAGCGTGGCGATCTCGGCCTCGGCCTCGGAGTCGCGGAAGCCGCTGTCCTTCGGCCAGTCGGCGATGACCACCGACTCGGCACCGGTGAGCGTGGTCCACAGCGTCTCGGTGACGAAGGGCACGATCGGGTGCAGCAGCCGCAGGGTGACGTCCAGGACCTCGCCGAGCACCCGGCGCGCGGCGTCGGCCTGCGGGCCGCCCTTGGCCAGGGTGGTCTTCGAGAGCTCGACGTACCAGTCGAAGACCTCGTCCCAGGCGAAGTGGTACAGCGCCTCGGAGAGCTTGGAGAACTGGTAGTCCTCGTACAGCCCGTCCACCTCGGCGACGGTGCTGCCCAGGCGCGACAGGATCCAGCGGTCGCTCGCGGTCAGCTCCTCCGGCGCGGGCAGCGGGCCCTCGACGGTGGCACCGTTCATCAGCGCGAAGCGGGTGGCGTTCCAGATCTTGTTGGCGAAGTTGCGGGCCGCCTGGACCCAGTCCTCGCCGATCGGCACGTCGACGCCCGGGTTGGCACCGCGCGCGAGCGTGAAGCGCAGCGCGTCGGAGCCGTACTTGTCCATCCAGTCCAGCGGGTTGACCACGTTGCCGAAGGACTTCGACATCTTCTTGCCGTTCTGGTCACGGACCATGCCGTGCAGCGCGATGGTGTGGAACGGCGGGGTGCCGTCCATCGCGTAGAGGCCGAACATCATCATCCGGGCGACCCAGAAGAACAGGATGTCGTAGCCGGTGACCAGCACGGAGTTCGGGTAGAACTTCGCGAGGCTGTCGGTCTGCTCCGGCCAGCCGAGCGTGGAGAACGGCCACAGGCCGGAGGAGAACCAGGTGTCCAGGACGTCGGTGTCCTGGCGCCAGCCCTCGCCGGTGGGCGGCTGCTCGTCGGGGCCGACGCAGACGATCTCGCCGTTCGGGCCGTACCAGACCGGGATGCGGTGCCCCCACCACAGCTGGCGCGAGATGCACCAGTCGTGCAGGTTGTCGACCCAGTCGAAGTACCGCTTCTCCATCTCCTGCGGGTGGATCTTGACCTTGCCGTCGCGGACCGCGTCACCGGCGGCCTTGGCGAGCGGGCCGACCTTGACCCACCACTGCATGGACAGCCGCGGCTCGATGGTGGTCTTGCAGCGCGAGCAGTGGCCCACCGAGTGGGCGTACGGACGCTTCTCGGCGACGATCCGGCCCTCGGCGCGCAGCGCGGCGACGATCGCCGAGCGGGCCTCCAGGCGGTCCAGGCCGAGGAAGGGGCCGTGCGCGGTGATGACGGCGTGCTCGTCCATCACGGCGATGTTCGGCAGGTTGTGCCGCTGGCCGATCTCGAAGTCGTTGGGGTCGTGCGCGGGCGTCACCTTGACGGCGCCGGTGCCGAACTCCGGGTCGACGTGGGCGTCGGCGACGATCGGGATGCGGCGGCCGGTCAGCGGCAGCTCGATCTCGGTACCGATCAGGTGCTTGTAGCGCTCGTCCTCCGGGTGGACGGCGACCGCGGTGTCACCGAGCATCGTCTCGGCGCGGGTGGTGGCCACGACGATGGAGTTCTCGCCCTCGCCGTAGCGGATCGAGACCAGCTCGCCGTCGTCGTCCTGGTATTCCACCTCGATGTCCGAGATGGCGGTCAGGCAGCGCGGGCACCAGTTGATGATGCGCTCGGCGCGGTAGATCAGCTCGTCGTCGAAGAGCTTCTTGAAGATGGTCTGGACGGCCTGGGAGAGGCCCTCGTCCATGGTGAAGCGCTCGCGGGACCAGTCCACGCCGTCGCCGAGGCGGCGCATCTGACCGGAGATCTGGCCGCCGGACTCCGCCTTCCACTTCCAGACGCGCTCGACGAAGGCCTCGCGGCCCAGGTCGTGGCGGGACTTGCCCTCCTTGGCGAGCTCGCGCTCGACCACGTTCTGGGTGGCGATGCCGGCGTGGTCCATACCCGGCTGCCACAGCGCCTCGTAGCCCTGCATCCGCTTGCGGCGGACCAGCGCGTCGATCAGCGTGTGCTCGAAGGCGTGGCCGAGGTGCAGACTGCCGGTGACGTTCGGCGGCGGGATGACGATGGTGAACGGGGGCTTGTCGCTCTTGGCGTCCGCGGTGAAGTACCCACGCTCTACCCAGCGCTCGTACAGCTCGCCCTCTACGTCCGCGGGGGTGTAGGTCGTCGGGAGGGTTGCCGCATCGTCCCCGGTGGTGCTCACGGGGCGCTGGTTCGTCGTGTCGGTCACGACGCACAGTTTACGTAACCCCGGGCGCTGGTTACGAACCGCTTTCGGTCCGTGGACTCGCCCCGCCCGACGCTCCCGTCACGGACACCGTGCGGTAGCGTGCCCGGACGCTCGTCCGGGTATCCGGACGTGCACGGAACTACCCAACACCACGATCGGCCGCGGGTGCGGCGGGGGAGCACGAGGACAGATGTACGGCCAGGGACAGCAGTATCCGCAGGGTCAGCCCTACGGCGGTCAGCCTTACGGCGCCCCGCCGCCGCAGCAGCCCTACGGCGCCCCGCCACCGCAGCAGCCCTACGGCGCCCCGCAGCCCCAGTACGGGTACCCGCCGCAGCAGCCCTACGGCGCCCCGCAGCAGCCGTACGGTGTGCCGCCGCAGGCACCGTACGGGCAGCCGGGCTACCCGACGCAGCCGCAGAAGGGCAAGGGCGGTCTGGTGATCGGCCTGGTGATCGGCGCCCTGGTGCTGGGCGGCGGCGGGTTCGCGGCCTGGAAGTTCCTCGGCGGCAGCGACGCGGGCGGCCAGTACAAGCTCACCGCCCCGCAGACGCTGCTGGACGGCTACGTCCAGAAGTCGGCGCAGGAGAAGGCCGCCGACACGAGTAACCCCCAGGCTGCGAAGTTCGGCAAGGACCTGAACGAGCTGGGCGCCAGTTACAGCAAGGGCTCCGACATCAAGAACATGGACTCGCTGTCGATCATCGGCATCTACGGGGACCTCAACGACCCGGACCAGCTCATCGCCGACTCGAAGAAGGACAGCGGCGGGCTGACCTGGACCACGCCGATGGCCGACTACCCCGCCAAGGACAGCCACGCCTCCGCGGGCAAGCTCAGCTGCGGCGTGGCCAGCGTCATCGCGGGCAAGCCCGGGCCGACGATCTGCGTGTGGGCGGACAAGTCCACCTTCGGCCGGGTCACCTTCACCCACCTCAGCCTGGGCAGCACCGGCAGTGACACCAACCAGGGCATCACCCCGGACCAGGCCGCGGAGAAGACCCGGGCGATCCGCGACGCCATGAAGGTCGCCAAGTAACGCGCACGTCATGCGAAGGGGCCCCGCACCGGATCCGGTGCGGGGCCCTCGCGTGACTGCCGTCGGGTCAGGCGCTCTTCTCGCGGCGCTCGCGCTTGATCATGTCGCGCGGGACGAGGGTGGGGATGGCGTGCTTGGAGACCACGTCCCCGGTGACCACCACGCGGGCGACGTCCTGGCGCGAGGGGACCTCGTACATCACGGACATCAGCACCTCCTCCATGATGGCCCGCAAGCCCCGCGCGCCGGTGCCGCGCAGGATCGCCTGGTCGGCGATCGCCTCCAGCGCGTCCCGGGAGAACTCCAGCTCCACGCCGTCCAGTTCGAAGAGCTTGCGGTACTGCTTGACCAGCGCGTTCTTCGGCTCGGTGAGGATCTGCAGCAGCGCCTCGCGGTCGAGGTTGTGCACGCTGGTGATCACCGGCAGACGGCCGATGAACTCGGGGATCATGCCGAACTTCACCAGGTCCTCGGGCATCACCTGGCGGAAGTGGTCGCTGGCGTCCGACTCGCGCTTGGAGCGGATGTTGGCGCCGAAGCCGATGCCCTTGGCACCCGCGCGGCCCTCGATGATCCGCTCCAGGCCCGCGAACGCGCCGCCGACGATGAACAGCACGTTGGTGGTGTCGATCTGGATGAACTCCTGGTGCGGGTGCTTGCGCCCGCCCTGCGGCGGCACCGAGGCGGTGGTGCCCTCCAGGATCTTCAGCAGCGCCTGCTGCACGCCCTCGCCGGAGACGTCGCGGGTGATCGACGGGTTCTCGCTCTTGCGGGCGACCTTGTCGATCTCGTCGATGTAGATGATCCCGGTCTCGGCCTTCTTGACGTCGTAGTCGGCCGCCTGGATCAGCTTGAGCAGGATGTTCTCGACGTCCTCGCCCACGTAGCCGGCCTCGGTCAGCGCGGTGGCGTCCGCGATCGCGAACGGCACGTTCAGCATCCGGGCCAGGGTCTGCGCCAGCAGCGTCTTGCCGGAGCCGGTGGGGCCCAGCAGCAGGATGTTGGACTTGGCCAGCTCGATGGCGTCCTCGCGGCCGTTGCCGCCGCTGCGGCCGGCCTCACCGGCCTGGACGCGCTTGTAGTGGTTGTAGACGGCGACCGACAGCGCCTTCTTGGCGAGGTCCTGGCCGACCACGTACTGGTCCAGGAACTCGTAGATCTCGCGCGGCTTCGGCAGCTCCTCGAAGCGGACCTCGGAGGTCTCGGCGAGTTCCTCCTCGATGATCTCGTTGCACAGGTCGATGCACTCGTCGCAGATGTACACGCCTGGGCCGGCGATCAGCTTCTTCACCTGCTTCTGCGACTTGCCGCAGAACGAGCACTTGAGCAGGTCGCCACCGTCTCCGATGCGTGCCACGAGGTGCTTCCCCTTCGCCAGGGGCCCCGCAGGGGTTCCGGGGCCTGGTGCTGTGGACCGTCCGCGCCGACGGCGCTCGGTCTCGCTATCCGACGGTACTCTGCCGGACCCGTGATTCCGTCCTCTTCGCCGGGTCTGCCCTACGCCCTGGGCGAATTGATACCGAACAGATGCCGTGACAGAGCCCGCCAACGGGCCGGGGCGGGGCGCGCCACCGGGTGCGCGCCCCGCCCCGACGGTGCCGGCCTCAGGAGGTCAGCGAGGTCTTGCGGGTGGAGATGATCTGGTCGACCAGGCCGTACTCGACGGCCTCCTCGGCGGTCAGGATCTTGTCGCGCTCGATGTCCTCGCGCACCTGCTCGACCGACTTGTTGGAGTGCTTGGAGAGCATCTCCTCCAGCTGCTCGCGCATCCGGAAGATCTCCTTGGCCTGGATCTCCAGGTCGGACACCTGACCGCGGCCGGTCTCGGTGTACGGCTGGTGGATCAGGATCCGGGCGTTCGGCAGCGCCATCCGCTTGCCGGGCGTACCGGCGGCGAGCAGCACGGCCGCGGCGGAGGCCGCCTGGCCCATGCAGACCGTGGTGATGTCCGGCTTCACGTACTGCATCGTGTCGTAGATGGCCGTCAGGGCCGTGAACGAGCCGCCGGGCGAGTTGATGTACATCTGGATCTCGCGGTCCGGGTCCATCGACTCCAGGCACAGCAGCTGCGCCATGATGTCGTTGGCCGAGACGTCGTCCACCTGCGAGCCGAGGAAGATGATGCGCTCCTCGAACAGCTTGGCGTACGGGTCGTACTCGCGGATGCCCTGCGTGGTGCGCTCGACGAAGCGCGGGACGATGTAGCGGCCCTCGGCGCGCATGTCCTCGACGCGGGCCTTGGCGGCCGACAGGCTGGGGATGTTCATGGGGGTTCTTGTCCTCCGGGGCGTTGTGGCTGTGGTCTCGCGGGCCGGGCCGAGGCTCAGGCAGCGCCCGTGCCGCCGCCGCCGGGGACGTCCGCGGCGCTGTGCATGATGTCGTCGATCAGGCCGTAGGCCTTGGCCTCCTCCGGCGTGAACCAGCGGTCGCGGTCGGAGTCCGCAGTGATCTGCTCGAAGGTCTGGCCGCTGTGGTGCGCGATCAGCTCGGACATCCGCTTCTTGGTGCGGAGCAGCTGCTCGGCCTGGATGCGGATGTCGGTGGCGGAGCCGCCGAGGCCCGCGGAGGGCTGGTGCATCAGGATGTTGGCGTTCGGCAGCGAGAAGCGCTTGCCGGGGGTGCCGGCGGTCAGCAGGAACTGGCCCATCGAGGCGGCCATGCCCATCGCGATGGTGACGACGTCGTTCTTGATGTACTGCATGGTGTCGTAGATCGCCATGCCCGCCGAGATCGAGCCACCCGGGGAGTTGATGTAGAGGAAGATGTCCTTGTCGGGGTCCGCGGCCAGCAGCAGCAGCTGGGCGGTGATCTTGTTGGCGATGTCGTCGTCGACCTGCTGGCCGAGGAAGATGATCCGCTCGCCCAGCAGCCGGTTGTAGACCTGGTCGCCAAGGCCGCCGAGCACGTCACCAGCGGCGGCGTGCGGCGCCATCGGGCCAGGCATCTGCATCTGCGGGAACGTCACTTAGCCACCTGCTCAGTCGATTTGGACGGTCGCTCCACGGCCGTCACGGTGTCGCACAGCTTCCGGGTATCACGTCGTGATTGTTGCTGTCCAAGGACCCTAACGCGCAGGCCGGGCCGCAGAATCCCTCACGCAGAACTGTTCGCTGTGAGCGCAGGGTCGCGCCGGCGCTCGGGCGGGACGACAGCGGGCCCGGACACCGTACGGCGTCCGGGCCCGCTGTGCTGCCTCAGGGGGCTACCGGGGCTCAGGCCTCGGTGTTCTCCTCGGCAGTAGCCTCGACGGCCTCGGCGGCGTCAGACTCGACGGTCTCGCCCGCCTCGTCCTCGTCGTCGAAGTTGATCTCGTTGCCCTCGGTGTCGACGACCTTGGCGGCCTCGACCACGGTGGCCAGCGCCTTGCCGCGGGCGACCTCGCCGACCAGCAGCGGAACCTGGCCGCCCTGGACGACCTGCTGGGCGAACTGGTCCGGGGTGAGGCCCGAGCCGGCGGCGCGGCGGATGAGGTGCTCGGTGAGCTCCTCCTGGTTAACACCCAGCTCCTCGTTGGCGACGATCTGGTCCAGGACGAACTGGGTCTTGATGCCCTTCTTCGCCTGCTCCTCGATCTCCGCGTCCCACTCCTCGCGGGTCTTGCCCTGGGTCTCCAGGTAGGTGTCGAGGTTCAGGCCCATCGGCTCGAGCTGGTGGTGCTCGACGTTGTGCTTGCGGGTCTCGATCTCGTCCTTGAGGAGCTTCTCGGGGTACTCGATCTCAACCAGCGCGAGCAGCGCGTCCAGCACCTTCTCCTGGGCCTGGGTGGCCTGGTCGTACTCCTTCATGCGCTCCAGGCGCTTGCGGGAGTCGGCGCGCAGCTCCTCCAGGGTGTCGAACTCGCTGGCCAGCTGGGCGAACTCGTCGTCCAGCTCCGGCAGCTCCTTCTCCTGGACGGCGGTGACGGTGACGGTGACCTCCGAGGTCTTGCCCGCCTGGGTGCCACCCTTGAGCTCGGTGTCGAAGGTCTTCTCCTCGCCGGCGGACAGGCCGGTCACGGCCTCGTCGATGCCGTCGATCAGGCGGCCCGAGCCGATCTCGTAGCTGACGCCGTTGGCGGTGCCGTCCTCCGGCACCTCGCCGTCGACCTTGGCGACGAGGTCCACGACCACGATGTCACCGGCGGCGGCGGCGCGCTCGACGTCCTTGACCGAGGAGAAGCGCTCGCGCAGCTGCTCCAGCGACTTCTCGATGTCCTCGTCGGAGACGACGATCGGGTCGACGGTCACCTCGATGGAGGAGAACTCCGGCAGGGTGATCTCCGGGCGGATGTCCACCTCGGCGGTGAACTTCAGGTCACCACCGTCGGCGATCTTCTCGACACCCTCGATGTTGGTGATGTCGGGCTGGCCGAGGACCTCGATCTTGCCCTCGTCGACGGCCTGCGTGTAGAAGCGCGGCAGGGCGTCGTTGACGGCCTCCTCCAGCACGGCGCCACGGCCGAAACGCTGGTCGATGACGCGAGCCGGGATCTTGCCCTTGCGGAAGCCCGGAACCGTGACCTGCTGGTTGATCTTCTTGTACGCCGCGTCGAGGCTGGGCTTGAGCTCCTCGAAGGGCACCTCGACGGTGAGTCGAACCCGGGTCGGGTTCAGAGTCTCGACGGCGCTCTTCACGGTTAGGTCTCCTAGGGGCTTGCGGTCAGGTTGCCTCCGCCCGATCCGTTCCGCCCGGCCGGAGCCGGTACGGGTGGTTCGGGCGAGACGGGCGATGGGCGGTTGGAGCTGCATCTCCCGTGGGGGGTGGACGGTGAGCTTGACTCCTCGCCCTCGTGCGGTTGACCTGGGTGGACGCCACAGGGACTACCGCCAGCACCCCATCCTACCGGTACCACGAAAGGCGGACGCCAGGCGCCACAGTACCGCCCCAACAGAACAGGGCCCCGCCCCGGTGGGCGAGACCCTGCGCACTCACTGTCGGGGTGACCGGATTCGAACCGACGGCCTTCCGCTCCCAAAGCGGACGCGCTACCAAACTGCGCCACACCCCGTGGTGCCGAGAGGAAGCGTACACGCCGGGCCTGCACGGCTCGTCGACTATTTCGGGGCGGGGCGGAACGGGGCGGAAGAGGGTGCGCGACGAATGGGGTGTGCACGGGAGCGACCGGACCAGGTACGCTGTCTCCCGAACTTCCGGCCGGAAACGGCTCGGGGGGTCGCGCGGGCGTAGCTCAATGGTAGAGCCCTAGTCTTCCAAACTAGTCACGCGAGTTCGATTCTCGTCGCCCGCTCTTCCGGTCCGGCCCCGGTGCGCTCAGCGCACCGGGGCCGTCGGCGTTTCCGGGGCCAGGCGGTCCCGGCGGCCTCAGAGCCCGAGCCGGGCGGCCCGGGCGGCTGCCCGGTCGAGCAGCTGGTGCACATCACCCTCCCGGGTGGCGGGGTGGTCGTTGTACTCGTCCGGGGAACGCGCCGGGCGCCCGGTGGCGTGCAGCACCTCCATCAGTTGGACCCGGGCGGTGCGCACGGTCACCGCGGTGCCGTAGCCGTACGCCAGGACGGCGGCCTGGGCTCCGAGCAGGCAGACCCGCCCGGCCCGGTCCCACATCGCACCCTGCAGCCATCCGTGGGCGCCGATGTAGCGGGAGGCGAGCCACAGGTGGTCGGCGGCGCTGACCGGGACGGGCCGGGCGGGGCGGCGCAGCGCCCGGTCGAGCAGGGTGGCCCGGGGCACCGGGTGGCCGGCGTGCCAGGGGCGCAGGGTGCTGCCGTACCGGAAGACGTACGGCGCCGGGGTGCGCGCGGGGGCGGGCAGCGAGGCGAGGTAGGCCTCGATCTCGGCGACCAGGCCGGAGCCGTCCGGGCCCGCCGGCAGCTCTCGAAGGGGGGTCGGGAGCGGCGGAAGGGGCGTCAGGTCGGTGCGGGGCATGCGGGCTCTCCAGGCGGGCGGCCTTCAGGTTCCGCTCCCCAAAATGGGGCATTCAGGGCATTTCCGCGACCGGAGGATCCGGGGGTCCGGGCGGTTTCCCGGTTGGCGGTCGGGCCGATAGCCTCGGCGGCGTTCGAGCGCAGTTCGAGCGCGACCTCAGCCGGCGCGCTCCCGAGGTGGAGGAGTCCCGGTGCATCCGCAGGAGCGACTGGCCGTCATACAGCGCTGCGTGGTCCGGGAGATGGCGCGACTGGGCCAGGTGTTCCTCCCGGACGGCGAGGTGGTGCGCGGCCCGGGCACCACCGCGGTGGCGGTGCGCGAGCATCCCGGGGACGACGGCGCAGGTCACGTGGACCTCGGCTTCGTGCTGCAACTGGGCCGGGCGGACGCGCCGGTGGTCTGGGACTGCGCGGCGGGCCTCGGCAAGACCGAGGAGGAGAAGCTCGCGAACGCGGTGAAGATGTGGGCGACCACCACCGCCTCGGTGCTGGTCGAGCTGGCGGACGGGCGCGGGGTGCATGCCGACCACCCCGATCTGCCCGAACTCCCGGGCTGGCACGCGGTGCAGGGCCCGGCGGCGGTGTTCGGCTTCGGCAACGAGCACCTGGCGGCCTGGCTCGCCGAGCACCGGGTGCTGCCGGCGCTGGCGCCCGCGCTGCGCGCGGAGCTGACCGGGCCGGGCCCGGTGGGAGTGAAGCTCTTCCTGGGCGGGAAGGCGGGCGACGACGTCGCCGAGGTCCGGGTGGGCGGCGAGGTCTCGGAGGCGGCCTCCGCCGCGCTCCGCGCGCTGGACTGGCCGCGCGGTGAACGGCTTTGCTGGGCACGGCTGTTCGTGCTGTTGACCGCGGAGCGGGCAGCACCGGTCACAGCCGCCGCGCCGACGGGTGCCGCAGCACCCGCGCCCCTGCGCGTCCCGGCCCCGGCGGCGGCACGCGCCCGGGGTCTGTTCGCCCGCTGGCGGCAGGCCAGACGGGCCGGCCGGTGACCGCCACCCGCCCGCTCGCCTCCGGGGCGCTCCTGATCCGGTGCCGGCGGTCGGCGCTCCCCCGCTTCTCCCTTTCGGCACCGGCGCTTTCGGCACCGGCGCGCCCCTTCGGCCCGGGGCGGGCGAGGGGCCCGGCCCGGTCAGCCGCCGGTGATGCTGGAGATGCTGTGCGCCAGGTTGGACAGCAGGGAGTTGATCGAGGTCGCCATGGTGGTCTCGTGCAGCATGAAGCCGAACAGGGCGGCGACGATCGCGTGCGGGATCTTCAGCTGCTTGTTCCGGATGAAGATGATGCACAGGATCGCGAACAGGACCAGCGCGGAGACGGAGAGTGCCACCCGGACTCACTTCCTCGTTTCATAGCGTGGTGCCGCCGCCCGGCGGCACCTGCGAAGCCGGACCCCGGCCTGTCCGACGGTCCCGAGGCGGAATCGCGGACCGTCCGGCGCAGTGCCGGTGAGGGAGCCCGCGCTCGACCGCTGTCTGACGTGCCGCACGTGTCGCCCCCTATCCCCCGAATCCTGAACAGTCCCGCCCGGACTCAGTGTGGTCGACCGTGCCGATTGCGTAAAGGTCTGACAGTCAGCCCAACGCCGATATCCTGCGATGCGAGACGAGTTTCCGCCGACCGGGACGATAGCGGAGCCGTTCTGACGAATGGTCGGCGGGGCGGTGCTGAGCGGCCGGGAAACGTCCGGGGGCAGGGAGCGGAAGCCGCTGATCCGGTCAGCCGACGGGGCGTCCGATATGGCCGAAGATCAGCTGCCAGGCTTGACAGCGGGGCTGCCGGCGGCATGTGACGTCGGGCCCGGCCCCGGTCGTGCGGGGACGTGCCGTCAATCGCGCCAGAGCAGCAGGACCGCGCGGTCGTCGTTGATGTCCCGGGCCACCGTCTCGATCAGCGCGGCCGCGGCCCCCGCACCGGTGCCCGGGGCACCTCCGG
The DNA here is from genome assembly GCF_040609455.1 of Kitasatospora sp. NPDC004669. Classification (NCBI taxonomy): domain Bacteria; kingdom Bacillati; phylum Actinomycetota; class Actinomycetes; order Kitasatosporales; family Streptomycetaceae; genus Kitasatospora; species Kitasatospora sp. NPDC004669. The sequence goes on from NZ_JBEXKB010000003.1 coordinate 211,951, forward strand.
GGACCAGTCGGTCCGCCTCCCCCATCAGCCGGTCCATGCCCTCGGCGAGGTCCCGGCCCGGCGCCTCGACCATGCCGTCGGTGCAGAGCATCAGAACGTCGCCGCGGTTCAGCCGGCCGCGCACGCCCTCGAACTTGGCGCCGTCGTAGATCCCGAGCAGCGGGCCCTCGGCCTCCTTGACCTCCCAGCGGCCGGCGCCCGCCAGCCGCTGCATGCCCGGCAGGTGCCCGGCCGAGAGCAGCTCGTACTCGCCGGTGTCCAGGTCCAGCACCAGGTGGACGGCGGTGGCGAAGCCCTCCTCCCAGGACTGCCGCAGCAGGTAGCCGTTGGCGGCGGGCAGGAAGTCGTGCGCGGGCAGCGAGCCGACCAGACCGCCGAAGGCACCGGACAGCAGCAGCGCCCGGGAGCCGGCGTCCATGCCCTTGCCGGAGACGTCCGCGAGGACCACCTCCAGCAGCCGCTGGCCGGGGCCGGTGCGGGCGGCCACCACGAAGTCGCCGGAGAAGGACTGCCCGCCGGCCGGGCGCAGCGCCATGTCGGCGTGCCAGCCGTCCGGCAGCCGGGGAACCCGGCTCTGCACCCGCAGCCGCTCGCGCAGGTCGAACAGCATGGTGGAGCCGCCCCACCAGGGCACGCCGACCCGGGCCCGGAACTGGGCCAGCAGCAAGCCGCCCACCCCGGCGGCGCCGACCACCAGGGCCGCGCCGGGGGTGACGCCGTAGACGTAGGCCTCCGGGTTCTCGCTGGCGACCCGCTGGCCGGTGTGGATCACGGACTCGGCGGACAGGCCGAGGGCGGCCAGCGCGTAGAGCACCACCAGGCTGCCGGGGCGCAGCAGCAGCGCGCCGGCCAGGATCGGCAGGACCAGGGCGGTGGGCGGGGCCCAGTCGGGGATCCAGACGTTGAGCACGATCAGCAGCGGGACGAGCAGGGCGAGCGCGCAGAGCACCGGCCAGTCGGCGGAGCCGCCGCGGAAGTAGTCGACACCGGCCGTGCGCAGCCTCCGGCGGACCCGGCGGAGCCTCTTGCGCAGCCGGGCCGTCACGGGCTCGGACGCCGGGGCGGCGCCGGGCCTCGTCGCAGTCGTCTGGGGCGGTGCGCCCGGCGGTCTGCCAGCCATGGGGCCCGACCCTATCCACGGGTGCGGCCCGGCGTCGACGGCTCGGGGGCGGTCGGCGGCGTCGGCGCGCGGGGCGCTCAGCGGGTTTCGGCCGATCGGAGGGGTGCCGGGCGCGCCGTCAGGAGGCCTACGCCGGTTGGGCGTACGGAGCAGGCGAGCGGTGTGCGCGCCCCGCGTGCGGGGGTGTGCGCGCGCCGGGGCCTGTGGCCGATCCCACAGGTCCGGGGCTTGCGGCGGGTCTCGCGGATCCCCGCCGGGCCCGGGCGGAAACGGCGGCGGCCGGCCGCACGGGAGGGTGCGGCCGGCCGTCGGGGGCGGGTGGGGGGGTGGGATCAGCCCTGCGGGTGGTGGGCCGGGATCGGCGGGAGTTCGCCGGTGGTCTCGTACTCGCTCAGCATCTCGATCCGGCGGGTGTGCCGCGGCTCGCCGCTGTAGGGGGTGTTGAGGAAGATCTCGACGAACTCGGTGGCCTCCTCGACGGTGTGCATGCGCCCGCCGATGGAGATCACGTTGGCGTTGTTGTGCTGACGGCCGAGCTCGGCGGTCTGCACGCTCCAGGCCAGCGCCGCGCGGACGCCCTTGACCTTGTTGGCGGCGATCGCCTCGCCGTTGCCCGAGCCGCCGATCACGATGCCCAGGGCCTCCGGGTCGGCGGCGGTGCGCTCGGCGGCGCGCAGGCAGAACGGCGGGTAGTCGTCCTCGGCGTCGTAGATGTGCGGCCCGCAGTCGACCGGCTCGTGGCCGGCCCCCTTCAGCCACTCCACCAGGTGGTTCTTCAGTTCGTATCCGGCATGGTCGGAGCCCAGGTACACGCGCATGCCATGAGTGTGGCATGCGCGTGCGCCCGGACCCGACAACGGGGGCGTCAGCGCTTGCCGAGCAGCTTCCAGGCCAGGGGCAGGGCGCCGGCGGCGAAGGCGGCCTTGAGCGCGTCGCCGACCAGGTACGGGTAGAGACCGAGCTCGGCGGCGCGGGCGAGCGACACGTGCAGGGTGAAGGCCAGGTACGGGACGCCGACGGCGTAGATGGCCAGGCTGCCGAGGACCATGGTGACGGCGGTGTTCACCGGGGTACGGTCGGCGCCGCGGCGGGCGAGCGCGCCGGTCACGGCGGCGGCGAGGACGAAGCCGAGCACGTAACCGAAGGAGGGCATGGCCCAGCCGGAGGTGCCCTCGGCGAACCAGGGCATGCCCGCCATGCCGGCCAGCAGGTAGAGGGCGAGCGAGGCGACGCCGCGGCGGGCCCCGAGCGCGGTGCCGACCAGCAGGGCGGCGAAGGTCTGGCCGGTGACCGGCACCGGCGAGCCGGGGACGTTCACCGACAGCTGGGCGGCCACACCGGTCAGCGCGGCGCCGCCGACCATCAGGGCCAGGTCGCGGACCTGGGCACCGACGCGGGTGGAGGCGGCGGGCACCAGGTCGGCGAGGACGGCGCGGCGCGCTATCGGGGTGGTGGCAGTGGCCATCGGGGGATCCTCCGTAAGGGTCCAGGTGAGTGAACACCTGTGAACCTACGCGGTGATCCACTGCGCCACCGCCACGGTTTCGGACAAAGCCCCGCCCTCGGGCGTTGTCGGAACCGACCCGAAGCGACGTTCCGTCACCGGACGGTGACGCTGAGGTGCGGTCGGGTCCGCATGGTGGGCCCGAAGCGGACGTTCTTGGCATGAGCAACGGACTCCCCGGATATTGGACAGCCCATGCCGCATTCCGCACAGTCTGGATCCATGCCTATGGCCCCCACCCCCGCGCCCACGGCGCCCGGGACCACCGACGCCGCCACCCGAGCGGGCTCAGGCCCGGCGCCCGGCCAGCAGCTCAGCCACGGGCTCAAGCAGCGCCACCTGTCGATGATCGCCCTCGGCGGCGTCATCGGTGCCGGCCTCTTCGTGGGCTCCGGCGCGGGCATCGCGGCTGCCGGTCCGGCGATCATCCTCGCCTTCGCCCTCTCCGGCCTGCTGGTCATGCTGATCATGCGGATGCTCGGCGAGATGTCCGCCGCCCGTCCGGCCTCCGGCTCGTTCTCGGTGCACGCCGAGAAGGAGATCGGCCCCTGGGCCGGGATCACGGCCGGCTGGATGTACTGGGTGATGCTCTGCTGCGGCGTGGCCGCCGAGGCCACCGCCGCCGGGAAGATCGTCAACGGCTGGATACCCGGCGTCTCGGCGTGGGTCTGGGTCGGCCTGTTCATGGTCTTCTTCTGCGTCAGCAACCTGACCGCGGTGAAGAACTTCGGTGAGTTCGAGTTCTGGTTCGCCACCATCAAGGTCGCCGCGATCGTCGCCTTCCTGGTCCTCGGCGGGCTCGGCATCGCCGGTGTGATCGGCCCGGGCTCCCCCGGCACGAGCAACCTCACCGGTCAGGGCGGCTTCCTGCCCAACGGCGTCAGCGGGCTGATCGTCGGCCTGCTCGCCTCGGTCTTCGCCTACGGCGGCCTGGAGACGGTGACCATCGCCGCGGCCGAGTCCGACGACCCCAAGAAGAACGTCGCCAACGCGGTGCGCACGGCGGTGTGGCGGATCGCGATCTTCTACATCGGCTCGATGGCCCTGGTGGTCACCCTCGTCTCCTGGAAGGACCCGGCGGTCGTCGCCGACGGCCCGTACGTCACGGTGCTGAGCCACCTCGGGGTGCCCGCGGCCGGGACGATCATGGAGGCGGTGGTGCTGATCGCGCTGCTGTCCGCCATGAACGCCAACATCTACGGCGCCTCCCGGATGGCGTACTCGCTGGTCGGCCGCGGCCAGGGCCCCAAGGCGCTGGCCAAGGTCAGCGGCGGGGTGCCGCGCCGGGCCGTGCTGGCCTCCTGCCTGTTCGGCTTCGGCGCCGTGCTGGCCGCCAAGTTCTGGCCCGCCACCGTGTTCACCTGGCTGATGAACACCACGGGCGTGGCGATCCTGGTGGTCTGGCTGTTCATCTGCATCGTCCAGCTGCGGATGCGCCGTCGGCTGGAGCAGGAGGCGCCCGAGCTGCTCACCGTGAAGATGTGGGGCTACCCGTACCTGACCTGGGTCGCGATGGCCGCTGTGGCCGGCATCCTCGCGCTGATGACCACCACCGAGGGCAACCGTCAGCAGCTGTACGCGGCCGGGGTGCTGGTCGTGCTGCTGATCGCGGCCGGGCTGGTCAAGCAGCGCCGGGCCGCGGCCGCCGGCTAGGACGTGCACGGAAGGGCCCGGTACCGACCGCTGGAACCCAAGCGCTCGGTACCGGGCCCTTCCGTGTGCCGGTGGGCCTACTCGAAGGACGGCCCCGCCGTACGGGTGCGCTTGATCTCGTAGAAGCCCGGGGTGGAGGCCACCAGCAGGGTGCCGTCCCAGAGCCGGGCCGCGGCCTCGCCCTTCGGGGCCGGGGTGACGACCGGGCCGAAGAAGGCGACCCGCTCGCCGTCCGCGCCCTCGACCGCGATCACCGGGGTGCCGACGTCCTCGCCGACCAGGGTGATGCCCTCCTTGTGCGAGGCGCGCAGGGCCTCGTCGTAGGCGTCGGTGTCGGCCGCGTCCGCCAGCTCGGCGGGCAGGCCGGCGGCCACCAGGGCGGCCTCGACGGTCTCCCGGTTCTGCGGCAGGCCCTGGTTGTGGAAGCGCAGGCCCAGCTCGGTGTAGAGCCGGCCCAGCACCTCCTCGCCGTGCTGCTGGGCGGCCGCGATGCAGACCCGCACCGCGCCCCAGGCGTTGTCCAGCAGCTCGCGGTACTGCTGCGGCAGGTCGCGGTGCTCGTTGAGCACCGACAGGCTCATCACGTGCCAGTTCACGTCGACCGGCCGCAGCTGCTGGACCTCGATCAGCCAGCGGGACGTCATCCACGCCCACGGGCAGGCCGGGTCGAACCAGAAGTCGGCGGTCTTGCGCTCAGCGGCAGTCGTCACTGGGGTCTCGTCCTTCATGAGGTGATCCGAGGCAGCGGGGTCTTCCCCCCTCCAGCACCCCAACACCCGTCCGGCACCGGTGATTCCGGCCCGGACGCGGCGGCTTGTGCAATGGTACTGGCCAGGGTGAGCGTGAAAGGATGACCCTGCGTGCGCGACGCACACCGCGCACGGGACCGCACCACCCAGAGACGCACCACCGTGCGAGCCGGACAAAGGAGTACCGCCGTGCCGGGCAAGAACCTGAGCCGCGAGGAAGCACAGCAGCGAGCCGGCATCCTGGCCGTGGACGGCTACCGGGTCCGGCTGGACCTGACCTCGGCCCTCGACCCGGCCGCCACCACCTTCCGCTCCACCACCACCGTCGCCTTCCGCTGCTCCCAGCCCGGCGCCGCCACCTTCCTCGACCTGCTCGCCCCGGCCGTCCGCTCGGTCACCCTCAACGGCCGCGCCCTGGACCCGGCCACCGCCTACGACGGCGCCCGGGTGCACGTCGACGGCCTCGCCGCCGAGAACGTCCTCACCGTCGAGGCGGACTGCGCCTACAGCCGCACCGGTGAGGGCCTGCACCGCTTCGTCGACCCCGTGGACGGCGAGACCTACCTCTACACCCACTACGAGCCAGCCGACGCCCGGCGGGTGTTCGCCAACTTCGAGCAGCCCGATCTGAAGGCCCCGTTCAGCTTCACGGTGACCGCCCCGGCCGCCTGGGACGTGCGGTCCAACGCCGTGCACGAGGCCGTGACCGAGGAAGGCGCCGCCCGTACCTGGGAGTTCGCGCCGACCAAGCCGATCTCCACCTACCTCACCGCCGTGGTGGCCGGCCCGTACCACGTCGCCCGCGACCACTACAGCCGCGAACTCGCCGACGGCACCACCCTGGAGATCCCGCTCTCCGCGATGTGCCGCAGGTCGCTCGCCCCGTACTTCGACGCGGAGGAGATCCTCGGCGTCACCAAGCTCGGACTCGACTTCTTCCACGAGGAGTTCGACTTCCCGTACCCCTTCGGCAAGTACGACCAGGCCTTCGTCCCCGAGTACAACATCGGCGCGATGGAGAACCCGGGCTGCGTCACCTTCAAGGAGGAGTTCGTCTTCCGCTCGAAGGTCACCGACGCCGCCTACGAGTCCCGCGCCAACGTCATCCTGCACGAGATGGCGCACATGTGGTTCGGCGACCTGGTCACCCCGCGCTGGTGGGACGACCTGTGGCTGAAGGAGTCCTTCGCCGACTTCATGGGCTCCTACGGCCTGATCGGCGCCCGCACCCGGTACTCCTCCGCCTGGGTCACCTTCGCCAACCAGCGCAAGGCCTGGGCCTACCGGCAGGACCAGTTCCCCACCACCCACCCGATCACCGCCGACATCCGCGACCTCGAGGACGCCAAGCTCAACTTCGACGGCATCACCTACGCCAAGGGCGCCGCCGTCCTCAAGCAGCTGGTCGCGTACGTCGGTTCGGAGGCCTTCTTCGAGGGCGCCCGCCGCTACTTCAAGCGGCACGCCTTCGGCAACACCGAACTGGCCGACCTGCTGGACGTGCTGGAGGAGACCAGCGGGCGCGACCTCAAGAGCTGGGCCGCCGCCTGGCTGCAGACCGCCGGGGTCAACGCGCTCACCCCCCAGGTCACCACCGACGCCGAGGGCCGGATCACCGAACTCGCCGTCCTCCAGGACGGCGACGTACTTCGCCCGCACCGGATCGCGGTCGGCCTGTACGACCGGGACGCCGACGGCGCCCTGGTACGCACCGAGCGGATCGAGCTGGACGTCACCGGCGCCCGTACGGTCGTCGCCGAGGCGGTCGGTCGCCCGCGCCCGGCCCTGGTCCTGCTCAACGACGAGGACCTGACCTACTGCAAGATCCGCTTCGACGCCGACTCGCTGGAGACCCTGCGCACCGGCCTCGGCGCCATCCGCGACGAGCTGGCCCGCGCGCTCGCCTGGTCCGCCGTCTGGAACCTCACCCGGGACGGCCTGATGCCGGCCCGCGACTACGTCGCCCTGGTGCTGCGCTTCGCCGGCCAGGAGGGCAACATCGGCGTGCTGCAGTCGCTGCACGCCCAGGCCAGGACCGCCGTCGACCTGTACGCCGCCCCCGAGTGGCGCGCCGAGGGCGCCCGGCAGCTCGCCGACGGCGCCCTGCGCGAGCTGCGCGAGGCCGTCCCCGGCAGCGACCACCAGCTGGCCTGGGCCCGCTTCCTGGCCCAGACCGCGGGCGGCGCCGAGCACCTCGGCCTGGTCCGCGGCCTGCTGGCCGGCAGCGCCCGGATCGACGGCCTGGAGGTCGACCAGGAGCTGCGCTGGTCGCTGTGGCTGGCGCTGGCCGCCGCCGGGCAGGCCACCGACGAGGAACTGGCCGGGGAACTGACCGCCGACAACACCGCGGGCGGCAAGCGCCAGTACACCCAGTGCCTGGCCGCCCGGCCCACCCCGGAGGCCAAGGCCGCCGCCTGGTCGGCCGTGATCGACTCGGACGAACTGCCGAGCGCCCTGGTCGAGGCCAACACCGCGGGCTTCTCGATCCCCGCCCAGCGGGACCTGACCGTCCTCTACGCGGCGCCGTACTTCAAGCTGCTGGAGAAGGTCTGGGCCGAGCGGACCATCGAGATCGCGATGCGGATCGTCGGCGGCTTCTTCCCGACCGCCCAGACCGACGAGCAGACCCTGGCCGAGGCCGACGCCTGGCTGTCCGGCCGTCCGCAGGCCGCGCCGGCGCTGCGCCGCCTGGTGCTGGAGCGCCGGGACGACCTGGCCCGCGCACTGCGGGCGCAGGCCTGCGACCGGGCCTGACCGGCTGAGCGAAGGGGCCCGCCGACTCCGTGTCGGCGGGCCCCTTCGCGTCGATCGCGGCGGCCGTCGGGTACTCGCGGGCGGCGCCGAGCGCGCGGCGGATGTCCTCGGCGTGCACCGAAGAGGCCGGACCGCGAAGTGCGGTCCGGCCTCTTCAGTCGCTAGTGCGGGGCTCAGCCGATGAGCGAGCGCAGCACGTACTGCAGGATGCCGCCGTTGCGGTAGTAGTCCGCCTCACCGGGGGTGTCGATGCGGACGACCGCGTCGAACTCGTTGCTGCTCCCGTTCGGGCCGACGGCCTTGACCTTGACGGTCGCGGGGGTGCGGCCCTCGTTGAGCTCGGTCACACCGGTGATGGAGAAGGTCTCCTCGCCGGTCAGGCCGAGGGAGTCGGCGTTCTCGCCCTCCGGGAACTGCAGCGGCAGGACGCCCATGCCGATCAGGTTCGAGCGGTGGATGCGCTCGTAGGACTCGGCGATGACGGCCTTGACGCCCAGCAGCGCGGTGCCCTTGGCGGCCCAGTCACGGGACGAGCCGGAGCCGTACTCCTTGCCGGCCAGGACGACCAGCGGGATGCCGGCGGCCTGGTAGTTCTGCGAGGCGTCGTAGATGAACGACACCGGCGCGTCGGCCTGGGTGAAGTCGCGGGTGTAGCCGCCCTCGGTGCCCGGCGCGATCTGGTTGCGCAGGCGGATGTTGGCGAAGGTGCCGCGGATCATGACCTCGTGGTTGCCACGGCGCGAGCCGTAGGAGTTGAAGTCACGCTTCTCGACACCGTTGGCGGTCAGGTACTGCGCCGCCGGGGTGCCCGGCTTGATGTTGCCGGCCGGGGAGATGTGGTCGGTGGTGACCGAGTCGCCCAGCTTGGCCAGGACGCGGGCGTCGGCGATGTCGGTCACCGGGCTCGGGGTCTTGGCCATGCCCTCGAAGTACGGGGGCTTGCGGACGTAGGTGGACTCGGCGTCCCACTCGAAGGTGTTGCCGGTCGGGACCGGGAGCGACTGCCAGCGGTAGTCGCCGGCGAAGACGTCCTGGTAGCCCTTGTCGAACATGTCCTGGTCGATGGAGCCCGCGACGACGTCGGCGACCTCCTGCTCCGACGGCCAGATGTCGGAGAGGAAGACGTCGTTGCCGTCGGCGTCCTTGCCCAGGGCGTCCTTGGTGATGTCGACGTTCATGTTGCCGGCGAGGGCGTAGGCGACCACCAGCGGCGGGGAGGCCAGGTAGTTCATCTTGACGTCGGGGTTGATCCGGCCCTCGAAGTTGCGGTTGCCGGAGAGCACCGAGACGACCGCGAGGTCGGACGCGTTGACGGCGGCCGAGACCTCCTCGGGCAGCGGGCCCGAGTTGCCGATGCAGGTGACGCAGCCGTAGCCGACCAGGTTGAAGCCCAGCTTCTCCATGTACGGGAGCAGGCCGGCCTTCTCGTAGTAGTCCATGACGACCTTGGAGCCCGGCGCCAGGGTGGTCTTGACCCAGGGCTTGACCTGCAGGCCCTTCTCCACGGCCTTCTTCGCCAGCAGGGCGGCGCCCAGCATGACGGAGGGGTTGGAGGTGTTGGTGCAGGAGGTGATCGAGGCGATCACGACCGCGCCGTTGTCGATCTCGTAGGTCGAGCCGTCGGGGGCGGTGACGGTGGTCGGCTTCGAGGCCTCGGAGGAGTAGGTCGGCAGCGCCTCGGCGAACTTCTGCGCGGCCTCGGCCAGGATCACGCGGTCCTGCGGGCGCTTCGGGCCGGAGATCGACGGGACGACGGTGGAGACGTCCAGCTCCAGGTACTCGGAGTAGACCGGCTCGACCGACGGGTCGTGCCAGAGGCCCTGCTCCTTGGCGTACGCCTCGACCAGGGCGAGCTGCTGCTCGTCGCGGCCGGTGAGCTTCAGGTAGTTGACGGTCTCGGTGTCGATCGGGAAGATCGCGCAGGTCGAGCCGAACTCCGGCGACATGTTGCCGATGGTGGCGCGGTTGGCCAGCGGGATGGCGCCGATGCCGTCGCCGTAGAACTCGACGAACTTGCCGACCACACCGTGCTTGCGCAGCATCTCGGTGATGGTGAGCACCAGGTCGGTGGCGGTGGTGCCGGCCGGCAGCTGGCCGGTCAGCTTGAAGCCGACCACGCGCGGGATCAGCATGGAGACCGGCTGGCCGAGCATGGCGGCCTCGGCCTCGATGCCACCGACGCCCCAGCCCAGCACGCCCAGGCCGTTGACCATGGTGGTGTGCGAGTCGGTGCCGACGCAGGTGTCCGGGTAGGCCTGGCCGCCCCGGACCATGACGGTGCGGGCCAGGTGCTCGATGTTCACCTGGTGGACGATGCCGGTGCCCGGCGGGACGACCTTGAACTCGTCGAAGGCGGTCTGGCCCCAGCGCAGGAACTGGTAGCGCTCCTTGTTGCGGCCGTACTCGATCTCGACGTTCTGGGTGAAGGCGTCCTTGGTGCCGAACTTGTCGGCGATGACGGAGTGGTCGATGACCAGCTCGGCCGGGGCCAGCGGGTTGATCTTGGCCGGGTCGCCGCCCAGCTCCTTGACGGCCTCACGCATGGTGGCGAGGTCGACCACGCACGGCACACCGGTGAAGTCCTGCATGATCACGCGGGCCGGGGTGAACTGGATCTCCTGGCTCGGCTGGGCCGTGGCGTCCCAGTTGCCGAGGGCGCGGATGTGCTCGGCGGTGATGTTCGCGCCGTCCTCCGTGCGGAGCAGGTTCTCCAGCAGCACCTTGAGGCTGTAGGGCAGCCGCTCGGAACCCTCGACGGCGGAGAGCTTGAAGATCTCGTACGACTCGTCGCCCACCTGCAGCGAGCTGCGGGCGTCGAAGCTGTTCGCGGACACGACTGACTCCTTCTGGGTGCTTCGTGCTATATCCGGGCGTCACGCGGTGGTAAGGTCAGCCTTACTTAGGCCGATCTCGCCGCATCGCCGGCGAGCGCCCCTCGGCAAGTATCTTGATGTCGAGATATATCGTAAAGGGCAGTTATCTCGATGTCGAGATAAACCATAGTGCATGCCGCCGCCGTCACCACCGCAGGCATGCCCCGGCGCGCGACGGCGCAGGTCACCGGCCGTCCGGGCCGCGGCGCTTGCGCTCCAGCCGGATCAGCCAGACCGCTCCCGCCACGATGGCGGCGGCCAGCAACAGCACCACCACCAGCTCACCACCGGAGCCGCCGGTCGGCGAGGGGGCGATGTCCGCCAGCAGAGTCGTCGCGCTCATTCGTTCTCCTCCGTTCGCGCCTGGTTCGCGCCCAGGCCCAGGACCAGCATCAGCAGCACCGGGAACTCCAGATAGGCGTGGTAACTGGCCAGCGCCGCGTACACCGAGCGACCCTGGGCGTAATCCACGACGAACAACAGGGCCAGCAGCGCGCCCGCGCCCGCCCCCAGCGCCCAGGCCCGCCCCCCGCGCAAGGACGGCACCCGGGCTTCGAAGCGCTCCGCCGCCTCGGGCGCGTACCGCGGCAGGAACCACACCCAGACCACGTAGTGCATCGTCTGCAGGAAGGCGAACACCGCCAGGAACCGCAGACCGCCCTCCGGGCTCAGCCAGGCCGGCGGGGTGTAGGCGGCGGCCAACCTGTCCGTCCAACCGCCGGGGCGCTGGGACAGCACTCCGTCCAACAGCCCGCTCAGCAGCAGCGCCGGAACCAGCAGCACCCAACCGAACTGCAGCGCCAGGAACGCCGCGCGCCCCCGCGCCAGCCGGCGCGACCACTCGGCCAGGAACAGCAGCGGCACCACGTTGTGCAGATGCGCCAACACCACGAAGTGGTACGCCGGGAAGGTCAGCGAGGCGGCGCCCGCACCCGCCAGGCCGACGCCGCTCGCCACCAGCAGCCGCGGCCGGCCGCGCAGGCCGTACCAGCAGGCCGCCGCCAACAGGCCGTAGGCGAGCAGGATCTCCGCCGACCGGGACAGTCGGGAGGGCGGCAGCAGGCGGCACACCACGATCCCGGTCACCAGCGCCAGCAGCAGCCGCAGCAGCGGACCGGCCAGCACCCCGGCGAAGCGGCCGGCCACGTAACGCAGCTCCAGCACGTTGTGCAGCAGACCGAAGGCCGCCAGGCCCACCACTGCCAGGCCGGTCGGGGCGCGCAGGGCCAGCGCCAGCGCCAGGACGGCCGCCAGCGCGAAGCCCGCGAACGGCGCCGCACCCAGCCGCGCCGCCGGACCGGGCGCGGGCCAGGGACCGGCCGCCGCTCCCGCCCGGCCCCCCGCGGCCTGGAACCCCGCGGCCTGAATCCCCGTGGCTTGGATCCCCCTGGTCGCCATGCTCGCCCCTCCCATGGCACGATCCCCGCCGTGCGCTACCCGGTGGCACTCGCCCTCACCCTGCTGACCGAGACACCCGTCTACACCGCCGCCCTCACCCGGGTCGGGCGCGTACGCCCGCGGCGCGCGGCCGCGGCCGGCGTGCTGGTCAACCTGATGACGCATCCACTGCTCTGGTGGACCCTCCGGCACTGGACCGACGGGCCCGCCGCAGCGTACTGGACCGGCTTCGCGCTCAGCGAGACGTCCGTCGTCGTGGTCGAGGCCCTGCTGCTCTGCCCGATCACCGGACTGCGCCCGCGCGACCCACTGCCCTGGATCGCCTCGGGCACCGCCAACGCCGTCTCACTGCTGGCCGGGTTGCTGCTCGGCGGCTGACCCGCCGAATTCCACCGCGCGAGCCGTAACGCGCTCGCCGGGCTCGGGCGTTCAGTCGGACACAGGGGGCGGAGACGCCCGACACGCGGGGTACGAGGGGTCAGCGGTGATCGGGAAGAAACGACGGGCCGAGGAGAGCACGGAGTTCGAGGCGTTCGCACACAGCCGCGGGCAGCGGCTCTTTCGCACCGCGCTGCTGCTGTGCGGCGACTGGCACCTGGCCGAGGACCTCACCCAGGTGACGCTCGCCAAGCTCTACGCCTCCTGGCCGAAGGTCCGCCGTGCCGAGAACCAGGACGCCTACGCCCGCAGCACGCTGGTACGCAGTTACCTCTCCCACCGCCGGCTGCGCCGCACCGGCGAACAGCCCGCCCTCGGCGAACTGCCCGAGGGCGTCGCCCCCAGCAATGACGACCCGGCGCTGCGGGTCACCCTGCTCGCCGCCCTCGCCGAGCTGCCGCCCCGGGACCGGGCCGTGCTCGTCCTGCGCTACTGGGAGGACCGCAGCGTCGAGGAGAGCGCCGCCGAACTGGGCCTGAGCGCGGGCGCGGTGCGCACCCAGTCGCTGCGCGCCCTCAAGCGGCTGCGCGCGGTGCTCGGGCCGCAGACCGCCGAGCAGCTCGCCGCCTCCTGAACCCCACACCAGCCCGTCCGAGAGGATTCCAGAGATGCACGAGAAGGACGTGGACGGCCGGACGCTGACCGCAGCCTTCGAGCGGGCGGTCGGCGGCCTCGGCCCCGACCTGGGCCCGCTGATCGCCGGCGCCGCCGTACAGGGCCGCTCGATCCGGCGGCGACGCCGACTGACCGTGGCCGGTGCCGTGACGGCGGTGGCCGCGCTGGCCGTCGGGGGCACGGTCGCCGCGCGGACGGACGGCGGGACCGGGGGCACGGTTGCGGTGGCCGCCGCCACGGCCTCTCCCTCCGCCTCCGCTGCGCCAACACCGGGCCGGTCGTACCCGAAGCCGTTCCATTGGTCCGACGACAACCCCGAGCAGCCGCAGCCGGGCAGCGGCCCCAACACCGGCAAGGTCGCCATGACCGGCCATGCCGCACTGTCCGTGCTGACCCGGGCGCTACCCGCGAACGGGCGGACCTCCGGCTACTCCGGCTACTCCGAGCTGGCCAAATCGACCAGCCTCGACCCCGAGCGCGTGCTGGTCTGGGCCGGCATGCTCTACGACGACGGCGCCGGCCCGGCCAACGTCCGGCTCCAGGTCGAGGGCAACCTCGGGGCCCACTACCGGCCTGGCTCTTCCTCCGACGGCGTCAACGGGCGCTCGGGCTTCCTCGGCTACGACGACCACTTCAACTGCGACGTGCTGAACAGGAGCGGCCAGTTCCGCTACTGCTCCGGCAGCGTGCTCCCGGACGGCAGCCACCTGCTCGTCATCGAACGGCAATCCGGCGAGATCCTCTCGCGCGAGGTCGACCTGCTGCGGCCCGACAAGACCATGGTGACGGTCGACGCCAGGAACACGGCGTCGGCCGACGGGCAGCCCGAGAACCAGGTGGTGATCCGGAAGGGGCTGCCGCTCAGCCTCGACCAGTTGAAGGCCGCCGCGATGTCGACCGGCCTGCAGGAGTGGATCACCCCCGAGGAGGCGCAGCAGGCCGAGCAGACGGTCCGGCCGTTCCACGACACCGTGCTGGAGCACCGGCCGTCCGGCACCGCCAGCCCCAGGCCCGGCTCCGCCGGGTGAGGTCCGGCCGGGTACGGTGGCCGGTGTGGTGACAGGCAGAGGGGGCCGGCGATGATCGTGGTGGACGCGTCCGCGCTGGTGCTGGCGCTCGCCGACCAGGGACCGCGCGGGGTCCGGGCCCGGGAGGAACTCGCCTCCGGCGGCGAGTGGCTGGCGCCCGAACACATCGTCATCGAGGTGATGCAGTCACTGCGCGGGCTCTACCTGGCCAAGGAGCTGACCGCCGAGCAGGTCGCCGAACTCACCGGGGAACTCGCGGCGGTGACGATCCGCAAGGTTGAGGTGGCGCCGCTGCTCGGCCGGATCTGGGAGCTCAAGGACAACCTCACCCCGGACGACGCCGCGTACGTCGCGGTCGCCGAGCAGTACGGGGTGCCGCTGGTCACCGCCGACCTGCGGCTGATGCGGGCCAGCGGGCCGCGCTGCGAGATCCGGGGGATCCGGCGTGAGGCGGACTGAGGGCGCCCTCGACGCAGTGTCCTCCCCAGCGTGGCGGCGTTAGCAGGGCGACCGTCGCCCTGCCCGTGGAAGGCCCGTCCCGATGCCCGCTCCGCTCACTGCCACTCTGCTGCCGCTGGCGCTGCTCGCCCCCGCCGCCTCACCGGTCTCCGTCCTGGACGCGCACTTCGACCCGGCGACCGCCTTCGTCCCGCCGGCCGCGATCAGCTACGCGGACGACCTGGTGCCGTACGGTTCGCACGCCCGGGTGGTCACCGACCGCTCGATGCCCGGGCGGACGGTGGTCAACCTGACGGTGGCCGGGCTCGCCCCCGACCACGAGTTCCCGGTGCACCTGCACACCGGCAGCTGCGGGGCCGACCCGGCCGCCTCCGGGCCGCACTACCAGGCCGTGGTCGACCCGGTGCAGCCGTCCGCCGACCCGGCCTACGCCAACGACCGCAACGAGCTGC
The DNA here is from genome assembly GCF_040609455.1 of Kitasatospora sp. NPDC004669. Taxonomy (NCBI): domain Bacteria; kingdom Bacillati; phylum Actinomycetota; class Actinomycetes; order Kitasatosporales; family Streptomycetaceae; genus Kitasatospora; species Kitasatospora sp. NPDC004669. Next base: position 226,994 of record NZ_JBEXKB010000003.1, read on the forward strand.
GGCTGGCGCTGCGCACCGACGACCGGGGCGAGGGCACCGCCACGGCCGCGGTGGACTGGCAGCCACGGCCGGGCGAGGCCCGCTCACTGGTGCTCCACGCGGGCACTCAGGCCGGGTCGCACGCGGCGGGCGACCGGGTGGCCTGCGTCAGGCTGGAGAAGTAGCCGGAGACGGGGACGGCGAGGTAGCCGGCGAAGGAGCGGGACAGGCAGCCGGCGGAGGAGCGGGAGAGGTAGCCGACGGAGGAACCGGCCCGCTCAGGAGCCCAGGGTCGCGACCAGGACCGCCTTGATGGTGTGCAGGCGGTTCTCGGCCTGGTCGAACACGATGGAGTGCGCCGACTCGAACAGCTCGTCGGTGCACTCCAGCTCGGTCATTCCGGTCGCCTCGTACATCTGCCGTCCGACCACGGTGCCGAGGTCGTGGAACGCGGGCAGGCAGTGCAGGAACTTCACGTTCGGGTTGCCGGTGGCCCGGACGGTGTCCATGGACACCTGGTACGGCTTGAGCAGCTCGATCCGCTCGGCCCAGACCTCCTTGGGCTCGCCCATCGAGACCCAGACGTCGGTGTAGAGGAAGTCGGCGCCGGCCACGCCGTCGGCCACGTCCTCGGCCAGGGTGATCCGGGCGCCGGTCTGCCCGGCCAACTGCTGCGCGGCCTTCTGCACGTCCTCGGTCGGCCAGAGGACGCGCGGGGCGACGATCCGGATATCCATGCCGAGCAGGGCGCCGGTGACCAGCAGCGAGTTGCCCATGTTGGAGCGGGCGTCGCCCAGGTAGGCGAGGGCGACCTCGGAGAGCGGCTTGGCGGTGTGCTCGGTGACGGTGAGCACGTCGGCCAGCATCTGGGTGGGGTGCCACTCGTCGGTCAGGCCGTTCCAGACCGGGACGCCGGCGTACTCGGCCAGCTCCTCGACGATCTCCTGGCCGTGGCCGCGGTACTCGATGCCGTCGAACATCCGGCCCAGCACCCGGGCGGTGTCCTTCACCGACTCCTTGTGGCCGATCTGCGAGCCGGCCGGGTCCAGGTAGGTGGTGGTGGCGCCCTGGTCGTGGGCGGCGACCTCGAAGGCGCAGCGGGTACGGGTGGAGGTCTTCTCGAAGATCAGCGCGATGTTCTTGCCGCGCAGCCGGGGCTGCTCCGCACCCGCATACTTGGCCGCCTTGAGCCCGGCGGCGAGGTCCACCAGGAAGCGGAACTCCTGGGGCGTGAAGTCGAGCTCCTTGAGGAAGTGCCTGTTCCGGAGGTTGAAGGCCATACCGGGCTCCTGGGGTGACGGGACTACGAGGAAGGCGGCAAGTGTATACGATAGTTGGAATTTCTATACAGAACGCCGATGAATGACGGGGAAGTCCCGGGCGGGACTCCCCCGTCATCGTTCCGGCCGGCGGCCTCTCCTACAGACGCGGGTCGACCGGCTCGGACTCCAGCGCGAGCACCGCGAACACCGGCTCGTGCACCCGCCACAGCGGCTCGCCGGCCGCCAGCCGGTCCAGCGCCTCCAGGCCCAGCGCGTACTCACGCAGCGCCAGCGAGCGCTTGTGTCCCAGCGAGCGCTGGCTCAGCCGGTCCAGGTGCTCGGTGTAGTCCGGGCCGTAGATGATCCGCAGGTACTCCCGACCGCGGACCTTCACGCCCGGCTGCACCAGACCGCCCGGACGGCCCTCACCGCGCACCGTCCGCACCACCGAGGCCAGCGGCTTGACCACCATGCCCTCGCCGCCCGCGCCGGTCAGCTCCTCCCACCAGGCGGTGGCGGCGGCCATCGAGGCCTCGTCCTCGGTGTCCACCAGGACGCGGCCGGTGCGGTGCAGCATCGGCTCCTTCCCGGCGGTGTCACCGGCGTCGGCGTTGCCGGCGTCGGCGTCCACCAGGCGGTCGATCCAGGCCAGGTGCTCGTCGTGCGGGCGCACCGCGAGGTTCGCCCCTTCGGCGGCCAGCAGCTGGAACGGCGCGAGCCGGATGCCCGACAGGCCCTCGGTCGGCCAGCAGTAGCGCCGGTACGCCTCGGTGAACGCCGACGCATCGGCGGCCCGCCGGCGCTGGCGCTCGGTCAGCTCCGCGAGGTCCAGCCCTCGCCCGGCCGCCCGCTCCAGCGCGGACAGCACCTCGGGCAGCGCAGCGCCGGCCGCCGCGCCGACCGCCGCGTACTGGCGGCGCAGCAGCTCCACCGCCTTCAGCGACCAGGGCATCAACTCGGCGTCCAGCAGCAGCCAGCCGGAGTCCAACTCCTCGAACAGACCGGCGCGTTCGGCTGCCTCACGGACCCGCCCGAGCACGGCGGCGGTCAGCTCCCCGTCGTTGAGGAAGGCCCGACCGGTCCTGGTCCAGATCGCGCCCGGACCGGCCACACCGAAGCGCTGCTCCAGCGCCTCGTCGTCCCGGGCGACCAGCAGCACCGCGCGCGAGCCCATGTGCTTCTCCTCGCACACCAGGTGCCGGACACCGTCCGCGCGGTAGGCGAAGAAGGCCTCCTCCGGGTGCTCCAGATAGCCCTCCCGACGGGAGGTCGGGCTCGGCGCCATGGTCGGCGGCAGATAGGTGAGCAGCCTGGGGTCCAGCGCGAAGCGGCTCATCACCTCCAGCGCCGCCGCCGCGTTCTCCTCCCGGACGGCGACCCGCCCGTGCAGACCGGTCTCCACGATCCGGCGGCCGGCCACGTCGGCGAGGTCCAGCGGGCGGCCCTCACGGGCGCCCGGCGCGTCGGTGAGCAGCGGACGCACCGGCGCGTACCACTCCCGCTCGGCCTCCACGCTCACCAGCTCGCGCTCGGGGTAGCGCAGCGCGGTCAGGCTGCCGCCGAAGACGCAGCCGGTGTCCAGGCAGATGGTGTTGTTGACGAAGCTCGCGCTCGGCACCGGGGTGTGGCCGTAGACCACCAGCGCCCGGCCCCGGTACTCCTCCGCCCAGGGGTAGCGCACCGGCAGACCGTACTCGTCGGTCTCGCCGGTGGTCTCCCCGTACAGGGCGTGCGAGCGGACCCGGCCGGAGTTGCGGCCGTGGTACTTCTCCGGCAGACCGGCGTGGCAGACCACCAGGGCGCCGCCGTCCAGCATGTAGTGGCTGACCAGGCCGCGCATGAAGGCGCGCACCTCGGCCTTGAACTCCTCGCTCTCACCGGCCAGCTGGTCCAGCGACTCCTGGAGGCCGTACGCGACGGTCACCTTCTTGCCGTCCATCGCCCGGCCGAGCTTGTTCTCGTGGTTCCCGGGCACGCAGATCGCGTGCCCGGCCGCCACCATGCCCATCACCAGGCGCAGCACGCCCGGGGTGTCGGGGCCGCGGTCGACCAGGTCACCGACGAAGACCGCGGTGCGGCCCGCGGGGTGGACGGCGTCCACCGGGCGGCCCTCGGCGTCCCGGGCGAGGGTGTAGCCGAGACGGGTGAGCAGGGTCTCCAGCTCGGAGCGGCAGCCGTGGATGTCGCCGACGACGTCGAACGGGCCGGTGAGGTGGCGCAGGTCGTTGTAGCGCTTCTCCAGCTCGATCTCGGCGGCCGCCACCTCGGCCTCGCCGCGCAGGACGTGCACCTTGCGGAAGCCCTCGCGCTCCAGGCCGCGCAGTGAGCGGCGCAGCTCGCGGTGCTGGCGCGGGACGACATGGGCGGGCAGCTGGCGGTCCGGGCGGGAACGGTTGCGCTCGGCGCACACGCCGGGCGGGACGTCCAGCACGATCGCGATCGGCAGCACGTCGTGCTCGCGGGCGATCCTGATCAGCTGCCTACGGGTCTCGGGCTGGACGTTGGTGGCGTCCACGACGGTGAGGCGGCCGGCCGCGAGGCGCTTGCCGACGATGTAGTGCAGGACGTCGAAGGCCTCGGCGGAGGCCGACTGGTCGTTCTCGTCGTCGGCGACCAGGCCGCGGCAGAAGTCGGAGGAGACCACCTGGGTGGGCAGGAAGTGACGGCGGGCGAAGCTGGACTTGCCCGCGCCGCTGGTGCCGATCAGGACGACCAGGGAAACGTCGGTGACGGGGAGGCGGCGGGGGGTGGTGCTCCCGGTTTCGTCGTTGGTCATCGGAGTTCGCCTCCCTCGGGCGTGGCGGTGATGGTCGTGGTCGTGGTCGTGGTCGTCGCGCCGGCGGTGGTGGTAGCGGCGGTCCGGTCGGGGCCGGATCCGGCGCGGAACAGGGCGAGCTGGGTCGGGGCGCCGACCTCCTCGTCCTCGGGGCCGACCGGGCGCAGCTCGACCGTGTAGCCGTACGCGGCCGCGACCTTCTCCGCCCAGGCGCGGAACTCGGCGCGGGACCACTCGAAGCGGTGGTCGGCGTGCCGAACGCTGCCCGCCGGGAGGCTCTCCCAGCGGACGTTGTACTCCACGTTGGGCGTGGTGACCACGACGGCCTTCGGGCGGGCGGCGCCGAACACCGAGTACTCCAGGGCGGGCAGCCGCGGCAGGTCCAGGTGCTCGATCACCTCGCACAGCACCGCCGCGTCGTAGCCCTTCAGCCGGGTGTCGGTGTACGTCAGCGCGCCCTGCGCCAGCGTCACCCGGGCCGCCTGCCGCTCGGGGAGACGTTCCAGGCGCAGCTTGCGGCTCGCCGCCTGCAGTGCCCGCGCGGACACGTCCACACCGAGGATGTCGGTGAACCGGGCGTCCTTCAGCAGCTCGCCGATCAGCTCGCCCTGGCCGCAGCCGAGGTCGGCGACCCGGGCCGCGCCGGTCTCGTGGAGGGCGGTGAGGATCGCTGTGCGGCGCTGCTCGGCGAGCGAGGGCCTGCGGGGCTGCTCGGACTGCTCGGACTGCTGCTGCCCGCTGTTCCCGGTGTGCCCGCTGTTCCCGCTGTTCCCGCTGGCCTCAGCGATCTCGGCGGTCCCGTCGGTTCCGGTGAAGTCGGCGCTCTCCTCCTCCGGCCGGTCGTCGACCGCGTTGTCGACCTCCTCGACCTCGCGGTCGTCCGCCTCGGCCAGCCGGGCCAGTTCCAGGCGCTCCATCGCGGCCCGGGTCAGCGACCAGCGCCGGGACAGGTAGCGACGGGCGATCAGGGCGCGCTCCGGGTGGGCGGCCAGCCAGCCCTCGCCCGCGGCGAGCAGCTTGTCCACCTCGTCCGGGGCGACCCAGTAGTGCTTGGCCCCGTCCAGCACCGGCAGCAGCACGTACAGCTGCTGGAGCGCGTCGGCGAGCCGTACGGACTCGGCGGCGAGCGCGATCCGCACGTAGCGGGACTCGCCCCACTCCGGGAAGGCCTCGTCCAGCGGGATCGCCGTCGCCTCGACCCGCCAGCCCAGCGGTTCGAACAGCCGGGCCACCATCGCCGGGCCGCCGCCCTCGCCCGCGCCGTTCGCGGGCACGGCGGGCAGCTCGATCCGCAGCGGGCGGGCCTGCCCCGGCAGTTCGGGGCGGGCCGGGCAGTCGCCCTTCATCGCGGACCGGAACACCGTCCGCAGCGCCACCGCGAGCAGCGATGACGCGGCGTACGGGCGGTCGTTGACGTACTGGGCGAGCGCGAAGTCGGGCGAGCCGCCGCGCCCCCTGCCGTTGCCCCGGCCCTTGCGGACCAGCGCGATGGGGTCGATGTCCAGCAGCAGCGCCGCCGTGCAGACCTCGTCCGCCGCCTCGGGGTAGAAGACGTGGGCCTCGCCGTGCGACGTCGTGAACCGCTGAACCTTGCCGGGATGCTTGTGCAGCAGGAACCCGAGATCCGTGGCCGGGTTCTCGGCGCTGCCGATGGTGGAAATCGACATGAACACCCGGCTGAGTATTGCCCAGCGCGGGGCCTGCGAGCACCGGGTTTTACCGCCGCTCGCCCCGCCGATCTGCAGGTCCGCAGGGCGCGTCCGGACGGTGGGCGTGTTCGGCACCTCGGCCCCTCATTGGTTAACGTGCACGGTGTGACTGCTGAATCCACCTCCCTCCCGAACGGCGCCGTGGCCACCGGTCTGGCCACCATCGCCGCCGACGGCACCGTCCTCGACACCTGGTTCCCCGCCCCCGCGCTGGCCACCGAGTCCGGCCCGGCCGGCACCGTCCGCCTGACCGCCGAGCAGGCCGAGGCCGAGCTCGGCGCCGGTGCCGCCGACGCCCTGCGCGCCGACGCCCGCCGGGGCGTCGAGGTGGTCGCCGTGCGCACCACCATCGCCTCGTTGGACGAGAAGCCGCTCGACACCCACGACGTGTACCTGCGCCTGCACCTGCTCAGCCACCGCCTGGTCAAGCCGCACGGCCAGAACCTGGACGGCATCTTCGGTCTACTCGCCAACGTCGCGTGGACCAGCATCGGCCCCGTCCCGGTGGACAAGGTCGAGCAGGCCCGCCTCGCCGTCCGCGCCCAGGGCGGCCAGCTGGCCGTCTACGGGATCGACAAGTTCCCGCGGATGACCGACTACGTCGCCCCGACCGGTGTGCGCATCGCCCACGCCGACCGCGTACGGCTCGGCGCCCACCTGGCGCCCGGCACCACCGTGATGCACGAGGGCTTCGTCAACTTCAACGCCGGCACCCTCGGCACCTCGATGGTCGAGGGCCGGATCAGCGCGGGCGTCGTGGTCGGCGACCACAGCGACATCGGCGGCGGCGCCTCGATCATGGGCACCCTGTCCGGCGGCGGCAAGCAGGTCGTCTCGGTCGGCGAGCGCTGCCTGCTCGGCGCCAACGCGGGCATCGGCATCTCGCTCGGCAGCGACTGCGTGGTCGAGGCCGGCCTGTACGTCACCGCCGGCACCCGGGTCACCACCCCGGACGGTGCGGTGGCCAAGGCCGTCGAGCTGTCCGGCCAGGACAACCTGCTGTTCCGCCGCAACTCGCAGACCGGCGCGGTCGAGGTCATCGCCCGCTCCGGCTCCTGGGGCGGTCTGAACGCGGACCTGCACGCCCACAACTAACCTTCGGGCAGCGGTCCCCGGGGTCCGGCGCTGGATGCGCCGGGCCCCTTCGGCATTCTCCGAGCGTTCTGCGGGCGCTCCGCGGGCGTTCTGCGACGCGGCAGCCGCCCACGACACCCCTACGGCCGGCGGTGGCGGCCCCGGCGCCCGGCGCTGCCGCGGCGCCGAGTAGGGCGGCCGCCGCAGCCCGTCGCCCTCGATCCCGTGCAGGATCCGCTGGGCGGCGGCGTAGTCCTCGGCCACCGTCTCCGCCAGCCACTGGTAGCCGTCCCACCGCACGATCAGCCGCGGCTCACCCGGCGCCACATGGGCGCCCCGCTGCTGCTCCTGCGTGAGCCGTACGACCCTCAACTGCCCGACCGGCCGCAGCCGTTGCTCCCGCCTCGCGGCCCACGACGCCAGCGGTTCGTCCTCGTCCATCGCCCCAGTCTGGCCTCCTCGCCCCGTTGATCGGCACCCTCGTCACCCGGCCGGGGGACGCTCCGGCCCCGCCGTCCGAACCTCCCTGCCCCGCTCGCTCCCTACCGCGCCATCAGCGGCTCCTCAGGACGGCGAGCTGCCGGGTCGCCCTGGTCATCGCGACATAGCGGTCGACCGCTCCCTCGACACCCTCGCCGAACGCCTCCGGATCGACCAGGACGACCAGGTCGAATTCGAGCCCCTTGGCCAGCTCCGGGGTGAGCGAGCGGACCCGCGACCGCTCCTCGAAGCCCGGGGCGCCGATGACGCAGGCGACCCCTTCGGCGTGCTCGGCGAGCCAGGTGTCGAGCACCGCCTCCAGCTCCGCCACCGCACCGTGCCGGACCGGGATGCCACTGCTGCGCACCGAGGTCGGCACATTGGCGTCCGGCAGGGCCGCCCGGATGACCGGCTCGGCCTCCGCCATGACCTCCTCCGGGGTGCGGTAGTTGACGCTCAGCGAGGCCATGACGGCGCGGTCGAGCCCGACCCGCTGTAGGCGCTCCTGCCAGGACTCGGTGAAGCCGTGCCTGGCCTGGGCGCGGTCGCCGACGATGGTGAAGCTCCGGGACGGGCAGCGCAGCAGCAGCATCTGCCACTCCGCGTCGGTGAGTTCCTGGGCCTCGTCCACGACGATGTGAGCGAACGGACCGGCCAGCGGCTGCGCGTCGGCGCCGGGCAGCGCGGCCTCGTCGATCAGAGTGTCCTGGAGGTCCCGGCCGCGCAGCATCGTCACCACGCCCTCGCCGTCGTCGTCCGCCTGGAGCAGGTCGCCGATCACGTCGGCCATCCGCTCGCGCTCGGCAGCCACCGAGGCCTGGTGACGGCGTCGGCGCAGGGTGGCCTCGCGGTCCCCGAGCCGCTGCCGGGCCGCGTCCAGGAGCGGCAGGTCGGCGACCGTCCAGGCCTGCGGGGCGTGCTTGCGCTGGAGCTTGCGGACCTCCTCGGGGGCGAGGTGGGGCGCGCACATCCGCAGGTAGGCGGGCACCGACCAGAGGTCGCCGACCAGGTCGGTGGCGTCGAGCAGCGGCCAGGCGCGGTTGAGGGTCTCGACCAGCTCCCGGTCCTGCCGCAGCGAGCGCCGGAACAACTCGGGCGAGACCTCCTCGTCATCCTGCCCCAGCTTGTCCATCAGGATCGTGACCAGCTCGTCCCAGATCTGCTCGCGCGCCTCGTTGTGCGGGGTGCCCGGGTCCGGGGCGTCGAAGGCCTCGACCCAGTCCTCGGCGCTCAGCCAGAGATCGGACCAGTAGGTGGTGACCGCCATCCCCTCGGTGGGCGGCTCCTCGTAGAACCGGACGGCCTTCTCGATCGCGTTCACCATGTCGACGGAGGACTTCAGCCGGGCCACCTCCGGGTCGGCCTCCTCCACCGCGCCCGCGCCCTCGGGGAGGAGGTCCCGCACGGTGCAGGTGCGCACGCCCTCCTCGCCGAGGCTGGGCAGGACGTCGGCGACGTAGGCCAGGTAGGGCTGGTGCGGGCCGACGAACAGCACGCCGCCGCGCCGGTGGCCGAGGCGGGGGTCGGAGTACAGCAGGTAGGCGGAGCGGTGCAGGGCGACCACGGTCTTGCCGGTACCGGGACCGCCGTCGACCACCAGGGCGCCGCGCGAGCCGGCCCGGATGATGGCGTCCTGGTCGGCCTGGACGGTGCCGAGCACGTCCCGCATCCGGGCCGAGCGGTTGCCACCCAGGCTGGCGATGAAGGCGGACTGGTCGTCCAGCGCGGCGTGCCCCTCCAGGCCCTCGGCGGTGAACACCTCGTCCCAGTAGTCGGCGATCCGGCCGCGGGTCCAGCGGTACCTGCGGCGGCTGACCAGGCCCATCGGGTCGCCGTGGGTGGCCGCGAAGAACGGCTCGGCCGCGGGCGAGCGCCAGTCGACCAGCAGCCGACGGCCCTCGCTGTCGGTGAGCCCGAGCCGGCCGATGTACACCGGCTCCTCGTCGTCGGCGACGACGATCCGCCCGAGGCACAGGTCGAGGCCGTAGCGGCGCAACGCGCGCAGTCGGCCGCTCAGCCGGTGGACCTCGATGTCCCGGTCCATCGCCGCCTGCCCGGCGCCACCCGGTGCCCGGCGCACCACGTCGAGCTGGTCGGACAGTTCGGCGATCGCCTGCTCCAGGCTCTCCGCGATGTCCGCGAAGTGCCGCTCGTCGCCCGCGATCAGCGCCGGATCGGCCTTGGCGGAAAGGCGCTCGGGAAGGTCGAAAGCACTGGTGGTCAGGGGGTTCATGGCATCAGCTCCGATCTGAGGCCAGCGATTCTGCGCCATCACCGGGGCCTTGCCGCAAGACCCCCGGTGCGCTATATGTTGAGAGTGGCGAGGGGTGGGTTCTCCCCCTTTCCCTTCTTCTCCTTACTTCCTTCCGCTCCTTTCGCAAGTGCCTCCGCCGTCCCCCGCTCTCCTCTCGCCGACCCGGCCCCTAGCCGAGGCCGCACCGCGGCGGCAACCCCGGATCACCCGGGAGGCTTACGGCGTAACAGAGTTGGACCGCATCGGGTGGTCAGCGGTGACCGGCCGCCGGAACGGTTCGTTGGTCGCTGCGGCACACCGCACCACCGATCCGAAGAGGTCCCGCCATGTCCGAACCCTCTGCCACGCCGCAGCTCCCGAGCAGCCCGACGGGCTCGGCCACCGGCGCCGCGGCCGGGCCCGCGACCCCCAAGAGCCTGCTGGAGCAGATGCAGGAACTGCTCGCCTCGGTGACCGCGGACCTCGCGGAGCTGCAGTCCGGCACCCGGGGCGCCGCCCCGGGTGCCGCCTACCCGGCCGCCACCGAGGCCTCCGAAGCCTCGGCCGCGCCGGGCACGCGGTAGTCCGGCACCCGCTCCTTCGCCGTCGGCCCGTCAGCGCCCGGCGGGCCGAGCCGGACCACCAGTAACGGCGAGCCTCGGCCGGCCCGTTCGGGCTCCGCCCCGCCGAGCGCCGTGGGCTCCGCTCCCCTACCCCGACCCACCGCCCCGCGCAGCCGCACGGCCACGTCCTTGCACTCCGACACCGCGTCCACGCCGTCGATGCACGTCCAGTAGAGGCTTTCGGTCTCGGCCCCGCAGGCGAGCACCACCAGCGTCTCCCCGACCTCCCGCAGCAGCTCGTCCAGCGCCTCCAACGCCGGTTCCGGCTCGCCGAGTTCGGCGAGCCGCCCGGCCCGTCCGCCGCTCACCAGGGAGGCCTTGGCAACGGACCGGTCCAGGCAGACCGCCGCGTGCGCCGCCGCCTCGGAGAGCTGCTGGCCGAGCCCGCTCAGCTCCTCGTCCTCCGACTCCGCCAACCTGGCGCCCACCGCCTCGGTGAGCAGCGCGGCCTGCCGCGCCTCGGCCAGCACGTCCGGTACGTGCCTGGCCTCGGTCAGCGCGTACCGGGCCGTCTTGATCAGTCGCAGCGCCTCCATGGACCCCGCTCCTTCCGCTCGCTGTCGCCGTCGCCCCCGACCGCAGCCGGGGCGGTCGAGTAGTCACGGCGAAAGCGTGCGGGGAAGCGGGCCGATCCGCATCCACCGATTCCGAAGCTGTGGAAAACCCGGGGGTGTGGATAACTTCCATCCCTCACAAGGGTGATCAGCCCACGTCAGGATTGACGTCGGCCGCCCCTCCCGGCACCGGGAAGCGGTGCTCGTTGCGCTCGATCTTGGCCGCGAGCGCCTCCAACGGATCCACCCCGACCACCGTGCAGAACTGCACCAGGTACGCGAGCACGTCCGCGACCTCGTCACGCACCCGGTGGGCCCGCTCCGGGTCGGACATCACCGCGGCCGCCTGCTCGGGGGTGAGCCACTGGAAGATCTCCAGTAGCTCCCCCGCCTCCACGCTCAGCGCCGCCGCCAGGTTCTTCGGCGTGTGGTACGGCTCCCAGCTCCGCGCCGCCGCGAAGTCCACCAGCCGCCGACGCAGGACCTCCAGCGTCAGCTCCCCGGCCCCCGCCGCCTCCGCACGGTCCGCCGACCCCCCGGGCCCGCCCGGCTGCCCCGACCTCGTCACTCGCTCGTTCACGCCTCCAGGTCTACCGCATCCGCGTCCCCCGGCACCGCCGGAGCACCCCCACCCCCGCCCCCATCCCCACGCGCACACTGCACCGGCACCCGCGCCGCCTCCGGCCGCAGCACCGTGAACCCCGACCCCGGATCGCGCCGGCACTCCACCAGCGCGGCCTCCCCCGACCGCTCCCCGCCCGCCCCGAGCGCCGCCCGCGCCGCCGCCGGCTCCTGCAGCGCGGCCACCACCCGCAACTGGTAGCGCCCCGCCATGTCCCGCGCCAGCCGCAGCAACGAGGCGGTCTGCTCGGTGGCGAGCCCGGCCCCGAGGTCCTCCGCGAGCACGGTGAGCTGCCGGTGCGCCCAGGGCACCTCGGCGGCCACGTCGAGGTCGAGCACCCCGGCCCCGGTGAGCAGCACCGCCGCGAAGGCGAGGTGGCGCAGCATGCCGTCGGAGGCCTGGTCGGCCCCGGTGCGCCCGAGCACGCCCTCGTCGAAGACGGCGAGCACCCGCCGCACGCCCCCGCTCTCGCGCTCCGCGAGGGTGAGCCCGAGCAGCGGGTGCGGCGCGGCGGCCTGGACGGCCCGCAGCAGTCGCCCGTACCGGCGCGGGCACTCGTTGTTCAGCCGGTTGATCACGGCCGAGATGTTGGCCGCGTTGCTGCGCAGCCGGGCCTGCGGATCGGCCTTGGCCCAGCCGCGCATCAGGGCCGGGACGGGGTGCAGCGGGAAGACCTCGCGCAGCGCGGTGAGCAGGTCCTCGACGGCGGCCAGGACCAGCCGTTCGCCGGTGGAGGAGCCGGCCACCCGTAGCGGCAGCTGCGCGGTGATCATGGTGCCGCTGGGGAGCGGCGCCCGGATGTCGCCCTGCCGGGTGTCGTTGTGCCAGCAGACGTTGACGCGCCGGTTGCGCACGTCCTGCTCGCCGGTGTCCACCAGCGTCCGGCCGTCGAGGCTGAGTGACTCCCGGGCGATCCGGACCGGACCGTCGGTGCGGATCACCAGGTCGAGCCGGATCCGGCCGCGCGGTGAGCGGACGGTGCAGCCCAGGATGACGGCGTCCCGCCCGTGCGGCACGCACCCGTCCAGGCCTCCGCGCACGGGCGTGGCGAGCGGGCCGGCGCGGTCCGGAAGCCCGTCCAGGGAGTCGGCGATCTCCTCGCCGAGGGCGAGCCGGGACAGCACGGCCAGCGCGTCTAGGGCGTTGGACTTGCCCACCCCGGCCGGCCCGTGCAGCACGGTGAGCGGCGCGAGCGGCAGGACGGCGCGCCGGTACGACTTGAAGGCGGTGAGCCGGAGCTCCTCGACGGTGGGACGTGGCACGGGCGGCCGGTCGGGCCCCGGAGTGCCCGGTCGCAGATGGGCCGGCCCGGCGGGCGCGGCGGCGTCGCGGTTCACCCGTCGGACGTTAGCCGCAGCCCGATCGGGAGAAACGTGCCTGCTCGGCAAGTTCATCCCAACGTGGCGACCGGGCCACACATGGGTGACCCAGGACCCGCCCACGGCCTGTCGAGAACCTGCCCACGGCAAGCCTGCCCACAGACCGTGCCCAACGCCCGCCCGGGGCCTGCCTACGGCCGCCGGTAGCTCGCCACCGTCACCGAGGCGGTCACCCCGACCGGGTCCGGCAGCCCCGCCAGCGCCGCGTCGAGCCGCTCCCGGTCGGTGTGCCAGGCGCTCGGCCCCATGCCGACGACGGTACGGACGTCCTGCGGCGCCAGCCGCAGGGTGAACTCGACCTCCCGCTGCTCCACCGGTGTCAGGTAGGGCCCGAGCTTCTCGTCGATCCGGCGCTGCTTCTCCTCGTCCACCGACAGCAGCCCGAGCGCGGCCACGAGTTCGCGCAGGTGGCGGGCGGTGGGCGAGACCAGGAGCAGGGTGCCGCCGGGGCGCAGCACCCGCCGGATCTCCGGTCCGCTGCGCGGCGCGAACACGTTGAGCATCAGGTCGGCGGAGGCGTCACGCAGTGGCAGCGGGCGCCAGGCGTCGCAGACCACCGCGCCGATCCTGGGGTGGGCCTTGGCAGCGCGGCGCAGCGCGAACTTGGAGATGTCCAGGGCGGCTCCGACCCGGCCGGGCAGGGCGTCGAGGACGTGGGCCAGGTAGTGGCCGGTGCCGGCGCCGAGGTCGGCGACCAGGCCCTCGGGGGCGACGGCCGTGGCGGCCTCGGCGAGGGCGTCGGCGATCGGCCGGTAGTGGCCGGCGGCGAGGAAGTCGGCGCGGGCGGCGACCATCTCGGCGGTGTCGCCGGTACCGGTGTGGGCGTCGCCGGCGAGGAGGCTGACGTAGCCCTGCTTGGCGAGATCGAAGCTGTGCCCGGCGGGGCAGCGCAGGCTGCGATCGTGCCGGGTGAGGGCCTGCGCGCAGTGGGGGCAGGCCAGGTAGGGCTCGATGTCCTGCAGCAACGTTCCGTCTTCTCTCGCCGTTCGCCCCGGCCGTTCGGGGCCCGGCCAGCCTAACGACCCCGGCCCGCCAAACGACCCCGGCCCGCTGAGACCCGCCCCCGCTCCGCGGCCATCCGCAGCGCGAGCCCGGCGAGCGCTTCCGGCGCGCCGGGCCGCCCGCGCACCCCCGGGAAGGCGTTGACGTCCACGATGACCGGCTCGACGGCCCCGTCCAGCAGGTCGACCCCGTAGACGTCGAGCCCGAACACCTCCCCCACCCGCAGCGCGAGCGCGGCAGGCACGGCGGGCGGCTCCCACTCCCCCGCCATCCCCGGTTCCCCGTCGTCCGGGGACAGTTCGGAGCGCCGCCGAGCCGCGAACACCCGCCCGTCGACCACCCAGAGCTTCTGGTCCCAACCGCTCCCGGGCAGGTACGGCTGCGTGACGACCTCCTCCTCTCCCCAGTGCTCGACGAGCTCCCGCAGCCTGGCCGCGCCGTCGACCCGCGCGACCAGGTCGTGCCGCCGGCTGTGCCGACTCTTGACCACGAAGGGGTGACTCGGCGGCGCGAGCTCGGCCAGCCGCCCGGCCGCGACGGTCGCCGCGAACGGCAGCCCGGCGCCCCGGGCGAGCTCCGCCATCCGCACCCGGTCCTGGCAGAGTTCGGTCGCCGCCGCCGAGTTCACCACGACCGCGCCCCGCCGCTCCAACTCACGGGCCAGCGAGAGCGCTTGCGGCGTGCGGGCCTTGAGCAGGTAGACCTCGGCGGGCTCCCCCACCGCCCCGCCGGGCGGGACGACTTCCACCTCGCACCCGCGCCGCACCAGCAGTTCTGCGGCGGCCGCGAGCACCGGGTGCCCCGGATCGCGCGCGATCAACCCGATCCTCACAGCAACTCCCCTTCCACCAGGCCGAGTCGGCCGTACGAGGCGCCACCGGCCGGCACCAGCGCGGGCGCCGACACGGCGGTCCCACTGCGCGCGAGGCGCAGCACCGCCCGGGCGACCCGGGCCACCGCGTCCGGCACCTGCCGGAAGCTCGGGAAGTCGTTGACGTCCACCACCACCGGCCCGTCCGGCCCGAGCAGCACGTCGAGCCCGTACAGGTCCAGCCCGAACACCTCGCCGACCTGCGCCGCGATCCGCGCCACGCTCGTCGGCAGCGGCACCTGCCGCTCGCGCACGCCCTGCCCGGGGTGCAGCGGGGAGGAACGTTCCGTCGCGAAGAACTCTCCGTCGACGCAGTACACCTTGAGGTCCGTCCCGGAGTTGGGCACGTACGGCTGCGCGATCAGCAGCCCCTCCCCCGCGAGTTCGGGCCCGAGGCCGGGCAGGTCGTCGGGCCCGGCCACCAGCCGGACGCCCCGCCCCGAGCTGCCGTCGGCCGGCTTGACGACGAGCGGGTACTCCGCCGCCGGCATCTCGGCCAGCCGTTCCCAGCGGGCGGCGGCGTAGGTGACCGGGGCGGGCAGGCCGTGGGTGCGGGCGATGACCGAGGCGAGCGCCTTGTCCCGGACTCCACGGATCGAGCGCACGTCGTTGACGGCGGTCAGGCCGACCGCTGCGGCCGCCTCCAGCAGGGTGAGCCCGGGCCCGCCGGAGACAGTCTTGAGCACCCAGGCGTCGTGGCTACCGGCCCGCACCGCCTCGGAGATCGCCATCAGCGAGTCCCCGGGGCGTAGCACGTCCACCCGGTGCCCCCACGCGCCGAGTTGACGCGCCACGTCCAGCGGCATCCCGTCCCGCCGGTAGTGCTCCTCCACCAGAAAGCAGAGCCTCATGGGCCTGTCTTCCCCCTTGCCTCGCCGAGTGCGGACGTCCGCCGTCCCCCTCGGCAGAGCTGTGAAGCGTTCAGCATGCCCGACGTATACGCACAAGATCACCGCGGGCCGGTAAGCGTTCGGCAACAATCCACGACCCGCGGCCCCGAGCGTCCCGGCAAATCGGTGGCGGCCCGGCAACGCCCCTGCTTGGATGCACGCCGTGACTTCTGCTGATCGTGCTCCCGGCGACCGCGCCCTGCTCGACGAGATCGAGCGCTACTACGACACCGTGCCGCGCAGTGCCGCCGACGCCGAGGACTTCGGCCCGCTGACCCTGTTCGTCCGCAGGGGCGGCATCGGCTGGCAGTACTACGCCCGCCCGACGCTCGGCCACGACGGCCCGGCCGCCACCGCCGCCGACGTCCGCAAGGTACTGGAGCGGCAGCGGGAGGTGGGCGCGCCGGAGGCCTTCGAGTGGGTCGCCGAGCAGAACCCCGAGCTGCGCGCGGCCGTGGAGGCGGCCGGGCTGACGGTGCATGAGCACCCGTTGCTGGTACTCGGCCCGCAGGAGGAGTCGGCCCCGGCGCCCGAGCTGCCCGAGCGGGTCGCGGTACGGGTGCTGGCCGCGGACGCCCCCGAGCTGGCCGACGCGGTCGCCGTCCCGCACGTCGCCTTCGGCAACCCGGGCACCGCCGCCGGACCCGCCGGGGCGGCCGAACTGGCCGAGAGTGCGGCGCGGTTGACAGCCGAGGGCGGCGTGGCGCGGATCGCCCGGCGGATCACCGACGGCGTCACCGTGCTGGCCGCCGCCCTGGACGGCGCCGAGGCGCTGTGCGCGGGCCAGCACAACCCGGTGGGCCCGGTCACCGAGGTGGTCGGGGTCGGGACGCTGCCGTCCGCGCGCCGTCGCGGCCTGGGCCTGGCGGTCACCACGACCCTGGTGGCGCACGCCCGCGCCAACGGCGTGCGGACGGTGTTCCTGTCCGCCTCCGACGAGGACGTCGCCCGGATCTACCGCCGGGCCGGCTTCCGCCCGTTCGCGACGGCCCTCATCGCGGAGCCCTGATCGCGGAGCCCTGGGCGGCAGCGGCGAGGACGGGGCTCCGGCGGTCAGTCGTCGTCCTCGTCCTCGTCGTCCGCCCCGCTGACGCCCTCCCCCTCGGCCTCGTCGACCACCCAGGCCGCCAGCCGTTCCGCGACCCCGGACACGCCGAGCCGTCCCTCCCGGATGGCCCGGGAGAGACTGCGCACCTCGCGGGCGGTGGTGGCGACGGTGCAGCCGCTGGCGACGAGGTAGGCGTAGGCGACGGCGGTCGCGTAGAGCTCGTTGGTCTTCTCCAGGGCCGGCACCCGGATCAGTTGGTGCATCAGCGCGGCCGCGCGGTCCTGCGGTTCGGGGTAGACGGCGATGTCGAAGATCTCGGCCTGATGCCGGGTGACGGCCGCGAGCAGCGAGCCGTAGTCGGTGACCTGCGGGTCACCGGGCGTGTACTGCTCGGCGGTCATGAGCAGCCAGGAGAGGTCGACCTCCAGTTTCAACGACGCACGTCCTGGAGTTCGCCCGGCTCCCCGAACTCGGCGAGGAACGCCGTCTCGTACTCCTTCATGAACTGCGCGGCCGCGTCGACGAAGGCCCGCCCGGACTCACCCATGTCCTGCTGGACCAAGCGCTCGATGTACTGGTTCATGCTGATCCCCTGTTGCTCCGCCCGTTCCCGGGCCATCTCCGCGGTCGTGGCGTCCACTCGGACGTTCAGCTGCTTCTTGCCCATGCCGTTCAAGCTAGCGCTGAAGTGCTAGCACAACAAGGGCGCGCGCACACCGCCCGCACACCTGCCGCACGCCCCCTCGCAACCTCCCGTCCGTGAATCCGTCACCGAAGCCCCCCACCGGACCCGCCGGGGACGGCCCAGCTCACATACCCGCCCCGGCGCTGCCCCACCCCACCGGGACGAGCGAGACTTGAAGAGTCCTTCAGCATCCGGGACTCTGAACTCTCCTGAGCGTTCCCCCGAGCGGCACCGACCGGTGTGGAGGCCGGCAATGACAGCCATGTTCGACCAGGAGCTGCGCGAGCAGCTCGCCCAGGCCCGCCGGGACCTCGCGACGGCCCGGGCCGAAGGGGACGCCGACGGCGTCCAGGCGTACGAGGGCCGGATCGCCGGGCTCCTCCGGCTCGCCGCCCAGCACGGCATCGACCTGCCGCACAGCGCCGAGGAAGAGGAGCACAACGAGTAACCGCGCCCCGAAACGCCGAGAAGACGGCCCCCGTACGCCACGGGGTGCCGCCTCCTCGAACATCGGGGGTCACTCCCCGGTCGGCTCCAGGATCGCCACGCACTCGAAGTGGTGTGTCATCGGGAACAGGTCGAAGGCCCGCAGCGAGACCGGACGGTAGCCGCCCTCGCGGAAGAACTGCAGGTCCCGGGCGAGCGCCGCCGGGTCGCAGGCCACGTACGCGATCCGGCGCGCCTCCAGGCCGACCAGGTGCGCGACCGTCTCACGCCCGGCGCCCGCGCGCGGCGGGTCCAGGACGATCAGGTCGGTGGCGGTGATGCCGGTGCGCGGCAGCAGCGTCTCGACCCGGTCGCACTCGATCCGCACGTTGTCCAGCGCGGCCAGGTTGTGCCGGGCGTCGACCACGGCCTGCTTGGACGACTCGATGCCGAGCACCGCGCCCTCCTCCCCGACCCGGTCGGCCAGCGCGCCCGCGAACAGACCGACGCCGCAGTACAGGTCGAGCGCGTTCTCGCCCCACTGCGGGTCCAGGCCCTCCAGCACCGCGTCGACCAGGGTGTCCGGCGCCTCCGGGTGGATCTGCCAGAAGCCGCCGTTGCTGACCCGCCAGGTCCGCCCGGCCGCCCGCTCACGCACGAAGGTGCGCCCGTGCACCCGGTGGATGTCGCCCTGCTCGTCCACCCGGGCGATCGACACCGGCTTGTCCAGCTCGACCAGCGGCAGCTGCGCGCCGGGGCGCGGGGTCAGCACCACCTGGCGGTCCGAGGAGCCGGTCGCGGCGACCGCCTCGACGGTGGCCACGCCCGGCCAGTCGCGGGACTCGATGCCCAGCTCGGTGACGCCCTCGGCGGCGATCAGGCAGCGGTCCACCGGCTGCACCTCGTGCGAGCGGTGCTTGCGCAGGCCGACCTTGCCGGTCTCCGCGTCCACCGCGTACTGCACCCGGGTGCGCCAGGCCGGCACCTGCCCGGCCGGCAGCTTGCCGCCGACCGGCTCGACGCTGCCGTCCCAGCCCGCCTCGGCCGGGGTGAGCCCGGCCAGCTTGGCCAGCTGCTCGGTCAGCACCGCAGCCTTGAGCTTGCGCTGCCCGCCCGGGGTCACGTGCTGCCAGTCGCAGCCGCCGCACTTGCCCGGCCCGGCGAACGGGCACGGCGCCTCGATCCGGTCCTTGGCCGGCTCCAGCACCTCCATCGCGTCGGCCCGCAGGAACCGCGAGGTGGTGGTGCCCTCGGTCACCAGCGCGACCACCTTCTCGCCGGGCAGCGCGTGCCGGACGAACAGCACCCGCCCCTCGTGCCGGGCCACGCAGTGCCCGCCGCCGTGCGCGACCGCACCGACCTCGACCTCGTAGCGCTCCCCGACCAGCGGCTCCCCGGACGGCTTCTCCGGCCGCCGCGCGGGCGCCGCGGCAGCGGTGCGCAGCGCCTTCGGCGGCCGCACCGCCTGCTTGCGCGGCGCCTTCCGGCCCGCCCCGGCGGCGGCACCCTTCTCTGCGCCGGCGGGCTTCTCGGCCCGGGCGGGCTTCTCGGTGCGCGCGGGCTTCTCGGTGCGCGCGGGCTTCTCGGCGGGGGCCTCCCCCGGCACGATCGGCGCCGTGCTCGCCGTCAAGCCGTCACGGTCGGTGGCCTCCGGGCGGTTCGGCCGGCCCCAGCGCGGCCGGGACACCTGCCCGGGCTGGGAGCCGCCCCGACGGGCGCCGCCCTTGCCGGAGGCGCCGGAGGAGCCCTTGGAACGGGGCGGAGTGTTGCGCGTCACTGGGAGGAGTCCTTAGCTGCGGTCGGAGGTGACACCGGCGGTCTCACCGGTGGAGACGGAATCCTTCGACTTTACGGCCTTCGGCGCCCGGGGCTCGCCACGGCGGACGGCACCCGGCGGCGACCAGGCCTTCTGCGGCCGGCGCCGCTCCGAGGACTCCAGCTGCCAGGGGACCGAGGTGACCATCACCCCGGGCTTGAACAGCAGCCGCCCCTTGAGCCGCAGCGCGCTCTGGTTGTGCAGCAGGTGCTCGTACCAGTGGCCGACCACGTACTCGGGGATGTACACCGCGACCACATCGCGTGGGCTGCTGCGCCGCAGGTTCTTCACGTAGTCCAGGACCGGCCCGGTGATCTCGCGGTACGGCGAGTCCAGCACCTTCAGCGGCACCTCGATGCCGCGCTCGTCCCACTCCTGCCGCAGCGCCGTCGTGTCCGCCGGGTCGACGTTGACGGTGATCGCCTCCAGGGTGTGGGCATGGGCCAGCCTGGCGTACGCGAGGGCCCGCAACGCCGGCTTGTGCAGCTTGGAGACCAGCACGATCGCGTGCACCCGGGTGGGCGGCACCACGTCGTCCGGCTCCTCGGCGGCGGTGAGTTCCTCGGAGACCCGGTCGTAGTGGCGGCGGATGCCCTTCATCATCACGAACAGCACGGCCATCGCGGCGATCGCGATCCAGGCGTGGCCGATCTTGGTGACCAGCACGACGATCAGCACGGCCATGGTCATCACCAGGCCGAAGCCGTTGATCGCCCGGCTGCGCTGCATGCGGCGGCGCTCGGCCGGGTCGGTCTCGGTGCGCAGCAGTCGGGTCCAGTGCCGGATCATGCCGGACTGGCTCATGTTGAAGGAGACGAAGACCCCGACGATGTAGAGCTGGATCAGCCTGGTCGGGTCCGCGTCGAAGGCGATGATCAGCAGGATCGCGGCGATCGCCAGCAGGATGATGCCGTTGGAGAAGGCCAGCCGGTCGCCGCGGGTGTGCAGCTGGCGCGGCAGGTAGCGGTCCTGGGCCAGGATCGAGCCGAGCACCGGGAAGCCGTTGAAGGCGGTGTTGGCGGCCAGCACCAGGATCAGGCCGGTGACGGCGGCGACGAAGTAGAAGCCGGGCGTGAAGTTGTTGAAGACGGCCTCGCTGATCTGGGCCAGCGCGGTCTTCTGGTGGTAGTCGGGACCGGAGCCGACCAGCTGCTCGGCCGGGTTCTCGGCCATCTGCACCCCGGTCAACCGGGCCAGCCAGATGATGCCCATGAACATCACCACGGCGATGGTCGCCATCATCAACAGCGTGGTGGCCGCGTTCTTGCTCTTCGGCTTGCGGAAGGCCGGCACGCCGTTGGAGATCGCCTCCACGCCGGTGAGCGCGGCGCAGCCGGAGGAGAAGGACTTCAGCAGCAGGAACACCATCGCGAAGCCGGCCAGCGAGCTGTTGCCGAGGGTCGCGACGAGGTGGAAACCGGAGCTCTCGGCGGGCATGTCCTGGCCGAGCACGTAGTGCCGGAAGACGCCGTAGCCGACCATCCCGATCACGCCCGCCATGAAGGCGTAGGTGGGCACCGCGAAGGCACCACCGGACTCGCGCACGCCGCGCAGGTTCATGCCCATCAGCAGCACGACCACGACCACCGAGACGATCATCTCGTGCCCGCGCAGTGAGGGGACGGCGGAGACCACGTTGGCGACGCCGGAGGTGGTGGACACGGCCACGGTCAGCACGTAGTCGACCATCAGGGCGGCGGCCACCACCAGGCCGGCGGCCGGCCCGTGGTTGACGGTCGCGACCTCGTAGTCGCCGCCCCCGCTCGGGTAGGCGTGCACGTTCTGTCGGTAGGAGGCGACCACGGCGAGCATCACGATCGCCACGACGAGGCCGATCTGCCAGGAGAAGTTGATCGCCGAGGCCCCCGCGACGGAGAGCGTGAGCAGGATCTCCTCGGGGGCGTACGCGACCGAGGAGAGCGCGTCCGAGGCGAAGACGGGGAGCGCGATCCGCTTGGGGAGAAGGGTTTCCCCGAGCTTGTCACTGCGCAGGGCGCGCCCGATCAGGAGGCGTTTCGGAAGGTCAGTCGGCATAGGCACGTTAAGGAATCGTAGGGGTTTGCCCGTAGGGCTTGCGCCGTTTATCCCCCCCTTCGTCGCGACTGCGTTCGGTGGACCGGCTAGCGTGTCGGATACGAGTCGACGGGCAACACTGAGGTTGTCGAGCGGTGTCCGGCCGACGCCCCCACGAGAAGGCTCGTCCCGGAAAGCCGGGCGGGAAAGGGAGATGAACGGTGTTTGCGCAGGTCAAGAACCCTACGGGACGGGTGAGGTAGCGCCGGTGCACATCGTCATCATGGGCTGCGGCCGCGTGGGCTCCGCCCTCGCGAGAACGCTGGAGAAACAGGGCCACTCGGTGGCTGTGGTCGACCAGGACCCGACCGCGTTCCGCCGGCTGGGCGCCGGGTTCAACGGACGCCGGGTGACCGGGGTCGGCTTCGACCAGGACACCCTGCGCGAGGCGGGCATCGAGGAGGCCGGCGCCTTCGCCGCCGTCTCCAGCGGTGACAACTCCAACATCATCGCCGCGCGGGTGGCCCGGGAGACCTTCGGCGTCGAGAACGTCGCGGCCCGGATCTACGACCCCCGCCGCGCCGAGGTGTACCAGCGCCTGGGCATCCCGACCGTGGCGACGGTCCGCTGGACCGCCGACCAGATGCTGCGCCGGCTGCTGCCGAGCGGCGCCGAGCCGCTGTGGCAGGACCCGAGCGGCGGCGTGCAGCTGGCCGAGGTCGCCTACCACCCGAACTGGGTCGGCCACCGGATCAGCATGCTGGAGGAGGCCTCCGGCACCCGGGTGGCGTTCGTCACCCGGCTCGGCGAGGGCGTGCTGCCCTCGCCGCAGATGGTGGTGCAGGAGGGCGACCTGGTGCACGTGATGCTGCGCCGGACCGACCTGGCGGCGGTCGAGGCCGCGTTCGCGCAGGGACCGAAGGAGGAGGGTCACTGATGCGGGTCGCCATTGCCGGGGCCGGTGCCGTGGGCCGCTCGATCGCGGGCGAGCTGCTGGAGAACGGCCACGAGGTCCTGCTCATAGACAAGAACCCGAACTCCATCTCGGTGGAGCGGGTCCCGATGGCGGAGTGGCTGCTGGCCGACGCCTGCGAGATCACCTCGCTGGACGAAGCAGCGCTGCAGCGCTGCCACGTGGTGATCGCCGCGACCGGCGACGACAAGGTCAACCTGGTCGTCTCGCTGCTCGCCAAGACCGAGTACGCGGTGCCGCGGGTGGTCGCCCGGGTGAACAACCCGAAGAACGAGTGGCTCTTCAACGAGTCCTGGGGCGTGGACGTGGCCGTCTCCACCCCGCGCCTGATGTCCGCCCTGGTCGAGGAGGCGGTCAGCGTCGGCGACCTGGTCCGCCTGATGCGCTTCAGCCAGGGCAACGCCAACCTGGTCGAGCTGACCCTCGCCGGCGAGGCCGAGCTGGTCGGCACCCGGGTGGGCGACGTGACCTGGCCGCAGGACACCGCCCTGGTGAGCATCATCCGCGAGGGCCGGGTGCTGGTGCCGAGCAAGGACGACACCCTGGAGGGCGGCGACGAGCTGCTCTTCGTCGCCGCCCAGGAGCGCGAGGAGGAGCTGGAGCAGCTGCTCTCGGCCACCTCCGGCGCCCAGTAAGGACGCGCAGACACGGCGGAGGGGGCCCCCCCCCCGGGGGGGGGGGCCCCCCCCCGCGGGGGGGGGGGGGGGCGGCGGGGGGCGCGGGGGCCCCGCGGCGTCCGGGAGGGGCCATTTTGGGGGGGGGGCGGGAAGCGAGGGGT
>NZ_JBEXKB010000004.1:0-50202 GCF_040609455.1 Kitasatospora sp. NPDC004669
CTCGCTCTCTCCCGCGGCCTCGCCGAGGCCATGGGCGGCAGCCTGGAGGTCGAGGACACCCCCGGGGGAGGCACCACCATGCTGCTCACCCTGCCCGCCACCGCCGAGTCAGCCGCCCTCGGGGAGGAGCCACCGCATCATGAGTGAACGAAGTGAGCGAACCATCGACAGGTGCGAGGTCCTGATCGTCGACGACGAACCGGCCCTGCTGCGCACCCTGCGGATCAACCTCAGCGCCCGGCAGTACGCCGTCCGCACCGCCGCCAGCGGCGGCGAGGCGCTCGACCGGGCCGCGCACTCCGTCCCGGACGCCGTCCTGCTCGACCTCGGACTGCCCGACGTCGACGGCATGGACGTGCTGCGCGGACTGCGCACCCGCAGCGCGGTGCCGATCATCGTGCTCTCCGGCCGGACCGACGCCGCCGACAAGATCGGCGCCCTGGACGCGGGCGCCGACGACTACCTCACCAAGCCGTTCCTGATGGACGAACTGCTGGCCCGGCTGCGCGCGGTGCTGCGCCGGCCGTTAGGCGGGGTGTCGCCGGCCCGGCCGGTGATCGGCGACCACACCGTCGACCTCGCGGCCACCACGGTGACCGGCCCGGGCGGCCCGGTGCGGCTCACCCCGACCGAGTGGCGCATCCTCAGTCTGCTGCTCGCCAACCCCGGCCGGCTGGTGCCCGGGCGGCAGATCCTGCGCGAGGTGTGGGGCCCGGCCCAGGAGGCACGCGGCAACTACCTGCGGGTGTACCTCGCCGGGCTGCGCCGCAAGTTGGAGCGCGACCCGGCCCGTCCGCGGCATCTGATCACCGAGCCGGGGATCGGGTACCGCTACGTGCCCTAGGAGTCGGACGGGCCACTGCGTCAAGCCGCCGTCAAGAGCGGCTCGGCGGGCGACAGGAGGGCGTCAAGGCCGGTCGGCGGCGGTGTTCCGTGGGCGTAGTGTCAGTGCTGGAACGAGCGGGCCATGCTCCATGTGGGGAAGCCTGGGGCCGCTCAAGCCGCCGCAGCCGACGGCGGCCAGTAGGTGGGGGAGGGGCGCGCGACGCATGTTGCGCGCCCCTTTTAACGTCCCCGGCAGGCTATTTCCCCGACAGGCTACTTCCCTGACGGGCTACTTCCCTGACGGGAGCCTCAGCAGTCCGCGCCGTCGGACTGCCGGGGCAGCGCCAGCGCCACGGTGTCCGCGAACTCCCGTACCGCGCTGGTCCGGCTGACCACCCGGCCGCTGTGCAC
This sequence comes from Kitasatospora sp. NPDC004669, assembly GCF_040609455.1. Taxonomy (NCBI): domain Bacteria; kingdom Bacillati; phylum Actinomycetota; class Actinomycetes; order Kitasatosporales; family Streptomycetaceae; genus Kitasatospora; species Kitasatospora sp. NPDC004669. Next base: position 1,237 of record NZ_JBEXKB010000004.1, read on the forward strand.
CACCAGCCGGCTGTGCCCGCCCGTGAGCGCCCCGGCCAGGTTGTCCCCGCGCACCGCCAGCAGCTCCGCCGGGAACCCCGCGTCCACCCGGACCGGCGGCAGCCCGAGCGCCACCCGGGCCTGGTTCGCCACCGCGTCGTACGCTTCCTCCGGCTCCAACTCCCCGTTCGCCGCCAACAGATAGGCCGACTCCAGCGGATCGGCCCGGCCGACCGGATTGGACTGGTCCCGCAACGCGCCGCTGCCCGCCGCCAACGGCACCCGGGCTGCGGCCAACTCCCGTACCAGGCCAGGTCGCAGGCCGCTCGCACGGCCCTCCAATCCGGTGCAGCCGCCGTTCTGCGGCAGGCAGACCACCCGCACCCCGCTGGTCGCCAGCACCGTGGAGCCGCCCCGGGCCAGCGCCCCGCACGGGCCGAGCGTCACCCGGGGGCGGAGCGGCGCCAATGCACCCACCAGTCGCGCCAGTTGGGCCGCGTCCGCGGCGGTGGTGTGCAGGTCCACCGGGCAGTCCGCCTCCCGGGCGGCCTCCAGCAGCAGCTGCACGTACCCGGCCGGGTCCGGGTCCAGCTCCGGGCAGCCGCCGGCCGCCGTGGCGCCCAGCTTGAGCGCCTCGCGCAGCTGCGCCCGCCCGTCCGCGCCGGCCCGGCCGGTGAGCAGCCGGGGCATCGCCACCGCCTGGAGCTCGGCGAGGCCGCGTAGCGCCTGGCGGGCGGTGAGCACCGCCTCCAGCCGGCGCAGCCCGTACACGTCGCCGATCCGGACGTGGGTGCGCTGGGCGGTGGCACCGTAGCCGAGCGAGGTGAGCGCGGCCTCGGTGACCCGGCGGGTGAGGTCGGCGGGGGTGTCCGGCGGAGGGGTGGGCAGGGCGGCGGAGAAGGCGGCGTCGTAGTGGGCGTGCGCCTCGGCGGGGGCCGGGAGCAGCAGGTAGCCCTTGAGGTCGATCCGGGCGCCGGTGGTGACGGTGGGCGTGCCGGGCAGGGCGGGCAGCGGGCCGAGGCTGCCGACGGTGCCGACCGCCTGGATCCGGTCGCCGCTGATCCGGACGTCCACCATTCGTCCGTCGGCCAGTCGGGCGCCGGTGAGCAGGAGGACCGGGCCGTGCCCGAGCGGGTTGGCCGCCGGGCCGGGCCCGGAGTGCGGCCCGTCGGCGGCTGAGCTGTCCATCGCCGGCTCCTTCCCGCGTTGGCCAGTGGGGCTCGTGGGGATCGGCCCCGTGGGGTGAGCCCCAGGAGGGATCGGCCGGTGCCCCGATCAATGAGCGTCGAGCCTATGGCGCGTGGGGGCGGGGCGCCGGGAGGCGGGCAATAGTCGTATCGGGTCGGGGCGCGCGGCTCGCGGGCCGGTCGAACGCCCGGCCTTGGATCGACCGTCCGTGCACCTCGTCGACCTGCGGTCTTCGCCTCGGGATACGGATTTCACCTCTGGGCGCGGAACGTGTAATCTCTTCCTCGTTCGCCCCTATAGCTCAGTCGGTAGAGCGTCTCCATGGTAAGGAGAAGGTCTGCGGTTCGATTCCGCATGGGGGCTCTGGTGAGAAGCAGTCAGCTCAGGCTGTATTGCGGATCACTGTGGCGGTGTAGCTCAGTTGGTAGAGCAAGCGGCTCATAATCGCTGTGTCACCGGTTCAAGTCCGGTCACCGCTACCCCGCGTAGTCGGTCGGGAGATCGCACTCCCGGTCGGCTACTCTTGTTGTGTTCTTATTCGTTGTCCAAGGAAGGCACTCCCGTGGCTGCCACCGACGTCCGCCCGAAGATCACGCTGGCCTGCGTGGAGTGCAAGGAGCGGAACTACATCACCAAGAAGAACCGGCGTAACGACCCGGACCGTCTTGAGATGAAGAAGCACTGCCCCCGCTGCAACTCGCACACCGCGCACCGCGAGACCCGCTGACCCTGTCACAGGGCGCCGGGCCTGTGTGAATTCAGGTCTTCTGCTCCGGGCCGCATCCCTCACGGGGTGCGGCCCGGAGTTTTTTCGTATCCACCCGCGTTCCGAGGAGCTGCCATGGCGCTCGACCCCTCCTACATCGGGCGTAGTTACCCGCCCACCGAGCCGTACGAGGTCGGCCGGGAGAAGATCCGCGAGTTCGCGATCGCGATCGGGGACGCCAACCCGGCGTACACCGACGCGGAGGCGGCGAAGGCCTTCGGCCACCGGGACGTGATCGCCCCGCCGACCTTCCCGTTCGTGATCACCTACCGTGCGGCCGGCCAGGTGGTCGAGGATCCGGACCTGGGCCTGGACTACAGCCGGGTGGTGCACGGCGACCAGAAGTTCGTCTACACCCGCCCGGTGCAGGCCGGTGACCGGCTGACGGTCGCGATCACCATCGACAACATCAAGTCGCTGGCGGGCAACGACGTGCTCACCGTGCGTGGTGAGGTGGCGGACGAGAGCGGCGAGCACGTGGTGACGTCGATCATGACGCTGGTGGCCCGGGCCGCCGACGAGGCGGGGGAGTGAGCGGCATGGCGATCAACTACGACGAGGTCGAGGTCGGCACCGAGCTGCCGCCGCAGTCCTTCCCGGTGACCCGCGCCACTCTGGTGCAGTACGCGGGCGCCTCCGGCGACTTCAACCCGATCCACTGGAACGAGAAGTTCGCGCTGGAGGTCGGCCTGCCGGACGTCATCGCGCACGGCATGTTCACCATGGCCGAGGCGATCCGGGTGGTCACCGACTGGGTCGGCGACCCGGCCGCGGTGGTCGAGTACGGCGTCCGCTTCGTCCGCCCGGTGCCGGTGCCGAACGACGGGGTGGGCGCGGTGGTCGAGGTCTCCGCCAAGGTCGCCAAGAAGCTGGACGACCGCAAGGTGCGGGTCGACCTGCTGGCCACCACCGGCGGGCAGAAGGTGCTCGGGATGTCCAAGGCGGTCGTCCGGCTCGTCTGAGCTGCGGCCCCTGCGCTGATCGGCCGTCGCCGATCGGCCGCCCCGGAGGCCCGTTCGACGGGCTTCCGGGGAAGGCCTTCCCCCGGGAAGCGGCTTCCCGTCGTCCCCGTACGCTGGTGGGCGTGCTGGTAGAAAACGACTCCCCCCTCGCCCCGCTGACCACGCTCCGGCTCGGCGGCCCGGCCCGCCGTCTGGTGACCGCCCACACCGACGACGAGGTGATCGCCGCCGTTCGCGAGGCCGACGCGGCCGGTGAGCCGCTGCTGGTCCTCGGCGGCGGCTCCAACCTGGTGATCGGCGACTCCGGCTTCCCCGGCACGGCGCTGCGGATCGCCACCACCGGCTTCGCTCTGGACGGCACCGTGCTGGAGCTGGCGGCCGGCGAGGTGTGGTCGGAGGCGGTCACCCGGGTGGTGCGCGAGCACGGCCTGGCCGGGATCGAGTTCCTGGCCGGCATCCCCGGCTCGGCGGGTGCGACCCCGGTGCAGAACGTCGGCGCCTACGGCCAGGAGGTCGCCCAGACGATCACCGAGGTGGTCGCGTACGACCGCACCGCCGACGAGGTGGTCACCCTGGCGAACGCCGAGTGCGCGTTCTCCTACCGCCACAGCCGCTTCAAGGGCGAGCCGGACCGCTACGTGGTGCTCCGGGTGCGGTTCGCCCTGGCGGACCACGCGGGCCTCTCCACCCCGGTCAAGTACGCCGAGGTGGCCAAGCACTTCGGCGTCGAGCAGGGCGAGCGGGTGCCGCTGGGGGAGGCGTACGAGGCGGTGCTGAAGCTGCGCTCCGGCAAGGGCATGGTGCTGGACCCGGCGGACCACGACACCTGGTCGGCCGGCTCCTTCTTCACCAACCCGGTGCTCACGGCCGCGCAGTACGAGTCGTTCCGCACCCGCCCGGGCGCCGAGAACGCCCCCGCCTACCCGGCCCCGGAGGGCTGCACCAAGACCTCGGCGGCCTGGCTCATCGACAAGGCGGGCTTCGGCAAGGGCTACGGCAGCGGCCCGGCGACCCTCTCCACCAAGCACACCCTGGCGCTGACCAACCGCGGCTCGGCCACCGCCGAGGACCTGCTGGCGCTGGCCCGGGAGATCCGGGACGGGGTCAGGGAGGTCTTCGGGGTGGAGCTCGTGAACGAGCCGGTGATGGTGGGCGTCAAGCTCTAGGCCCGCTCTAGGCCTGTCCTAGGCCGGGGCGCCGGCGGTCGCACCGGCGGCGGTGTGCCCGTTCACCAGCCAGGCGTCGATGTCCGCCAGCAGCTCCTTGCGGACGGCCTCCGGCGCGCACGAGCCGCGCACCGACTGCCGTGCCAGCTCGGCCAGCTCGGCGTCGCTGAAGCCCAGTACGTCCCGGACCAGGTCGTACTGGGCGGCCAGCCGGCTGCCGAACAGCAGCGGGTCGTCCGCGCCGAGCGCCAGCGGCACCCCGGCGTCGAACAGCCGACGCAGCGGGACGTCCTCGGGGCGCTCGTAGACGCCGAGCGACACGTTGGAGGACGGGCAGACCTCGCAGGTGATCTGGCGGTCGGCGAGCCGGGCCATCAGCCGGGGGTCCTCGGCGGCCCGTACGCCGTGGCCGATCCGGCCGGCGCCCAGGTCGTCCAGGCAGTCCCGGACGGACTCCGGCCCGGCCAGTTCGCCGCCGTGGGGGGCGGCCAGCAGCCCGCCCTTGCGGGCGATCGCGAAGGCGCGGTCGAAGTCCCGGGCCAGGCCGCGGCGCTCGTCGTTGGAGAGGCCGAAGCCGACCACGCCGTGGTCGGTGTACCGGACGGCGAGGCGGGCCAGCGTCCGGGCGTCCATCGGGGACTTCATCCGGTTGGCCGCGACCAGGACCCGGATGCCCACCCCGGTGGCTTCGGCGGCTTGTTCCACCGCGTCCAGGATCAGCTCCAGTGCGGGGATCAGCCCGCCCAGCCGGGGCGCGTAGGAGGTCGGGTCGACCTGGATCTCCAGCCAGCGGGAGCCGTCCCGCCGCTCGTCCTGCGCGGTCTCCAGGACCAGTCGGCGGATGTCCGACTCGTCCCTGAGCACCGAGCGGGCGGTGTCGTAGAGACGCTGGAAGCGGAACCAACCACGTTCGTCGGTGGCCCGCAGTCGGGGCGGCTCGCCGGAGCTGAGCGCCTCCGGCAGCCGGACGCCGTGCTTGTCGGCCAGCTCCAGCAGGGTGGCGGGCCGCATCGAGCCGGTGAAGTGCAGGTGCAGGTGGGCCTTCGGGAGGCCCCTGACGTCTCGCGGGTTCAACAGGCGTTCCATTCGCCGATACTGCCGTATGCGGTCCCCAAACGGGAACCGCCCCCTTCCCATCCCCCGAAGGGGTGAAAGAGGGCGGCGTGTCGGGTGAATCCCGTACGTCGGATTGACGTCCGTACCGGAACCACCTCAGGGCGCGTCTCAGTCGCGGGCCTCGCCGAGCAGCTTCTGGATCCGGCTGATGCCCTCGACCAGGTCGTTGTCACCGAGCGCGTAGGAGAACCGCAGGTAGCCGGGGGTGCCGAAGGCCTCGCCGGGGACGGCGGCGACCTCGACCTCGTCCAGGATCAGGCTCGCCAGCTCGCCGGAGGTCTGCGGGCGCTTGCCGCGGATCTCCTTGCCCAGCAGGCCCTTGACCGACGGGTACGCGTAGAACGCGCCCTCCGGCTCGGGGCAGACGACGCCGTCGATCTCGTTGAGCATCTTCACGATGGTCTTGCGACGGCGGTCGAAGGCGGTGCGCATCTCGTGCACGGCCGAGAGGTCGCCGGCGACGGCCGCGATCGCGGCGCGCTGGGCGACGTTGGAGACGTTCGAGGTGGCGTGCGACTGCAGGTTGGTCGCGGCCTTGATCACGTCCTCGGGGCCGATCACCCAGCCCACCCGCCAGCCGGTCATCGCGTAGGTCTTGGCGACGCCGTTGACCACGATGCACTTGTCGGCCAGCTCGGGCAGCAGGGCCGGCAGCGAGGTGAACTCCGCGTCGCCGTAGACCAGGTGCTCGTAGATCTCGTCCGTGAGCACCCACAGGCCGTGCTCCAGCGCCCAGCGGCCGATCGCCTCGGCCTCGGCCCGGGTGTACACCGCGCCGGTCGGGTTGGACGGCGAGACGAAGAGCACCACCTTGGTGTTCTCGGTGCGGGCGGCCTCCAGCTGCTCGACCGAGACCTTGTAGCCGGTGGTCTCGTCGGACACGACCTCCACCGGGACACCGCCGGCCAGCCGGATCGACTCCGGGTAGGTGGTCCAGTACGGGGCCGGGACGATGACCTCGTCGCCCGGGTCCAGGATCGCGGCGAAGGCCTCGTAGATCGCCTGCTTGCCACCGTTGGTGACCAGCACCTGGGAGGCGTCCACCTCGTAGCCGGAGTCGCGCAGCGTCTTCGCGGCGATCGCGGCCTTCAGCTCGGGCAGGCCACCCGCCGGGGTGTAACGGTGGTTCTTCGGGTCGCGGCAGGCCTCGACGGCCGCCTCGACGATGTAGTCCGGCGTGGGGAAGTCGGGCTCGCCGGCACCGAAGCCGATCACCGGACGGCCGGCCGCCTTGAGGGCCTTGGCCTTGGCGTCCACGGCGAGGGTCGCGGACTCGGCGATCGCGCCGATCCGGGCGGAGACCCGGCGGTCGGCGGGGCGGATGGACTGGTCGGGCTGCGGGGTGGAAGCGCTCATGCCTGCATCGTCGCAGAACCGGGACGGACCGGGCAGCGCGGTTTCAGTATCCGTACGGCTCCGTCCGGATCGCGGCCCCGCCGATCCGCCGGTGACCGCCGCGCCCGGCCGGACATCCACCGGCTCGATCCCGGTCCCGGAAGAAGAGGTTCGACCAAACACCCCTCGACCACGTACACTCGCTGCTCGACGGCCCACCGAAAAAGACCGGAGCTTTCACCGCCTGTACAGACAGCGGGGGGAGATGCGGTAGGTTGGTCGCCACAAGAGCCGCGAGGCTCTGTAGGGCAATAGCTCAATTGGTAGAGCACCGGTCTCCAAAACCGGCGGTTGGGGGTTCGAGTCCCTCTTGCCCTGCTGCTTGAACCGTACTCAGCCCGTTCGCTCCGCAGAGCGAGCGGGCTTGATGCGGAGAGGGCACCGATCAGCACCGCTTAAGCCGACCGCTCGTGCCTGAAACGGGTACGCAGGTGATGTTCGGCCGGACCCGGATTCAGGTGAGGACGAGTGACGGAGACCACGGGCTCCACCGCAACGCCTGAGAGCGGCAACCCCGAGGGGGCCGACGGCGCTGCCGAGACCACGGCCGAGGGCGACAAGACGTCCGGCAAGAAGAAGTCCGGCAAGCGGGCCAAGAAGGGTCTGTTCGCCCGAATCGGGCTGTTCTACCGCCAGATCATCGCCGAGCTGCGCAAGGTCGTCTGGCCCAGCCGGAACGAGCTCACCAACTACACCGCGGTCGTGGTGACCTTCGTCGTGGTCGTGATGGCCTTCGTCGCCGGCCTCGACTACGGCTTCTCCAAGCTGAGCCTCTGGGTCTTCGGCTGATCCGGCCGCCCCACCTTCGAAACCACCTCCCGACCCGGGCCGATTTCCTCGGCCCGGGTCGAGCTGTCGGCGGCGGACGTACGCGCGCGTACCGTGGACTCGGTACTGTTGAAGTCTCCGAGGCCTCTCCTGGCGCCCGCGCGGTCGCGCGCCGGTCCGGTTTCGGAGCGCGCCACCTTCACCATCTCCAGGAAAGAAGCAGCCACCGTGTCTGAGTCCCCCCTGTACGACGCCGACGAGACCGTCCGCGAGGCGGATGTCGCCGCCGAGCTGGACGCGGCCGAGCTGGCTGACGACGCCGAGACCGCCGAGCAGATCGTGGACGCCTCGGACAGCGACGAGGACGAGGTCGAGGCGTACGACGAGGCCGAGGCCGGCGAGCCCGCCGAGGAGGCCGCGCTGCACGTGGAGAGCGACGAGGAGCTCGCCGCCGAGGAGTCCGTCGAGGACGAGGTCGAGGAAGAGGCCGAGGAAGAGGCCGAGGTCGACCCGGTCGCCAAGTTCCGCGAGGACCTGCGCTTCATGCCGGGCGAGTGGTACGTGATCCACACCTACGCCGGCTACGAGAACCGGGTGAAGCAGAACCTGGAGCAGCGCGCGGTCTCGCTGAACGTCGAGGAGTACATCTTCCAGGCCGAGGTGCCGCAGGAGGAGGTCGTCCAGATCAAGAACGGCGACCGCAAGACCATCCGCCAGAACAAGCTCCCCGGCTACGTCCTGGTGCGCATGGACCTCACCCCCGAGTCCTGGGGCGTCGTGCGCAACACCCCGGGTGTCACCGGCTTCGTCGGCAACGCCTACGACCCGTACCCGCTGACCCTGGACGAGGTCGTCAAGATGCTCGCCCCGGACGTCGAGCGCCAGGCGGCCAAGGAGGCCGGCAAGCCCTCGCCGGTCAAGCCGAGCGAGATCCAGGTGCTGGACTTCGAGGTCGGTGACTCGGTCACCGTCACCGACGGCCCGTTCGCGACCCTGCAGGCGACCATCAACGAGATCAACCCCGACTCGAAGAAGGTCAAGGGCCTGGTCGAGATCTTCGGCCGCGAGACCCCGGTCGAGCTCTCCTTCGACCAGATCCAGAAGAACTAGTCATACGGTCTTCGGATCCGGGGCGGGGCCGTGGGCCCCGCCCCGGATCCGTTTTGGTCCAGCGGCGCGGACGCGTTAGCCTGGTCCGATGTGTGTGCTGGCAGCCGGGTGTCGCCCCGGTTCCGCACGCACCAGCAATCACCTCTCGGAAGGACCCGGAGAGACATGCCTCCCAAGAAGAAGAAGATCACGGGGCTTATCAAGCTCCAGATCAACGCCGGCGCGGCCAACCCGGCGCCGCCGGTCGGCCCCGCGCTGGGCCAGCACGGCGTCAACATCATGGAGTTCTGCAAGGCCTACAACGCTGCGACCGAGTCGCAGCGCGGCATGATCGTGCCGGTGGAGATCACGGTCTACGACGACCGTTCCTTCACCTTCATCACGAAGACGCCGCCGGCCGCGCGCCTCATCCTGAAGGCCGCCGGTATCGAGAAGGGCTCCAGCGAGCCGCACAAGACCAAGGTCGCCAAGCTCACCAGCGCCCAGGTCCGCGAGATCGCCACCACCAAGATGCCCGACCTGAACGCCAACGACCTGGACGCCGCGGCGAAGATCATCGCCGGCACCGCCCGGTCGATGGGCATCACCGTCGAGGGCTGATCACCTTCTCGTCCCCTGTGGTAGGGCCTGCGCAGGCCCGAGACACCACAACTCCATTCACCATTCAGGAGCAGCAGTGAAGCGCAGCAAGGCTCTGAAGGCCGCGGACGCCAAGGTCGACCGCGAGCGCCTTTACGCCCCCCTCGAGGCCGTCCGCCTCGCCAAGGCGACCAGCACCACCAAGTTCGACGGCACCGTTGAGGTCGCCATGCGTCTGGGCGTCGACCCGCGCAAGGCCGACCAGATGGTCCGCAGCACCGTGATCCTCCCGCACGGCACCGGTAAGACCGCTCGGGTCCTGGTCTTCGCGACCGGCGAGCGTGCCGAGGCCGCGCGTGCTGCGGGTGCCGACATCGTCGGCTCCGACGAGCTGATCGACGAGGTCGCCAAGGGCCGCCTCGACTTCGACGCCGTCGTCGCCACCCCGGACCTCATGGGCAAGGTCGGCCGCCTGGGCCGCGTGCTCGGTCCCCGTGGTCTGATGCCGAACCCGAAGACCGGCACCGTGACCCCGGACACCGCCAAGGCTGTGAACGAGATCAAGGGCGGCAAGATCGAGTTCCGCGTCGACAAGCACTCGAACCTGCACTTCATCATCGGTAAGGCCTCCTTCACCGACGAGCAGCTGGTCGAGAACTACGCCGCCGCGCTGGACGAGGTGCTCCGCGCCAAGCCGTCCGCCGCCAAGGGCCGCTACATCAAGAAGACCGCGTTCTCGACCACCATGGGCCCCGGCATCCAGGTGGACCCGAACCGCACCCGCAACCTCCTCGTCGAGGAGGACCCGGCCGCGGTCTGAGCCCCAGCGCTCTAGAGCAGTCCGTACGGCGGGCCCGTACCCCCTTCACCGGGGGTGCGGGCCCGCCGTCGTCGTCGCGGGGGCGAAACGGTTGCCGGATCGGAACACGGGCGGATGGGAACGTTTGCCCGAGCCGTCGTACGCTCTGCCGGTCAGATCATGTGGAGAGCCTGTGACCGCAGGAGTGTGCCGTGCCGCCCGCCCTTCGCTCCGCCGCGCTCGCGGCGGCCCTGCTGCTGCTCGGCGCCGTCACCGGCTGCAGCGTCCTGGCCGCCCCCGGTACCCGCGTCCCCGGTGAGCCGGCGCCGGTCCCGCCCAAGCAGGTGGTGCTCACCGCGGCCCAGGCCCTGGACGACACCGGCGGCGCCCGGATCGACGTGGTGCGGGAGAGCGCGTCCGGCAAGCGCACCGCGAGCGGCACGCTGGCCTGGGGCGACCGGGACGAGGCCGCGCTGACCGTCAGCGACGAACTGGGCACCGGGCAGCTGACCCTCCGGGACGGCGCGATCGACCTCGCCTACCAGGGCGGTGCGACCAAGCACGCGGACCGCGCCACCGCCGAGTCGCTCGACCCGAAGGCCGGGACCGACCCGGCCGGCTACGCGGGCGGCTGGACCACCGACCTGGTCACCAACCCGGGCAGCCGGGCGTACGCGATCGCCCAGACCGACCGGCTCGGCTCGCTCGGCGGTGAGCAGCTCGCCGGACTGACCGTCGCGCACTACCAGGGCTCCGCGCCGGTGGCCGACTACTTCGGCGCGGACCGGGAGTTGAGCCCTGAGCGGCTCGCCGTGGTGGTCGACTGGTACCGCCGGCAAGGGGTGACGGAGATCGGCTACGACCTCTGGGTCGGGCCCGGCCAGCGGTTGTTGAGGCTGCGTGAGACGGTCCGGGGGAGTGCCGGAACCACGGTGACCACGACGGATGTCTCAGCCTCCGGATCGGGGGACACGGCAGCTGCCGCAACCGGGTGACGGGAGGTGGATATCCGGTGCGGAACGGATCCGGCGATCCGTTAGAGTCCGCGTGAGAAGAAGCTGAGGATCGGCTCTTCCGAAGAACTTACGGGGGTATCTCCATGCGCGCTGTGCGCCTCGCCTCGACCGTCGCCACCGCCGCCGTCCTGCTGGCCGCCCTCACCGCCTGCGGCAGCAAGGGCGGCAGCGACGCCAAGGGCACCGACGCCAAGGACCCGGGCTCGCTCGCGGCCGCGCTGACCGGCGACCCGAAGGCCGCGCTGGCCGCCTCCGCCCTGGTGATGCAGAAGGCCGGCAACGGCAAGGTCGCCATGACTTCCGCGGACAGCTCCAACGCCGCTGGCGGCGGCACCGCCGACTGGAAGGACCCGGGCAAGGTGGCCGTGGACGTGGCCATCGACATGGAGGGCAAGAAGCTCAAGGTCCGGGTGGTCGGGACGGACGCCTACGTCGGCGGCGACGGCGCCGGCGCCTCGGCCCTGGGCGGCAAGCACTGGGTCAAGGCGCCCGTCTCGGAGGAGATGGGCGGCGCCTTCCTGGTGATGGGCCAGATGATGAACCCGGTCGCCCAGCTCACCGTCGCCGCCCAGAGCGGCAAGCTGAGCAAGGTCGGCCAGGAGACCGTGGACGGCGTCCAGACCACCCACCTGCGGGCGGTCGAGGACACCTCGGTCCTGGTGGCCGGGATGACCACGCTCACGCCGGACCAGCGCCAGTCCGTCCAGAAGAAGCTGGAGGAGGACGGCAAGACCCTCACCATCGACTTCTGGCTGAACGACAAGCAGGAGCTCGTCAAGTACCAGGAGTACGGCGACACGAACGGCGAGTCGCAGGCCGTCACCGTCAAGTACTCCGACCTGGGCAAGGGCGACAAGATCGAGGCGCCCGCCGCCGGCGACCTCGGCTCCGAGGCCGACCTACTCAAGCTGTTCGGCTGAGCCGGTCCCGCACCCGCTCGATCCGCACCGACCAACCGGCTACCGCTCCGGGCGCACCGCGCGCCCGGAGGTTCTCAAGGGGGGAACCACCATGGCTGGAACCCGTAAGACCGCCGTCACCGTCGTCCTCGCCGCCCTGGCGCTGACCGCGACCGCCTGCAACAACAACGACGACAGCAAGGACGCCGCCCCCGCCGCGCCGACCTCGGCCGCCGCCGCGACCACCGCCGCCGCCCCGGCCGCTCCGCCGGCCAAGGTGAGCCCGGCGGTCTTCCTGGAGCAGGTCACCAAGAAGACCGACGCGGCCAAGTCGGCCAAGGTCACCGAGTCGATCACGATGGGCAGCATGACCATGAAGGCCGACGGCGCGATGGCCTGGGCCGACGGCCTCCAGGGCGACATCACGATGGACATGTCCGGCACCCCGGGCGCCGAGAAGATGGCCAAGAGCATCGGCAGCACGGGGTTCACGTACCGGTTCGTCAAGGATGGCATGTACATGAAGCTCGGTGGCGATGCCCTGAAGGCGTCCGACGGGCGGCACTGGGTGCACATCGGCTACGACGACCTGTCCAAGATGCAGGGCGGCGCGGGCGCGGGTCAGGCCGACCAGCTGAAGAAGGCCGACCCCGTGGAGGGCGTGCGGACCCTGATCGCCTCCGGCAAGGTGACCGAGGTCGGGCAGGAGACGGTCAACGGCAAGCCGGCCACTCACTACACCGGTGAGCTGAACGTCTCCGACATGGCCTCGGCGAACGGCAACCAGCTGACTTCCGAGCGGCTCGCGCAGCTGAAGAAGTCCATGGCCGACATGGGCATCACCAGCGAGACGATCGACGTCTGGGTGGATTCCGACCAGCTCGTGGTGAAGCGGTCCGAGCAGGCCGACACCAAGATGGGCGCGATGAAGGTCACCGTCACCTACTCGGACTACGGCACCCCGGTCACCACGACCGCGCCGGACACGTCCGACACGATGGAGTTCGCCGAGATGGCGAAGCTCGCCAAGAACGCCGCCGCCGACAACTGATCTCGCTCCCCGTTCCGGCGCCCGACTCATCCTCTGACCCGATGGATGAGTCGGGGCCGGCGGAACCCGGCCCGGGGGGTGGCTCCGGCCGGTCCCGGTCCGGATGGCAAGGTGGCCCGGTGAGGGAGGAACGGACGATGGCGGGACGGCAGCGGCTGGCGGCACTGGCCGTCGTCACCGTGCTCGCGAGCGGGCTGACCGGGTGCGGCGGGGGCGACGACGCCTCCGGCACGCCGTCCGGCAGCCCGACGTCCGCCAGCGCCCCGCCGACCAGTGCGACCCCGACCGGGCCGGCCAAGCCGACCGACCGGTCGCCGCACGGGGTGTTGCTCTCCGCCGAGCTGGCGATGCAGACCGCCCGGCGGGCCAAGGTCAGTTACCGGCTGGGCGGGGACGCCGGGTCCGGTCCGCTGTTCTGGGCGCCCAAGACGGCGCTGCAGATCAAGCGTTCCACCCCCGCCGATGCCGAACAGCTGATCGTCGTGGACACCACCGCCTACCAGGGCGGTGACGCCGCGACCGCGGCCCGCAACGGCGGCAAGCACTGGGAGCGCTTCTCCGTCCCGCCCGGCCCGGACGGCCACAAGGAGGTCCCGTACGCGGGGCTGATCGACCTGCTGAACCCGGTCGAGGCGCTGGCCGCGGCTACCGCCGACGGGGTGGACCCGACCTTCGTCGGCGAGGAGAAGTTCGAGGACTCGACCGTCGAGCACTACCGGGTGACCACCACCGCCGAGAAGTACGCGGCCGCCCAGACCCAGCTGAGCCAGGCCCGCCGGGACGGCCTGCGGGCCGCGCTGGCGCCCGGCGGCTCGCTCTCGCTCAGCGTGGACCTCTGGCTCAACGACAAGGACCAGCTGGTCCGCCTCCAGCGCACCGGCAACGGGGACAGCGGCCGGGCGGACGACTCGGTGCTCTACTCCGACTTCGCCGGGCCGCTGCTCTCGGCCCAGGCCCCGGCGGAGACGGACACCGTGGACACCGGGGTCCGGACGGTCTCCCCGCTGGCCCGCTGAGCCGGCCCGTTCGCTCGCCCGGCCGAGGCCGATTTGCGCCGTGCGAACGAGTCCGGTTACTGTTGCCGAAGCCAAAGACCGCTGGTTGTCGCCGGGCGCTCGTCAGGGAGCCGGTGACCGAAGGATCTGCGCCTAGCGCAGGCAGCCCGCGCAGGTGTGTCTGGAGCTTCGACTTCCGGGTCCCGCGTTCGCGCGGGTCGCCCGTTGAGGTCGTTTCGAGCCCCGTGCGCCTGCGCACCGGGGCTCATTGCGTTTCCGCAGGAGCTTTCCTTCCGTCCGGTCGGTTCGAGGTGTGAATGGTCGACTTTCGCGGTCGGCCGGACTTCGACATCACGGAAGGAGGCGTAAGCCTATGGCCAGGCCCGACAAGGCTGCTGCCGTCGCCGAGATCACGGACAAGTTCCGTGGCTCCTCCGCGGCGCTGCTGACCGAGTACCGCGGTCTCTCGGTGAAGCAGGTCAAGACCCTGCGTCGCTCGCTCGGCGACAACGCCGAGTACGCCGTGGTGAAGAACACGCTGACCAAGATCGCGGCCAATGAGGCCGGGATCTCCGAGCTCGACGACCTGTTCAACGGTCCGACGGCTGTCGCCTTCGTCACCGGTGACCCGGTGGAGTCGGCGAAGGCTCTGCGTGACTTCGCCAAGGAGAACCCCGCTCTCATCATCAAGGGCGGTGTCCTTGACGGTAAGGCGCTGTCCGCCGATGAGATCAAGAAGCTCGCGGACCTCGAGTCCCGCGAGGTGCTGCTCGCCAAGCTGGCGGGTGCCCTGAAGGCCAAGCAGTCCCAGGCTGCCGCGCTCTTCCAGGCCCTGCCGTCGAAGCTCGTCCGCACCGTGGACGCGCTGCGCGACAAGGTCGAGCAGGGCGGTGCCGGTACGCCGGCTCCCGCCGCCGAGGACGAGGCCGCCGAGTAGTTCGGCGGGCTCACGCCTCGCTGCGGGCCCGTACGCCCGCCAACCCGTACATCCGGCACCACCTGCCGATTTAGTGGAAGGACGCCAATCATGGCGAAGCTGACCCAGGACGAGCTGCTCGCGCAGTTCGAGGAGCTCACCCTCATCGAGCTCGCTGCCTTCGTGAAGGCCTTCGAGGACAAGTTCGACGTCACCGCTGCCGCCCCGGTCGCCGTTGCCGGCATTGCCGGTCCGGGCGCCGTGGCCGAGGTCGTTGAGGAGCAGGACGAGTTCGACGTCATCCTCGACGGTGCCGGCGACAAGAAGATCCAGGTCATCAAGGAGGTGCGCACCCTGACCTCCCTCGGCCTGAAGGAGGCCAAGGACCTCGTTGACACCGCTGGTGCCAAGGTCCTGGAGAAGGTTGCCAAGGACGTTGCCGAGAAGGCCAAGGCCGCCCTCGAGGGTGCCGGCGCCAAGGTCACCGTCAAGTGACTTCTCGCCCCCTCTGAGGGGGCCTGAGGCCGGGCCGACCACCCTTTGCGGGTGGTCGGCCCGGCCTTTTCGCGTATCCGGAGGCCGTCCCGCACCACCGGTGTGGCCGAATGCCCACTCGGCACTGTCGGCGCCGAGGAGTATGGTGATCACCGTCATCGACGGTGGCCCCCACCACGGCTTCTGTAACGCCGGAGGGGTTCGGACCGATGAACGAGTCGAGGTCCGCCCCGCCGGCGGGCCCTTGACGAACCCGGCGCGGCGCGCGATTCTCAAGGCGCGAGCACCGCCCGGTTGGTTTGCGGCTGGATGCATAACCAGCGGCTCCGGCGGGAAGTGACTCCACGTGAGTTAGAGCAGTACCCGGCGGGCGCCCGCGTCCGCCGGCTACCGGGAGGAGTCTCCGATTCGGTTTCCGAATCAGAGCTGGACAGCAGTGTGGCCTTTGGCTACACTGTCCCTTTGCGCTGCCTGTTAGCTTCTCCGTGACTCGTCGCCCGGAGTTTGCGTTGCCCTGAAGGGGTCTGGCACCGCCTCCGCAACGCGGCTCTGACCTGGGGTTTCGACCCCGGCGGAGGCCAGTGGCGAGGGAGGCGGCACCTAGGCTCAAGCAGGCCCGGCTGGTACGCGCGTAGTGAGCTCCGAGCCCTCGGAAGGACCCCCCTCTTGGCCGCGCCGCGCAACGCCTCGAACAATTCCGCCGCATCCACCGCCCCGCTCCGCGTCTCCTTCGCGAAGATCAAGGAGCCCCTCGAGGTCCCGAACCTCCTGGCCCTGCAGACCGAGAGCTTTGACTGGCTGCTCGGCAACGTGGCCTGGAAGACCCGGGTCGAGGAGGCGCTGGAGTCCGGTCAGGACGTCCCCACCAAGTCCGGTCTGGAGGAGATCTTCGAGGAGATCTCCCCGATCGAGGACTTCAGCGGGTCGATGTCCCTGACCTTCCGCGACCACCGTTTCGAGCCGCCGAAGAACTCCATTGACGAGTGCAAGGACCGCGACTTCACGTACGCGGCTCCGCTCTTCGTCACGGCCGAGTTCACCAACAACGAGACCGGTGAGATCAAGTCTCAGACGGTCTTCATGGGCGATTTCCCGCTCATGACCCACAAGGGCACGTTCGTGATCAACGGCACCGAGCGTGTCGTCGTGTCGCAGCTGGTCCGCTCCCCGGGTGTGTACTTCGACTCCACCCTGGACAAGGTGTCCGACAAGGACATCTACTCCTGCAAGGTCATCCCCTCGCGTGGTGCCTGGCTGGAGATGGAGATCGACAAGCGCGACATGGTCGGCGTCCGCATCGACCGCAAGCGCAAGCAGTCCGGCACCGTGCTGCTCAAGGCTCTCGGCTGGACCAGCGAGATGATTCTCGAGGAGTTCGGCGAGTACGAGTCGATGCGCAACACCCTGGAGAAGGACCACACCCAGGGCCAGGACGACGCGCTGCTGGACATCTACCGCAAGCTGCGTCCGGGCGAGCCGCCGACGCGCGAGGCCGCGCAGACGCTGCTGGAGAACCTGTACTTCAACCCGAAGCGCTACGACCTGGCCAAGGTCGGTCGCTACAAGCTCAACCGCAAGCTGGGCAACGCCGAGTCGCTGGACTCCGGCGTGCTCACCGAGCCCGACATCATCGGTGCGATCAAGTACCTGGTGAAGCTGCACGCCGGTGAGACCGAGTGGCGTGACGAGACCGGCCGCGACATCGTGGTCGAGGTCGACGACATCGACCACTTCGGCAACCGCCGCCTGCGCAACGTCGGCGAGCTCATCCAGAACCAGGTCCGTACGGGTCTCGCCCGTATGGAGCGCGTCGTGCGCGAGCGCATGACCACCCAGGACGTCGAGGCGATCACGCCGCAGACCCTGATCAACATCCGGCCGGTCGTCGCCTCCATCAAGGAGTTCTTCGGCACCAGCCAGCTGTCGCAGTTCATGGACCAGACGAACCCGCTGTCGGGCCTGACCCACAAGCGTCGTCTGTCCGCCCTCGGTCCCGGTGGTCTCTCCCGTGAGCGCGCCGGCTTCGAGGTCCGTGACGTGCACCCCTCGCACTACGGCCGCATGTGTCCGATCGAGACCCCGGAAGGCCCGAACATCGGTCTGATCGGGTCGCTGGCCTCGTACGGCCGGGTCAACGCCTTCGGTTTCATCGAGACCCCGTACCGCAAGGTCATCGAGGGTGTCGTCACCGAGCAGGTCGACTACCTCACGGCCGATGAGGAGGACCGCTACGTCATCGCGCAGGCCAACGCCCCGCTGACGGCGGAGCTGACCTTCGCCGAGCCGCGTGTCCTGGTCCGCCGCCGTGGTGGCGAGATCGACTACATCCCCGGCACCGAGATCGACTACATGGACGTCTCGCCGCGCCAGATGGTGTCGGTCGCGACCGCCATGATCCCGTTCCTCGAGCACGACGACGCCAACCGCGCGCTCATGGGCTCGAACATGATGCGCCAGGCGGTGCCGCTGCTGAAGAGCGAGGCTCCGCTGGTCGGCACCGGCATGGAGTACCGCTGCGCCGTCGACGCCGCGGACGTCATCACCGCCGAGAAGGCCGGTGTCGTCCAGGAGGTCTCGGCCGACTACGTCACCGTGGCCAACGACGACGGCACGTACACCACGTACCGCGCCGCCAAGTTCACCCGCTCCAACCAGGGCACCGCCTTCAACCAGAAGGTGCTCGTGGACGAGGGCGCCCGGGTCGAGTCCGGCCAGGTGCTGGCCGACGGCCCCTGCACCGACGCGGGCGAGATGGCCCTCGGCAAGAACCTGCTCGTGGCGTTCATGTCGTGGGAGGGTCACAACTACGAGGACGCGATCATCCTGTCGCAGCGCCTCGTGCAGGACGACGTCCTCTCCTCGATCCACATCGAGGAGCACGAGGTCGACGCCCGTGACACCAAGCTCGGCCCCGAGGAGATCACCCGGGAC
Source organism: Kitasatospora sp. NPDC004669 (assembly GCF_040609455.1). Taxonomy (NCBI): domain Bacteria; kingdom Bacillati; phylum Actinomycetota; class Actinomycetes; order Kitasatosporales; family Streptomycetaceae; genus Kitasatospora; species Kitasatospora sp. NPDC004669. Next base: position 19,368 of record NZ_JBEXKB010000004.1, read on the forward strand.
ATCCCGAACGTCTCCGAGGAGGTCCTCGCGGACCTCGACGAGCGCGGCATCATCCGGATCGGCGCCGACGTCGTCACCGGCGACATCCTCGTCGGCAAGGTCACCCCGAAGGGTGAGACCGAGCTGACCCCCGAGGAGCGTCTGCTCCGCGCGATCTTCGGTGAGAAGGCCCGTGAGGTCCGCGACACCTCGCTGAAGGTCCCGCACGGTGAGTCCGGCAAGGTCATCGGCGTCCGCGTCTTCGACCGCGAAGAGGGCGACGAGCTTCCCCCGGGCGTGAACCAGCTGGTCCGCGTCTACGTGGCCCAGAAGCGCAAGATCACCAACGGTGACAAGCTCGCCGGCCGCCACGGCAACAAGGGTGTCATCTCCAAGATCCTCCCGGTCGAGGACATGCCCTTCCTGGAGGACGGCACCCCGGTCGACATCATCCTCAACCCGCTGGGTGTCCCGTCCCGAATGAACCCGGGACAGGTCCTGGAGATCCACCTCGGGTGGCTCGCCAAGCAGGGCTGGGACGTCTCCGGTCTCGCCGACGAGTGGGCCCAGCGCCTGCAGTCGATCGGCGCCGACCAGGTCGCCGGTGGCACCAACCTCGCCACCCCGGTCTTCGACGGTGCCCGCGAGGACGAGATCACCGGCCTGCTGGACCACACCACCCTCACCCGTGACGGTGAGCGCCTGGTGAACTCCACCGGCAAGGCCCGGCTGTTCGACGGCCGCTCCGGCGAGCCGTTCCCGATGCCGGTCTCGGTCGGCTACATGTACATCCTCAAGCTGCACCACCTGGTCGACGACAAGCTGCACGCCCGTTCGACCGGTCCGTACTCGATGATCACCCAGCAGCCGCTCGGTGGTAAGGCTCAGTTCGGTGGTCAGCGCTTCGGTGAGATGGAGGTGTGGGCCCTGGAGGCGTACGGCGCTGCGTACGCGCTGCAGGAGCTGCTCACCATCAAGTCCGACGACGTCCTCGGCCGAGTCAAGGTCTACGAGGCCATCGTCAAGGGCGAGAACATCCCCGAGCCCGGCATTCCCGAGTCCTTCAAGGTTCTCATCAAGGAAATGCAGTCGCTCTGCCTCAATGTGGAGGTGCTGTCCTCGGACGGCCAGTCCATCGAGATGCGGGACTCCGACGAGGACGTGTTCCGCGCCGCCGAGGAGCTCGGCATCGACCTGTCCCGGCGCGAGCCGAGCAGCGTCGAAGAGGTCTGACGGAGGTCGGGCCGGCTGCCCCGAGCAGCCGGCCCACCCCCAGGCCCCCCTCAGACCACAGATAAGACTCTCGAATTACGAAAGAGGGCTTGACGACCAGTGCTTGACGTCAACTTCTTCGACGAGCTCCGCATCGGCCTGGCCACCGCCGACGACATCCGCCAGTGGTCGCACGGCGAGGTCAAGAAGCCGGAGACCATCAACTACCGCACCCTGAAGCCCGAAAAGGACGGCCTCTTCTGCGAGAAGATCTTCGGCCCCACCCGGGACTGGGAGTGCTACTGCGGTAAGTACAAGCGCGTCCGCTTCAAGGGCATCATCTGCGAGCGCTGCGGCGTCGAGGTGACCCGCGCCAAGGTGCGCCGTGAGCGGATGGGCCACATCGAGCTGGCCGCCCCGGTCACCCACATCTGGTACTTCAAGGGTGTGCCGTCCCGCCTCGGCTACCTGCTCGACCTGGCGCCGAAGGACCTCGAGAAGGTCATCTACTTCGCCGCCTACATGATCACCTGGGTCGACGACGAGCGCCGCCAGCGCGACCTGCCGTCCCTGGAGGCGCACGTCTCCGTCGAGCGCCAGCAGATCGAGAACCGTCGCGACTCCGACCTCGAAGCCCGCGCCAAGAAGGCCGAGACCGACCTGGCCGAGCTGGAGGCCGAGGGCGCCAAGGCCGACGTGCGCCGCAAGGTGCGCGAGAGCGCCGAGCGCGAGATGAAGCAGCTGCGCGACCGCGCGCAGCGCGAGCTCGACCGCCTCGACGAGGTGTGGGCCCGCTTCAAGAACCTCAAGGTCCAGGACCTGGAGGGCGACGAGCTGCTCTACCGCGAGCTGCGCGACCGCTTCGGCACCTACTTCTCCGGCTCGATGGGCGCGGCGGCCCTCAAGGACCGCCTGGAGACCTTCGACCTGGCCGAAGAGGCCGAGCGCCTGCGCGAGATCATCCGCACCGGCAAGGGCCAGAAGAAGACCCGTGCGCTGAAGCGCCTCAAGGTCGTCTCCGCGTTCCTGCAGACCAGCAACAAGCCGAACGGCATGGTGCTGGACTGCGTCCCGGTCATCCCGCCGGACCTGCGTCCGATGGTGCAGCTGGACGGTGGCCGCTTCGCGACCTCCGACCTGAACGACCTGTACCGCCGCGTCATCAACCGCAACAACCGCCTGAAGCGCCTGCTCGACCTCGGTGCCCCCGAGATCATCGTGAACAACGAGAAGCGCATGCTCCAGGAGGCCGTCGACGCGCTGTTCGACAACGGCCGCCGCGGCCGTCCGGTCACCGGCCCGGGCAACCGCCCGCTGAAGTCCCTCAGCGACATGCTGAAGGGCAAGCAGGGTCGTTTCCGCCAGAACCTGCTCGGCAAGCGAGTCGACTACTCGGCCCGTTCGGTCATCGTCGTCGGCCCGCAGCTCAAGCTGCACCAGTGCGGTCTGCCGAAGGCCATGGCGCTGGAGCTCTTCAAGCCGTTCGTGATGAAGCGCCTGGTCGACCTGAACCACGCGCAGAACATCAAGTCGGCGAAGCGCATGGTCGAGCGTGCCCGCCCGGTCGTGTGGGACGTGCTCGAAGAGGTCATCGCCGAGCACCCGGTCCTGCTGAACCGTGCGCCCACCCTGCACCGCCTCGGCATCCAGGCCTTCGAGCCGCAGCTGGTCGAGGGCAAGGCCATCCAGATCCACCCGCTCGTCTGCACCGCGTTCAACGCGGACTTCGACGGTGACCAGATGGCCGTCCACCTGCCGCTCTCCGCGGAGGCGCAGGCCGAGGCCCGCATCCTGATGCTGTCCTCGAACAACATCCTGAAGCCGGCCGACGGTCGCCCCGTCACCATGCCGACCCAGGACATGGTGCTCGGTCTGTTCTTCCTGACCTCGGACCGCGACAACGTGAAGGGCGCCGGCCGTTCCTTCTCGTCGACCGCCGAGGCGATCATGGCCTTCGACGCCCGCGACCTGGACGTCCAGGCCCCGATCGAGCTGCGCCTGGGCGCCGGCACCGTCCCGCCGCGCGGCTGGACCGCCCCGGTGGACGAGGACGGCCAGTCGACCTGGTTCGAGGGCGAGCCCTTCCGCCTGACCACCACCCTGGGCCGCGCGCTCTTCAACGAGCTGCTGCCCGAGGACTACCCGTTCGTCGACTACGAGGTGGGCAAGAAGCAGCTCTCCGCGATCGTCAACGACCTGGCGGAGCGCTACCCGAAGGTCGTCGTCGCGGCGACCCTGGACAACCTGAAGGCGGCCGGCTTCCACTGGTCGACCCGTTCGGGTGTCACCGTCTCGATCTCGGACGTCATCGTCCCGCCGAGCAAGCCCCAGATCCTGGAGGGCTTCGAGGCGAAGGCGGAGAAGGTCCAGAAGCAGTACGAGCGCGGTCTGATCACCAACGACGAGCGCAAGCAGGAGCTCGTCGGCATCTGGACCCAGGCGACCAACGAGGTCGCGGACGCCATGGCCGCGAACTTCCCGAAGACGAACCCCATCTTCATGATGGTCGACTCGGGTGCTCGTGGAAACATGATGCAGATGCGTCAGATCGCCGGTATGCGTGGTCTGGTGTCGAACGCCAAGAACGAGACCATCCCGCGGCCCATCAAGGCGTCGTTCCGTGAGGGTCTCACCGTGCTGGAGTACTTCATCTCCACCCACGGTGCCCGTAAGGGTCTGGCCGACACCGCCCTCCGTACCGCCGACTCCGGCTACCTCACCCGTCGTCTGGTCGACGTCTCCCAGGACGTCATCATTCGCGAGGAGGACTGCGGCACCGAGCGCGGCCTGAAGCTGTCGATCGGTTCCGTGGGCGCCGACGGCGTGCTGCGCAAGGCCGACGACGTCGAGACCAGCGTGTACGCCCGCATGCTCGCCGAGGACATCACCGTCGACGGCAAGCTGCTGGCCACCGCCAACACCGACCTCGGTGACGTGCTGATCGACGAGCTGATCCGCCACGGCATCGCCGAGGTCAAGGTCCGCTCGATCCTGACCTGTGAGTCGGCCGTCGGCACCTGTGCCTTCTGCTACGGCCGTTCGCTGGCCACCGGCAAGCTGGTCGACATCGGTGAGGCGGTCGGCATCATCGCCGCCCAGTCCATCGGTGAGCCCGGCACCCAGCTGACCATGCGTACCTTCCACACCGGTGGTGTGGCCGGTGACGACATCACCCAGGGTCTGCCGCGTGTCGTCGAGCTCTTCGAGGCCCGTACCCCCAAGGGTGTGGCCCCGATCTCGGAGGCCACCGGCCGGGCGCGGATCGAGGACACCGAGAAGACCCGCAAGATCGTCATCACGCCGGACGACGGCACCGACGAGATCGCCTACCCGGTCTCGAAGCGTGTGAAGCTGCTGGTCAGCGAGGGCGAGGCGGTCGAGGTCGGCCAGAAGCTGACCATGGGTGCCACCAACCCGCACGACGTCCTGCGCATCATGGGCCAGCGTGCCGTCCAGGTCCACCTGGTCGCCGAGGTCCAGAAGGTCTACAACTCGCAGGGTGTGTCGATCCACGACAAGCACATCGAGATCATCATCCGGCAGATGCTCCGCCGCGTGACGATCATCGAGTCGGGCGACGCCGAGCTGCTCCCGGGCGAGCTGGTCGAGCGCGGCCGCTTCGAGACCGAGAACCGTCGTGTGGTCTCCGAGGGCGGTCACCCCGCCTCCGGCCGTCCGCAGCTGATGGGTATCACCAAGGCCTCGCTGGCCACCGAGTCCTGGCTGTCGGCCGCCTCCTTCCAGGAGACGACCCGGGTCCTCACCGACGCGGCGATCCACGCCAAGTCGGACCCGCTGCTGGGCCTCAAGGAGAACGTCATCCTCGGTAAGCTCATCCCGGCCGGTACGGGTCTGCCCCGCTACCGCAACATCCGGGTCGAGCCGACGGAGGAGGCCAAGGCCGCGATGTACTCGGCCGTCGGCTACGACGACTACGACCTGTCGCCCTTCGGCGCCGGCTCCGGCCAGGCGGTTCCGCTGGACGACTACGACTACGGCCCGTACACCGGCTGAGTCACCTCTTCGGCCGGCAACGGCCACTGATCGCAGGGCGGTCACCCCTCACGGGGTGGCCGCCCTGCGGCGTTTCCGGCTGCCGGGCCCGCCTAGCGGGCGGCGGAGGCCGCCGCCGCGCGCCAGTCCTCCAGACGGCGGATCCGGGTGTGGGTGTCCGGGTGGCTGGAGAGCAGCCGCTGGCCGAGGCCCGGGCGGACGTCCCGGCCGCCGTTCTCCCGCTGCGCGACCGCCATGGCCTCCTCCTCGTCCCGCAGGAAGCCGTGGAAGACCTCGATCAGGGCGTCGGCGAAGCCGAGCTCGGCCGCCTGGACATCGGCCCGCAGCTCGGACCGGCGGCCGACCGCGGCGAGCAGGTACGGCGTGACCAGGAGCAGCAGCAGCGGCGGGAAGGAGAAGGCCACGGCCACCACCAGGACCACCGAGACCAGCCCCACCACGAGGGCGCCGAGCAGCGAGAAGACCGAGGCGATCCGGAACGCGATCACGGCCACGAAGCGGAACAGCGCCCAGCCGAACCGGGCCGGCAGCGAGTACCAGTAGCCGAGCAGGGTCGCCCAGGCGTGGCCGCCGCGGTGGTGGCCGAGCTCGTGCGCCAGCACACCCGCCAGCTGGGCGGCGGGGAGGGTGTCCAGCGCGTACCGGGTGACGCCGACGATGTGCCCGGCGGCCGCGGTGGCGTTGACGCTCTTGTGGTCCTCGATCCACAGGTCGTACGCCTCCGGGTTCACCCCGGCCTTGGCGGTCACCTGGTGCCAGATCGGCTCCAGCCGGGTCAGCTCGGAGTGCAGGGCCGGGCGCATCCGGAACAGGTAGCGGGCGAGGAGTTTCTCGGTGGGGCGGTGGAAGACCAGCGCCCCGGAGGCGATCCAGAGACCGATCAGCACCAGGTTGACGGGCGAGGGGAGGAACAGCGAGACGATCGCGACGACCGCCAGGCTGCAGAGGAAGTGCGGGAGCTGGAGCACCAGTTGACCGATCGCGGTGGCGTCGGCGCCGCGCTGGCGGGCGGCCAGGTGGATCCGGCCGGTGTGCGGGTCGATGTCGACGGTGGGGTCGAGTACGGGTGGCTGCGGCGGTGCGGGCGGCGGGGCGAAGCCCTGGGCGGGGATGCGGGGCGGCTGCTGCGGGGGCTGCTGGGGTGCGTACTGGGGCGGGACGGCGCTGGGGTACTGCGGGGGTGCGGCGGGGTGTTGAGGCGGAGCGGCGGTGGGGTACTGCGGGGGTGTCGCGGTCGGGTAGGCCGGGGCGGCGGCCGGGTACTGGGGAGCGTCGTGCGGATGCTGCGGCGGGACGGTCGGGTACTGCGGCGGGGACGCCGGGTACTGCGGCGGGGGAGTGTCCGGATAGGTCGGTTCGGTCATGACGGAGTCCTTGGGACGGGACGCGCGCGACAGCGGCGTCCGTACGACGGTGGACGGGTGTGCGGAACCGGGTCAGCCCAGGAACAGGGCGGTGACCAGTGGGAACAGGCCGGCGCCGAAGGCGAGGATGCCGGTCCTGACCCAGGAGTGCTTGCGCAGGACGATCAGGCTGTTCTCCGCGAGCGCGGTACGGACGGCCTCGGCGGCGCGCTGCTCGGTGTCGGCCAGGGCGTCGGCCAGCAGACCCTGCTCGGCGGCCCGGCGGATGTCCCCGAAGTAGCCGAGCGGACGGCCGGGGCGCCAGTTGCTGCGGCGGTAGCGGGGCAGCACCGCCAACAGCAGCGAGACCAGCGAGACGGCGATGCCGAGGCCGCCGAGCGCGAGCAACACCTTGGCGAGGGCGGAGAGACGCTGCGGTGCCCAGCCGTTGCCGGTGAGCAGGCCGCCGAGCACCCCGACGGTGACGCCGAGCGCGGCGACCAGGACGGAGGCCTTGCTGTCGGCCCGGGCTATCTCGGCGCGCAGCTCGGCGAGCAGGGCCGTACCGGGTGGCGGGGTCGACGGGGGCGGGTCGGGAGGGTCGGACACGGTGGGGCTCCTCGGGTTCACTGGGGAAGCGGCGGGTTCGGGCTCTTGTCGAGCCGGGGCGGCACGGGTCCGCCGGGCCGGTGGCGCAGGATGGCCTCGAACGCGGTCCTGGCGTCCTGGCGCGGGCCCTCCAACTCGAAGTCCTCCAGGGCGTCCTGGTCGAGCAGCCGCTGGATCACGGAGAGCTGGCCCTGGACCAGCTCCTGCTGCTCGTCCTTCAGGTAGCCGAGCGCCCGCGGCAGGTCCTCGGGGTGGGCGGCGACCTGGAGGGCCCAGGCGGCGATCCCGCCCCGCTCCAGGTGGTACTGGTAGAACTCGGCCTTCGCGGCGAGGATCTCGTTCGCCTCCTGGACCTGCCGAAGGGCGTGCGGGTGGGCCTGGGTGTCGAAGTGGTAGCCGCGCAGCCGCTCCTTCTGGTCGCGGGCGGCCTGGTCGATGTCGAGCTGGACGGCGCAGCCCACCCGCAGGCCCTCGGCCTCGGCGACCGGGTACTCGTCCAGCGCCTGCTGGACGGCGAGTTCGGCCTCGCCGCTCTGGTCGGTGCCGAGGGTGCGGGTGACCGCGCGCATCCGCTGCCGGATGCGGGGCACGAGCAGCGCCGGGACGTCGCCGATCCGGCTGGACACCACCAGCTCCGGGACCGCGACCTGCCAGTCGATCTCCACCACGGCCTCGAAGGCGCCGACGTCGTCCCGGCCGGGCAGCCGCTCCGTCATCCGCAGGTGGTGCAGGCCGAGGTCGATCTCGAACGCGGCCTGGTAGCCGCGGCCGACGAGGTCGCTGAAGCCGGGGCGGTGCGGTGGGAGGAACACCTGGTGCTCGCCGGAGGGCGAGGTCAGCACCAGCGCGGAGTCGGCCCGGGCGTCCGGCCGCTTGGGCAGGCCGAGCGAGCGGCCGAGCGGGTGGACCTTCAGGACCGGGTCGGTGAGGTCGCCGGCGGGGAGGTCGGGGCGGTGTCGTGCCGACATGCGCGGATACTCCAGGATCGGGACGGGTCGGGTGGGCTTCGGCTTCAGCTTCGGCCGCTGGACGCGGACGGGGCGGGCGGCCGGGAGGTCGGGCCGCCGTCGCGGACGGTGCGGACGAGGTGGTCGAGTCGCTGACGGTCGCGCTCGGTGACCGCCAAGTCGTCGAACAGCTCAGTGAGTCGGGCCTTGGTCTCGGGCTGGTCGGTGGCGCCGATCAGCCAGCCGCGCAGCACGCCCAGGGCGACGGTGCCGTAGAGGCGGTCGGTGAGTGCCTCACGCCACAGGGCGGCCAGCAGGGACCGGACGGGCGACGGCTCCCCGGGCGCCGACAGCACGGTGACGCTGACCACGCTCCCCGGCTCCGGGCGTGGGCTCCGGGCGTACCAGTCGAGCAGCAGCGGCCTGCCCACGGCGGTGTCCTCGGTGCGCTGCGCGGCGGTCAGGAAGGTGGCCAGGGCGAGCTGCCGCAGGCCGGTCGGGCCGGAGAGCCAGCGGACCAGGGCACGCAGGGCCTGCTCGGCCTCGGGGGAGAGCAGCAGCAGCTCGGCCGCTTCGAGCAGGCCGAGCACCTGGTGGCGGTTGGGCTGGTCCGGGGCCGGGTCCTGGTGGCCGAGCTGGAACTTGGCGGCGAGCTGGTCCAGTTCTTCGGTGGCCAGCCGTTCGGCGGCCAGCGCGAAGGCCTCCAGGGCCTGGGCCGGCAGGAGCGGGCCGAGCAGGGCGTAGCAGCGGATGGCGGTCCAGCGGCGGCGGGCGTTGTCGTCACCGGCCCAGCTGCGCAGGATGCGCGGGACGGCGGCGGTGCCGGCGTGGTAGGCGAGGGCGAGGCTGTTGGCGGCCTGCAGGCAGAGCCGGAAGTCCTTGGCGCCGGACCACGGGCCGAGCAGTCCGCTCATCGTGGCGGAGAGGTCGACGGAGGCGAGCAGGGCGGTGGCGGAGGCCACCCGGGTGCGGACCAGGGCGCGGGAGTCGGTGGCCAGCGCGTTCAGCCAGCCGGTGATCGCGGGGCGGGCGGAGGGGTGGCTCGCCCACACCTCGCGCAGCAGGGTGTGCGAGGTGCGGGGGTCGAGGAAGGAGGCCATCCGCTGCGGCACCGGGCCCCAGGGCGTCTGCTCGGTCTCCTCGGTGAGTTCGGCCCGGGCGAGGGTCATCCGCTCCTCGATCGAGCCACCGAAGGGCGGGATGCCGTCCGGCTCGCCGGCGGTGCGGATGGTCTCCAGCCGGCGGAACAGGCGGTCGGCGCCCTCGACGGCGAGCGTGTAGGGGGCGTGGTCGAAGACGGCCAGGGAGATCAGGAAGGCCTTTTCGCGGAGCGGGAGTTCGAGGTCGCCGAACCAACGGCCGACCTGTTCCTGGACGATGCCGTGGCCGAACTTGGCGAGGTTGGAGGGGTCGTCCGTCTCCGGAGAGTGCTGCGCCAACTCGACGGCGAACTCCGCCAGTTCCCGCATCGGTCGCTTCTGCGACAGGAAGTCGTGGACCGGGCTGAGGTCGAACAGCTCCTGAATCCGCGTGGCCGGGATGTCGGCCAGGGCGAGCAGATGTTTGGTCAGCACCTGCCGGGGGTCGGGCGGCTGCCAGTCGACCGTGGGCAGTCCGCGCATCGCGCCGGAACGGATGGTGGTGATGACCAGGTAGGCGTCCTGCTTGGTGAGGGTCTCGCGGAGACGGTCGAGGTCGGGTCGGCGCAGCGGGCGGGTACGGGGGGCCGCGTAGTCGGCGAGCAGGTAGCCCTTGGCCTGTTCCACTCCGGTGAGCAGGGTGGTGGCGGAGACGTCGGGGTCGAGGTTGCGGATCGGACGGGCGCCCAGCCCGGCCAGGAGCATCAGTCCGGCGGAGCGGCGGCCGGTGTCGGCCCGGCCGGTGAGGATCAGGACCCGCTGTTCGCGCAGTTGGTGGAGCGCCGTGAAGAAGGCCGGTCCGTCCCGGAAGACCGCGGCCAGGGCGTCGAGTTCATCGGCCGGGACCTCGCCCGAGGCGTGCAGCGGAGCCCCGAAGGCGGAGCCGAGCTGGTAGACGGTGGTCTTGTGGCCCGTGACGACGTCGCCGTGGACCTGCCCGCCGGAGACGGTGTGCTGGTCGCCGCCGATGAGGCCGCCGCCGAAGCGGGGGTCGCCGCCGGCGAAGAGGAAGCCGTGGCCGGCGAAGGCGTCCGGGACGTGCTCCAGCAGTTCCTGGGCGGCCTCGAAGGCGTTCTGGGGTTCCTCGGGTGGCGCTTCCTGAAGGCCGGCCTCGTCGGCGGCCTCCGGTTCGGGGGTCGCGGTCATCGGTCACCGCCGACGGTGTTGCCGGTGTTGATGTCACCGTGGACCTCGCCGCCGGAGACGATGTGCTGGTCGCCGCCGATCAGGTTGCCGCCGAAGGAGGGGGAGCCGCCGAGGAACTGGAAGGTGGCGGGGGTCCGGCTCTCGGCGGGAGCGGCGGCGGGGAGCGGGGCCGGGGCAGCGGTCGGGACGGGCGCGGCTTGGGCAACCGGGGCTGGAGCCGGGGCCGGGACGCCGTGCAGCCAGGCCGGGAACTCGCCCTCCTTGCCGTCGACGGTGATCCGGTGGAACGTCTCCGGCGCCATGCCGTTGTGGCCGTGCCGGACGATGCCCTGGTAGAGCGAGTCGGACACGCCGAGCACGCAGGGCCCGTCCCGGTGCTTCAGCGCCTCCCGAAGGGCCGTCGAGTCGAGCAGCCGGAAGGCCTGGTTGAGGTCCCAGCCGACCGCGCCGCCGAGCGCTCCGCCCAGCTCCTGCACGGCGACCTCGCCGGAGGCGAGCACGATCCGCAGCCGTACCCGGGCGCTGTCGGCGGCGAGGCGGTTGTTGGCGTGCAGCAGGGTGGGGGTCTCGTTGATCAGCGCGTGCAGCAGCTTGGACTTGGGGACGGTCGGGTTGATCAGGGCCATCACCGAGTCGCCGCGGTCCTCCAGCCGCTGTTCGGCGGGTTCGACGCCGGCGCTGCGCAGCGTCTCGTGCAGGACGGAGTAGAGCATCCGGCGCATGAAGGCCTGCTCGACGTCGTCCCGTCGGCCGAACTGCTCGATGTCCAGCAGCAGGATGGTGTGGTTCACCGGCTCGGTCATGGTCACCTCTCGGTTCGTCATCGGGCCTCAGCCTGCCCGGTGCGGGCGTGGTGGCGTGAGCGCCGTTGAGGCACTCGTTCTGTGACGGTGTGCACAGAACATCTGGACGGATCAACGGAGTTGACCGGGCCTCCGGAGCAGGTCGGGGCGCGCGATGACCAGTGAGCGGCGGCTGGTGACGACGATGCCGCGGTCCCGCAGGGACTTGAGCAGCCGGGCGACGGCCTCCCGGGAGGCGCCGACCGAACCGGCCAGCTCCTGCTGGCTGAGCGGGACCGAGACGACGATGCCCTCCTCGGTCCGGCGTCCGTGGGTGCGGGCCAGCTCCAGCAGGAGGTCGGCGAGCCGCTCGCCGACGCTGAGCGAGGCGAACTTCAGCCGGTGGTGGTCGGCCGCGCGCAGCCGGTCGGTGGAGAGCGCCAGCAGCTGCATCGAGGCCGCGGGGGTGTTCTGCAGGTAGGCGGTGAAGGTGGCCCGGTCGACGGCGGCGGCCTCGACCTGCTCCAGCGCGGTGACGGTGGCGGCCCGGGGCCGTCCGCTGAGCGCGGCGGACTCGCCGACGATGTCGCCCGGGCCGCGCAGGGCGAGCAGCGCCTCGTACCCGTTCTCGGCGGCGGCGGTCACCTTCAGCCAGCCGTGCAGGATGAGCAGGACGTGGTCGGAGGGTTCTCCCTCGCGCAGTGCGGTGGAGCGCGCGGGGTAGCTGAGCCGGCGGCCGAGGGCGAGCAGTGCGCTGCGGTCGGCGTGGTCCAGTCTGGCCAGGAAGGGCACGCGGTCGTCGAGGCCGTGGCCGGTCGTGGGACCGGGTCCGCCGGACGGCGTGTTGGCCATGCCTGATCAGCCCTCGCTGTGTTCGCCTCGGCAGGGGTGCGCGGGTGGTTGAGCGCGGGCAAACAAGCTACTCGCGAACCGGCCGCGCCGTCGGCGAATCCGCGAATTCCCTTCCGGCTACTCCTCCTGACGCCGCTTCGGGGGCCGTCCGGGCCGAGCGGACCCGCGCCAGCCTCCCCTCCCTCCCCCTCCCTCCCCCTCCCTCCCCCTCGCGGGGGAGCCGCGGGAACCGCTCCGGCGAGGGAGGTGGCGGAGGGGGTCGCTGCGGGAGGCTTCTCGGTGTCGGGATGACGGGGCTTGCGAAGGGGGCCGGAAATGAAGCGGGTGCTGGGCGCGATGGCGATCACGGCGGGGGTGCTGGTCGGGATGTCGGGCTGTCTGCCGATCGGGGACGACCAGGAGCACCGGACGGTCAGCTACGGGGTGGCCGAGCAGGTCAAGGAGCTGGTGGTCGAGGGGCGGAACGGCGGTGTGGTGGTGACCGGCGGCGGCGACGCGGTGCACGTGGTCGAGAACCAGAACTACAAGGGGGACGCGCCGAAGAGCACCCACGAGGTGAAGGACGGCGTGCTCCGGCTGACGTACGACTGCGACTCCTGCGGGGTCGGGTACACCGTCCAGGTGCCGGCCGGGACCAAGGTGCGGGTCAAGGAGGGCAACGGCGGCATCAAGCTGACCGGGCTGGCCGCCGAGGCGGAGGCCGACGTGAAGAACGGCGGGGTCGAGGCCAGCGGGCTGACCTCCCCGCAGGTGCGGCTGACCGCGGTGAACGGGGGCGTGCGGGCCGACTTCGCCAGCGCGCCGGCGAAGGTGGAGGCGACGACCTCGAACGGCGGGGTGAAGCTGAAGGTGCCGTCCGGGGAGGCGTACACGGTGAACGCGCAGGCCACGACGGGCGGCACGGACGTGAGCATCCCCTCCCAGCCGGGCGCGGCGCACAGCATCACCGCGCGGGCGGAGACCGGCGGTGTGACGGTCAGCGGTGCCTGACCGGGCGGTGCCGGAGGTTCTGCCGGTAGGGCATGATCTTCTCCGCGGGGGCGGGGCCCCCGGGTACGGGGGAGGTGCGACGGTGGAGCGCGTGGCGCGCTGGCGGACATGGACGACCGGGCTGAGCCCGTACGTGCTGGACACCTTCCTGACGGTCTGCTCGGCCGCGGTGTCGGTCTGGTCGGTCTACAACGACGACACGGACTGGCCCTGGTGGGTCTACCTGCTGGCGGTGTCCACCGCGCTGTTCCTGCCCTGGCGGCGCCGGGCCTCGCTGCTCCTGCTGATCGTGGGCAGCGCGCCCTCGCTGGTGCTGTCGGTGGTCGCGCACTCGGCGAACCCGCAGGTGCCGCTGTACGTGGTGATCGGGATGTACACCGTGGCGGAGCGCTTCCCCGACCGACAGCGCTGGCCGGTGCTGGCGGTGGTGGTGGTCGCCAATGTGATCGGCACCCACTCGCCGAACGGCGCGCTGTTCAGCGTGCTCACCTCGGGCGGCTCCTTCGTCTTCGGCTTCCTGGTGCGCACCCAGCGGGAGTTGGCCCGGGTGCAGGCGGAGCGGGCCCGGGAGGCCGGGGAGCGGGCGGCCAGCGAGTCGGCGCGGGCGGTGGCGGAGGAACGGGCCCGGATCGCCCGGGAGATGCACGACATCCTGGCGCACGCCGTGTCGCTGATGGTGATCCAGGCCGAGGCCGGGCCGCTGGTGGTGCACAACAAGCCGGAGCGGGCGATCCGCGCGTTCGACACCATCGCCGATTCGGGCCGCGACGCGATGGTCCAACTTCGGCGCGTGCTGGGGGTGTTGAAGGACCCGGAGGCCGGGCGGGAACTGGCGCCGCAGCCCAGGCTGACCGAACTCGCCGAGGTGGCGGAGCGGGTGCGCCGGGCCGGCCTGGAGGTGGAGTTCGAACTCGCCGACGGGCTGGACGCGGTGCCCGCCGACGTGGAGGCGGCGGCGTACCGGATCGTGCAGGAGGCGCTGACCAACACCGTCAAGCACTCCGGGGCCGACCGGGCCGCGATCCGGGTGCGGCGCGCCGGTGACGTGCTGGAGGTCCTGGTCTCCGACAACGGGCGCGGCGTGCCGCTGGCGGCCGACCGTACGGTGGCCGGCTGGTCCGGCGGGCGCGGGCTGGTCGGCATCCGCGAGCGGGCGACGGCCTGCGGCGGCCGGGCCGAGGCCGGTCCGGGGCCGGAGGGCAGGGGTTTCCTGGTGAGTGTCCGGCTGCCGCTGGGGCCGACGGGCGTGGTGGAGAGGGTGGGCGGATGACGTCGATACGGGTGGTGGTCGCGGACGACCAGGAGCTGGTGCGGGCCGGGTTCGGGATGATCCTGGACGCGCAGCCGGACATCGAGGTGGTGGCCGAGGCGTGCGACGGCGCCGAGGCGGTCGAGGCGGTGCGCGCGCACCACCCGGACGTGCTGCTGCTGGACGTCCGGATGCCGGTGATGGACGGGCTGGAGGCGGCCCGCCGGGTGTGCGCCGAGTTCCCGTCCACCAAGGTGATCATGCTGACCACCTTCGACATCGACGACTACGTCTTCGACGCCCTGTACGCGGGTGCCAGCGGCTTCCTGCTCAAGGACGTCCGCCGGGACGACCTGGCGCACGGGGTGCGGATGGTCGCCTCGGGGGAGGCGCTGCTCGCGCCCTCGGTGACCAGGCGGCTGATCGGCGAGTTCGCCGCACGCCGTCCGGGAGCGCCGGAGCGGGCGGTGCGGCCGCCGTCCAAGCTGCTGGAGCAGCTGACCCTGCGCGAGCAGGAGACGCTGCGGCTGATCGCGCGCGGGCTGTCCAACGCGGAGATCGCGGCCGAACTGGTGGTCAGCGAGCACACCGTGAAGACGCACGTCAGCAATGTGCTGAGCAAGCTCGGGCTGCGCGACCGGGTGCACGCGGTGGTGTTCGCGTACGAGGCCGGGGCGGTGGTGGCGGGGGAGGCCTGACCGGCTCCCTACGGGCGGGGTCCGATCGGTCCCCCGCAGGGCGGGGTCTGACCGGCTCCCCCCTGCGGGGGAGGCCGGGAGTTCGCCGGTGCGGGCGATCCGTGACGAGGGCCCCGGCCGGGAGGCTCTGGGGTGTCGGAACGGTCCACGGACACCACCACGGGAGAACCTCGCATGAACGCCCTCCGGAACAGCCGCCTCGCCTGCTACGCCGCCGTCGGCGCCCCCGCGCTGATGGCCCTCTACGGCGGCATCCGCCTGGTGCCCGGCTCCCGCGCGCCGGGCCTCGGCTGGACCGCCGGGCACACCGCGATGTTCGCGGGCCTGCTGCTGTTCGCCCCGGTGCTGTTCGCCCTGCGCCGACTGCTCGCCCCGCGCGGCACCACGGTCGGGCGGCTGGCCGCGAACACCGCGCTGGGCACGGCGCTCGCCGGCCTGGCGGCCTCGCTGGTGCAGATCGGGATCGACCTGTACGTCGGTCTGGCCTCGTCCACCAAGGACGAGCAGGCGCGGCTGTTCGAGCGCGTCCAGGACGTCCCCGGGGTGCTGCCCGTCGTCTACAAGGTCGGCCCGCTGCTGTTCTACGTCGGCCTGCTGGCCCTGCTGGTCGCCGCCTCGGTGGGCGCGGCCCGGACGCTGCGCTGGTGGAGCCCGGTCCTGATGCTGGTCGGCACCGTCGCCTCGGCCGCCGACCTGGCCTTCATCCCGCTCGCCGCCGCCTGCTACCTCGGCGCGCTCGCTCCGCTCACCCGCCCGGGCCTCGCGCCCCGCGCGGCGCTGGTCTGACGGGCCGCTCAGCTCATCCGGAAGACCGGTCCGCGCGGGGTGAACGGCAGCCCCGCGCCGCGCGGGACGAGGAAGGCGTGCTCGCGGCGCACCCGCAGCACGTCGCACTCGCCGTCGGTGATGACCAGAAGGGGCGCCCCGGGCGGGAAGTCCTCGGCGCGCTCCAGCAGGTCGATGCCGGGCTGGAGGACGGTGCCGCCGCGCCCGTGCACCCGCAGCCGCCCGGCGATCTCCTCGACCGGGAGGTACCCGGCGTCGTGCGGGGCGGCGTCGCAGTGCACCACCCGGGCGGCCGGGACGTCCCGGGCGGCGGCGTACGAGGCGATCGCGCCGAGCGCCTTGCCGAGCAGTGTCCGGCTCATCGACGCGGAGGTGTCCAGGACGACCCCGAAGGTGCAGCGCGGCACCTCCTCCTCGGGGCGGTAGCGGCCGGCCCGGGGGATGTCCGGGGTGGCGGACTGCCGACGGGCCGGGCGGGAGTAGCTGCGCACCGGCTCCGGGCTCGGGACGAACTCGTCGAACCAGCGGGCCAGTCGGGCGTCCCAGGGCAGCGGCGGGTGGGCGAGCGCCCGGATCTCCTCGACCAACCCGGCCGGGAGCAGGCCGCGTTCGCGCTGGTGCAGTTCGAAGCCCTGCTGCAGGCCGCGCCGGTAGAAGTCGTCCAGGTCCACGTAGTCGCGCGGGCCGCGGTCCAGCGGTTCGCCGAGGACGTCCGGGCGGTTCTTCCCGGCCAGGGTGGCGAGACGGCGGATCCGGCGCTGGTCGCCGACGATCCGGTCGTACACCTCCTCGGCCGACAGGCCCTTCAACTGCGGGTCGTGCAGCAGTCCTTCGGGCATCTCGCCGACGCCCATCTCCAGCAGCCAGCCGTTGATGACGTAGTCGGCGGCGACGTTGAACAGGAACGGGTCCCGCCCGCCGCGGCGCTCGCCGTGCCGCAGGGCGGCGTGCAGCATCTCGTGGCCGAGGATGAAGCGCCACTCCTCGTCGGTGTGGTGGCGCAGCGGGTTGACGTAGATCTCGCCGGCCTCGGCGTTGACCGCGGCGACGGCGATGTCGTGCGCGCGGGCGAGCTCGGCGTCGGCGACGACGGTGATGCCGGCCGCGAGGCCGCCCAGCAGGGGGTAGGACGAGACGAACCAGTTGAGCGCCCTGGTCCAGGGCCGTTCGGGCAGCCGCTCGCCGGTCTCCCGGTCGATCCGGCCGCCGGCCCGGTCCATCGCGGCGGACATGGTGCGGGTGAGCGCCGCGGCGAAGGCGGCGGCCCAGTCCCGCGGGTGCTTCCCGTAGCCCGTCCACTCGACCAGCAGCTGGTCGGCGGTGGCGCCCGCGGTGCCGTCCGCCCCGGCGGTGCCGGCCGGCGGCAGGCCGTCGCGGTGCCAGCGGTCGGCCAGCTCGTCCTCGTCGCCGCCGGGGTACTCCTGCGGGAGGACGACCGGGGCGCGGCCGATCGGGAAGGTGGCGAGGAAGCGGTTGACCACCGCGCAGCGGGCGGCCGTCTCGTACGCGTCGGGCTGGACGCGGGTGCCCCGGGCGGCCGGGACGTGGCCGAAGCCCAGGTGCAGCAGGCAGTGCGCCAGCACCCAGGCCCACTCCTCGGGCTCGGCGCGGCGGCGCGGGTTGACGTGGACGGTGCCGTCGGAGTCGACCACCGCCCAGCCGCCGACGGGCGCGTGCGGACAGTCGTCGCGGCGGCAGAAGTCGGCCTTGAGGGCGGCGAAGGCCGGGTTGCGGCGCAGCAGTTGGACGCCCTCGGCGAAGATCTCCGCCCCCGGGTCCGGCTTCTTCCGGTCGGCCGGGGCGCGCTTCACCGGCGGGCCTCGACCAGTCGGGGCATGTCCCGGGCAGCCTCGATCAGGAACCAGGCGGGCAGCACCGGGTTGCCGTCCGCGCCGTCGGCGATCACCGTCTGGGCGACCTCGACGGAGATCTCGGCCAGCTGCACCAGCAGCGACTTGGCCCGGAAGGCGGTCTGTCGCTGCGCCCCGGAGGCGTGCTCCTTGCGGGCGGGCAGCTCCTTGACCAGGCGGCCGCGGAAGGAGTCGGCGAGGTAGTAGAGCAGGTCGCGGTCCTCCAGCCGGTGCGGCCAGCGGGCGTCGCCCTTGAGGATCGCCTCCAGGCCGTACGAGTTGCGGACGATCTTCGCGTAGCCGCAGAAGGCGACCGCGTGCTGCGCGGTGAGCAGGCCGTACGCGAGCACCTTGAGGGTCTCCTCGTCCAGGGTGGGACCGAAGGAGTGCAGCGTGTCGGAGAGCATGTGCCAGGCGCGCGGGGTGGAGAACGGCTCCTCGGTCTTGGGCGGGGCGGACCACAGGTGGTCGGGCCGGTCGGTGAGGTGGTCGACGACCCAGGGGTGGATGCCGGCGCCGTGGGCCCACCGCAGCCAGTCCTCGGAGCTGGCCCGCAGATGGACGTGGACCATCCGGTTGACCAGCGCGGACGCCATCGGGCGGGCCAGCGCGCCGTCGGTGGCACGGTTCCCGGCGCCGATCACGATCGAGCCGGGCGGCAGCTCGTACGAGCCGATCCGGCGGTCCAGGATCAGCGAGTAGAAGGCCTTCTGGACGTCCGGCGAGGCGGCGTTGAGCTCGTCCAGGAACAGGCAGTACGGCTCGTCGCGGGCGATCTGCTCGGGCGGACAGAACCGGGAGCGGCCCTCCGGGGTGAGCTGGGGGACGCCGATCAGGTCCTCCGGGGCGAGCTGGGTGCCGACCAGGCTCACGCACTCCAGGCCGAGCGACTCGGCGAACGCCCTGACCAGGGAGGACTTGCCGATCCCGGGCGCTCCCCAGAGGAAGACCGGACGGACGGTGGCCAGCCCGAGCAGCAGCTCGGGGATCTGGGCGGGCGAGACGCTGACTGCTCCCTGCACGGGGCTCCTTCGCGGTACGGCGGGTGACCGGCCCAGTGTGCGGCGGGAGTTGACCGGGCGCACCGGATTTTCGGTGGCCGCGGGCGGGGCGGTGGTCGTACCGTCCCGGATATGAACGCGAAGCGCCCCCTGATCGCCGTGCTCACCGGCGCGGGCATCTCGACCGACTCCGGCATCCCCGACTACCGCGGCCCGCAGGGGCTGTGGCAGAAGGACCCGTCGGCGCAGAGGCTCGTGACCATCGGCCCGTACCTGGCCGATCCGGAGGTGCGCAAGCGGGCCTGGCTGATGCGCCGCGACGCCGGCGCGCTGGCCGCCGAGCCGAACGCCGGGCACCGCGCGCTGGTGGACCTGGAGCGTTCCGGGCTGCCGATGCGGGTGCTGACCCAGAACGTGGACGGGCTGCACCAGCGGGCCGGTCTGCCCGCCCGCAAGGTGCTCGAACTGCACGGCACCGCACGGGAGGTGCAGTGCGTGCGCTGTCGGGTGGTCGGTTCGATGGAGGAGGCGCTGGCGCGGGTCGAGGCGGGCGAGCCGGACCCGGCGTGCCGGGACTGCGGCGGCATCCTCAAGCCTCGCACGGTGATGTTCGGGGAGAACCTGGACCCGGTGGTGCTGGATCAGGCCGACGCGATCGCCAAGGCCTGTGACATCTTCGTCGCGGTGGGCACCAGCCTCCAGGTCTACCCGGTGGCCGCGCTGCCGCAGATCGCGGTGGAGGGCGGTGCCCGGCTGATCGTGATGAACGGCGAGCCGACACCCTTCGACGAGGCCGCGGCCGAGGTGATCCGGGAGCCGATCTCCACCGCGCTGCCCGAGCTGGTGCGGCGGCTGGTGACGGAACGGGCGTGACGACCCTTTACGGACGTACCGCATGCATACGATGATCTTCCCGGCTTCCCCTCACGGCCTGGAGTGATCGAGCGATGACGACGACGGCGAAGTTCGACCCCTGGTCGGCGGCGTTCGTGGCCCACCCGTACGACGCGTACGCCGAGCTGCGCGAGCACGCGCCGGTGGCGTACTTCGAGCCGACGAACCAGTGGCTGGTCTCGCGCCACGAGGACGTCAGCGCCCTGCTGCGCGACCGGCGGCTCGGCCGCACCTACACCCACCGCTTCAGCCACCAGGAGTTCGGCCGCCCCGAGCCCGACCCGGCGCACGAGCCCTTCCACACCCTCAACGACCACGGGCTGCTCGACCTGGAGGCCCCCGACCACACCCGGATCCGCCGCTTGGTCTCCAAGGCCTTCACCCCGCGCATGGTCGAGGGACTGCGGCCGACCGTCCGGCGCCTGGCCGGCGAACTGGTCGACGACCTGCTCGCGGCCGGCGGCGGCGACCTGATCGCCGCCGTCGCCGAGCCGCTGCCGGTCGCCGTGATCGCCGAGATGCTCGGCGTCCCGGAGAGCGACCGGCACCTGCTGCGCCCCTGGTCCGCCGACATCACCGGGATGTTCGAGCTCAACCCGACCGAGGAGGCCGCCCGCCGGGCCGTCACCGCGAGCATCGAGTTCTCCGACTACCTGCGCACCCGGATCCGCGAGCGCCGGGTGAATCCGGGTGAGGACCTGATCAGCGCCCTGATCCAGGCCCAGGAGGGCTCCGACGCCCTCAGCGCACAGGAGATGGTCTCCACCTGCGTGCTGCTGCTCAACGCCGGCCACGAGGCGACCGTCAACACCACCGGCAACGGCTGGTGGGCGCTGTTCCGCCACCCGGAGGAGCTTGCCCGGCTGCGCGGCTCGGTGGACGAGCTGCTGCCCACCGCCGTCGAGGAACTGATGCGCTGGGACACCCCGCTGCAGATGTTCGAGCGCTGGGTCCTGGAGGACGTCGAGGTCCGCGGCGTCACCATCCCGCGCGGCGCCGAGATCGCCCTGCTCTTCGGCTCCGCCAACCGCGACCCCGAGCGCTTCGCCGACCCCGACCGCCTCGACCTCGCCCGCGCCGACAACCCCCACATCACCTTCGGCGCCGGAATTCACTTCTGTCTCGGCGCCCCGCTTGCCAGACTGGAGCTCACCGAGTCCTACGGCACCCTGCTGCGCCGGGCCCCGGGCCTGCGGCTGGTCCGCGAGCCCGAGTGGAACCCGGGCTATGTGATCCGGGGGCTCAAGGAACTGCTGGTCGAGCTGTAACGGGAAGAGGGGGAGCTGCCGTGGGCAAGGCGACGGGGGCGCTGCTGGGGCTGGCGATCGGGGACGCGATCGGCCACCGTACTGAGTTCGACGAGATCGAGCACATCGCTCAGTACTGCCCGGACTGGCGGCAACTGCCCTTGCCCGAGCCTGCGTTGGTCACCGATGACACCCAGATGACCCTCGCCCTCGGCCGCGGCCTGCGCACCGCCCTGGAGCGCGGGCCGCTCACGCCCCTACGGCTGGAGCGGCCGGTCCGCGAGGAGTTCGTCGACTGGTGGCGCTCCCCGGAGAACAACCGCGCCCCCGGCATGACCTGCCTGCGCGCCTGCCAGCGGCTCAGTCACGACGAGTACCGCTGGCAGCAGGCGAGCGACGTCGGCTCCAAGGGCTGCGGCGCCAACATGCGGGTCGCCCCGATCGGACTGATCCGTGAGCTGGACGCCCGGCAGCTCTCCGGCGCGGCCCAGCTGCAGTCCGCCCTCACCCACGGCCACCCGACCGCGCTCGCCGCCAGCGACCTCACCGCCTACGCCGTGCGCAAGCTGGCCGAGGGCCTCCCGCCGGCCGGGCTGCCCGCGGTGCTGCGGGCGTACGCGCTGGCGAGCCGCGAGCGGTACGACGAGTTCTGGCTCGGCGACCTCGCCGCGCGCTGGTACGGCTCCTCGCCGCAGGCCGTCATCGCCCGCGGCTGGGACGACTGCCTGGCCGTCCTCGACCAGCTGGAGGCCGCGCTCGCCGCGCCCGACGTCGAGGCCGACCCCTGCCTGGCCACCGGTGAGGGCTGGGTCGCGGAGGAGGCCTTCGGCACCGGCCTGCTCTGCTTCCTGCTGCTGCCGGACGACCCGGTGGCCGCCGTGCGCCGGGCCGCCTACAGCTCCGGCGACTCCGACTCCCTGGCATGCCTGACCGGCGCCTTCGCGGGCGCCCACCACGGCGAGGCGGTCTGGCCGGGGGAGTGGGTCGAGCGGATCGAGTACCGGGACGAGCTGCTGGCGCTCGGGGCGCTCTGGGACTGAGCGGTCAAGGCCCGGTCTCGCGGCCGAAAATCCGCCGGAACAGCGCCGCCTCAATCATGGGTGATGAGGTGAAACCCTTGTGATCGTCAGGTGGTCGATCCACTAGTGTGGCCGCCTAGCAGCTGGGGGCGATCGTGCTCGCGAGCGACGTGCCCCTTTCATCACCCATCTTTCTGATGAGGATCACAACCTTGGCCCTCAAGACCCGCATAGCCGCTGCCGCCCTCGGCGCCGGCCTCGCGCTCACCGTCGGCGTGCCCAGTGCTAGTGCCGACGACTACCACCCGTCCGGGGTCCCGAACGTCGTCACCCTGGGCAGCGCCATCAGCCCGCACTGCCTGGAGATCGGCGGCTGGAGTGCCGACAACGGCGCACGCGCCCAGCAGTGGTCCTGCAACGGCGGCGCCAACCAGAACTGGAGCCTGGTGGGCGGTTCGCTGGTCAACGTGAGCAGCGGCAAGTGCCTGGAGATCGGCGGCTGGAGCACCGACAACGGGGCACCCGCCCAGCAGTGGTCCTGCAACGGCGGCGCCAACCAGAAGTGGATCTGGACCCATGTCCCGGGCACCGGCTACACCTTGCGCAACGCGTGGAGCGGCAAGTGCCTGGACGTCCCCGGCGGGGCGAACACCAACGGTATCCACATCCAGCAGTGGGACTGCTGGAACGGCAACAACCAGATCTGGTACCCCTCCGCGGCCGGTCAGGGCTATCCCCCCGTCAACTACTAGTTCGAGCGGTCAAGGCCCGGTCTCGCGGCCGAAGATCCGCCGGAACAGCGCCGCCTCGTTCAGGCCGGCCAGCGGGTCGTCAACTCCTGTGTGTTCCCGCCAGATCCGTCGCATCAACTGCATCCGGTAGCTGTCGAGATACCCAGGCTCGCCGCACCACCGCGTCACCTCGCGGTGGGCGGCGCGCCTCGCACCACTACGGGGAACGGGTGCGGCGCAGCCTCCCCGGACGCACTCACGAGCCTCGTCACGCACCACCTTCCGGGCCCACCAGGGCCCAAATGATCTTTCCAATGCCTTCCGGCCGAGGCTCGCAGCCCCACTCCACGGACAGGGCCTCCACCAGGCACAACCCGCGCCCCGAGAGGTCATCCGGGCCGGCCGCGCGCCGGATCGCCGGCTTCTCGCTGCTCGCGTCGTGCACTTCGATTCGAAGATGGCCGCAGACCAACTCGAAGCGCACGGCGATCTCCCGCCCGGGCGAAACCCGTGCGTGCACCACCGCGTTGGTAACCAACTCCGAAACCACGAGTTGGCCATCGCCCAGGAGGGCGGAACCTCCGGGAACCTGCTCAAGGAACTGACGCAAGTAATCCCTGGCTGCTCCGACAGGCCGCCGATGCCGCGTGAGCATCGTTTCGAACGCGGAAAGTCCGACGGTTGACATCGCGTCTCTCCTCTGATGGCAATTCCTCGCGCTCAGAAGAGGATTCATGGGCGGAGGCCCAAGTCGCTTCCCCATGGTGGGTACACCCATGATGGGTACACTTGGTGATCACCGCGCGACTCGGCGTCAGGTCGACTCATGGGGACGTGGCCATGCCTGAAGCTCCAACGCCCGCAGAACTCCCACCGCATGTCCTTGAGCGCGCCGACGTGCGCGATGCGCTGAACCGTCGCGACCTGGGTGAAGTCTTCGCGTTGGCCCGGAAGTGGGGCGGCATCAGCTTCACCAAGGTCGGTGAGGCGATCGACATGAAGGCCGAACGGGTCGGCAGGTTGGCCCGTGGTGAAGGCGCGATCACCACCATGGACAAGATCATCCAGGTCGCGGACGGTCTGCGGATTCCCGGCCATCTTCTCGGCTTGGCCGCCCGGCCCTGGGAACGCGGCGCTGTGGTAGGAGTGGTCACACAACCGCCAGTCGCCGTTGCTCTGCCGCCCGCAGGAAGCTTCGGCCTGTGGGAGGTGGCCGAGATGGTACGACGCATTGAGCAGTCCGATATAAATCCGGCGTCGATGGAGTCGATCGAAGCCGCGATCTACCAGCTCTGCCGGGCCTATCCGTACGCGCCGGCTGCCGACCTCCACCAGAAGACCCGCGAGGGGATCAACTTCGTCACCCGGCAGTTGGATCGCCGGATCTCACTCAAGCAGCACCGTGACCTGTTGGTCGACGCCGGATGGCTCTTCCTGCTGGGTGGGTGCCTCGAATACGACATGGGCCAGGTCGAGGCGGCGAACCTCAGCAGGGCCGCAGCCCTCCGCATCGGAGTCGAGAGCGGCCATGGGGAGATCGTCGCCTGGGCATGGGAACTTGAGGCATGGTTCGCCCTCACGCAGGGCCGGTTCGCCGATGTGATCACCGCTGTCGAGGCTGGACACGCCGCAGACGCCAGCCACTCCATCGGGGCCCAGCTCTACGGACAGGCCGCCAAGGCGTACGGGCGTATGGGCGACGGCCGAGGTGTGCGAGACGCCCTGGAGGCCGGGCGTGCGAGGCTGGAGCGACTTCCTGAGCCGGAGCACTCGGACCACCACTTCGTCATCGACCCCGACAAGTGGGCCTTCTACGCGATGGATGCGTACCGGCTGCTCGGTGACGACGCCCGCGCCTCGGTCCACGCCCGCGAGGTCATCCGAGTGGGCACCGTGTCAGACGGGTCCGAGCGGTCGCCCATGCGCATGGCGGAGGCCCGGCTCACGCTCGGTGTCGCTGCGGCTCGCCGAG
Organism: Kitasatospora sp. NPDC004669; assembly: GCF_040609455.1. Taxonomy (NCBI): domain Bacteria; kingdom Bacillati; phylum Actinomycetota; class Actinomycetes; order Kitasatosporales; family Streptomycetaceae; genus Kitasatospora; species Kitasatospora sp. NPDC004669. The sequence continues at coordinate 43,828 of NZ_JBEXKB010000004.1, forward strand.
GTGAGCTTGAGGAGGCTGTTTCCGTCGCCGGGCGGGCCTTCGAGGCCGAGCGGAAGCCGCTGCCGTCGCTGCTCATGATCGCCGGAGAACTGGACCAGGAACTTCAGACGAACTACCCGCAGGAGGTCCTGACCAGGCAGTTCCATGAGCAGGTGGTCACCATCGGGGCGGAGGGCAAACCCGCCCTCCCGTTCTAGGCATCCTCAGAAGTGCGAAGCATTGAGCAGCACGGGAGGCGACCGAGCATGGCCAGGCGTGACTACGAAGACGATCCGAACGCCCCCGAGGCCAACAGCCTGGTTCCGGCTGCCTCTGTGGTCGTGGTGGACGAGACAGGCCGAGTTCTGTTGCAGCGGCGCACCGACAACGGCATGTGGGCACTGCCCGGTGGAAAGATGGAGCTGGGCGAATCCCCCGCGGGATGCGGGATCCGCGAGACCCACGAGGAGACTGGTATCGAGATCGAGATCACCGGGATCGTCGGCACCTACACGAATCCGGGCCACGTCTTCGCGTACGACGACGGGGAGGTCCGCCAGGAGTTCTCCATCTGTCTCCTCGGTCGAGCCATCGGCGGCACCCTTCGCACCTCGGACGAGTCCTTCGAAGTCGCCTGGTTCCACCCGGACGAGGTGGACGCGCTACCCATGGTCGCGAGCATCCGTAAGCGGCTCGATGACTGGCGAAGCGGTCAGATTCCTGTCGTCCGGTAGCCGGCGCGGAACCGGTCGGCGGGGTGCCGCGTCGAAGGGCCATGACGAACAGCAGCACCGGAACCAGTCGTCGCACGCCCCGCCGTCCGGCGGCGCTGCTCCTCGCCGCCGCGCTCGCCGCGCCGCTGGTCAGCGGCTGTGGCAGCACCGGAGCCGCCGGCACCTCGGAGCTGCGGGCCTCCGCGCCGGCCAGTCGGCCCGCGGTGGACCCGGCCCAGGCGGCCGCCACCGCGAAGGCCACCGACGCCTTCGGACTCGACCTCCTGCACACCCTCACCGCCAAGCCGGACGACGCCGGGCGCAACCTCGTGGTCTCCCCGTCCGGCCTGGCCACCGTGCTCGCCATGTTGCTCCCCGGCGCCCGAGGGGCGACCGCCGATGAGCTCGCCAAGGCCCTGCACACCGACCTCGACCCGAAGCAGTACGCCCTCGCCACCGGCGCGCTGAACCGACCCGCGCCGACCACCGACGGACTCACCCTGCGCCAGAGCGACGAGGTCTGGACGCAGCAGGGCTTCCCGGTGGAGTCCGACTACCTGGCCACCCTCGCCGCCGCCTTCGATGCCGGAGTGCACACCACCGACTTCAAGAAGGACCCGGACGGCAGCCGCAAGGCGATCAACGCGGCCGTGGAGAAGGCCACCGAGGGGCGGATCAAGGACCTCTTCGCGGCGAAGGCGATCAACCCGGACACCCGGGTGGTCCTCACCGACGCGCTCTACCTCAAGGCGAAGTGGGCCTCCGAGTTCAAGCCCGCGCACACCGAGGACCGCCCGTTCCACAAGCTCGACGGCGCCACCCCGAACGTCTCCATGATGAGCCAGACCGGCGAATTCAAGTACGCCGACGGCTCCGGCGGCATCGTCGGCGAGCCCTGGCAGGCCGTTGAACTCCCTTACGCGGACGGCAACCTGGCCATGGACCTGATCGTCCCGGCACAGGGCGGCTTCGCGGCCTTCACCAAGGGCCTGGACCAGCCCGAGCTGGACCGGATCCTCGGCGCCCTCAGCGCGCAGCCCGTCGACCTGCAGCTGCCGCGCTTCCACTTCGACACGTCCAACGAGCTCACCCCCGCGCTGCGCTCGCTCGGCGTCCACTCGGCCTTCGACAACGCCGACCTGACCGGCATCGCAAAGGAGCCGCCGCTCGCTGTCAGCACGGTGGTGCAGAAGGCCACCGTCCAGGTCGACGAGGAGGGCACGGTCGCGGCGGCCGGCAGCGGCGTCAACATCGGCGTCATGGCAGCGCCCGCTCCGCAACGGGCCGCCCAACTGCACATCGACCGGCCGTTCCTGTTCCTGATCCGGGACACCTCGGGCGGGCGGCCGCTGTTCCTCGGCCAGGTCGCCGACCCTCAGGCGAAGTAGCTCCTACCAGGCCGGATAGCGCCCGCTGAGCGCCGGGTGGCCCGGGTCACGGCTGCCGAACAGCACCAGCAGGTCGTCCGCGACCGTCAGCAGTTCGGCCCGCCCCTCCACCGCCCCGGCCCACTCGGCGGGCAGCGCCGAGGCGCCGTACGCGGCCCCGACCAGGTTGCCGCAGACCGCGCCGGTGGAGTCGCTGTCCCCGGAGTGGTTCACCGACAGCAGCAGCGCGGTGCGCACCGGGTCGGGGTCGAGGGTGGCGGCCAGCAGCGCGTACACCGAGATGGCCAGGCACTCCTCGGCGATCCAGCCCAGCCCGACCCGCTCCACCGTGTCCGCCGAGGGCTCGGCCTCCTGGGCGAGCCGCACCGCCCGGGCCAGCGCCTGGACGGTCTCCTTGGACTTCGGCAGCTCGCGGATCTGCTCGACCGTCTCGCCGACCGCCGCCCACGGTTCCGTCCCGGCCGCCAGCCGCTCGACCAGCGCCGCGAAGGCGCCCGCCGCCAGGTAGCCGGTCGGGTGCCCGTGGGTGAGCTGGGCGCACTGCACGGCCAGCCCGAAGGACTGCTCGACGCCCAGGCGGGCCAGCCCGAACGGCGCCGAGCGCATCACCGTGCCGCAGCCCTTGGAACCGGGGTTGATCGGTCCCGGCAGCCCGATCGCGGACGGCGCCTCGAACACCGGGTGCTCGGACACCCCGCTCAGGCAGGCGTTGCCCGGTGCCCGCCGCGCGTACAGGAACGACCGGCTCAGCAGCCAGCCGTCGTACGGGCGGGGCTGCGGCTCGGTGTCCGGCGCGGGCTGGTACTGGGTCTGCAGCCAGCGCCGGTAGGCGCCGTGCATGGCCTCCGGCACCGAGCCGCCGCCGCCCGACCAGCCGCGGACGAAGCCGCGGATCAGGCCCTCGGCGGTGAACAGCGTCATCTGGGTGTCGTCGGTGACCTCCACCGGCCCGCTCCCGGCCGGCAGCGCGGTCACGCCCTGCGGCCCGAAACGGTCCCGGATCTGATGGAGCTGCAGGAACTCCACCGGCCAACCCAGCGCATCGCCGATCGCACCGCCCAGCAGCGCTCCGCGCACCCGGTCCCGGTAGCCCGACTCGGCCGCCGACTCCGTCACGTCGAATCCCCCTTCGTTCGTGGCGGGATACGTTCTACCAGGCGGCCCGTCAGTTGTGGATCTCACCCCGCCCGTGCAGGGCGGCGCGGTCGGCGGCCGCGCGGCCGGCCGCCCAGCCCTCGCCGTCGCTGACCCGTACCCGCTGCGAGACCAGCTTCGGGAACAGCCGGCCCACCTCCTCGTCCACTGCCTCCGAGCGGGCGGCCAGCGCGGGCAGCAGCCGCTCGTCCGGCAGCAGCTGCTCCTCGGTGCCGTCCTCGCGCAGGTGGCGCCCGGCCGCGGCGGCGCTGGTGGTCCGCGCGGTGGCGGTGGTCAGCCGCTCGCGGATCCGCGCCGCGTACGCCACCAGGAAGGACTGCCGGTACGCCTTGCTGCGCGAGTCCTTGCCGGAGCCGGCCTTGTTGAGCGCGTGGGTGGCCTGGACCAGCAGCGAGGTGTAGAGCAGCTCGACGCCGTCCAGGTCGCCGTCGAAGCCGATCACGGTGCAGAAGCCGAACTCCTTCGCCCACACCACCCGGCACCGGTTCGCCGCCGCGACCGCGTCCAGCAGCATCGTCTTGGGGCCCTCGTACGGGTTGTCCACGCCGATCCGCAGCGCTGCCGGGGTGTCCCGGTCGGCACCGGCCGCGGCCAGCAGCGCCTCGTCGATGCTGTGCTGGGCCATCAGCTGCTGGGCCTTGGCGGTCAGCGCCTCGGCCTCCTCCGGGTACTCGGTGGACTCGGCCTTGGCCAGTAGCGCCCGGATCCGCGCCAGCATCCGCGGCTCACCGGTCACCGGGTCGGCGGGGCGCTGCGCCCGCACCGACTGGCCGGGCCCCGGGCCGACCGGGGCGATCGGGGGCAGCCGGCCCCAGCTGCGCAGCAGTTCCAGGACGGCGGTGGCGAGCGCGAAGCGGTCCAGCCGGTGCCGGTGGGCGAAGGCACCGAGGTACCGCTCGTCGTCCGGCCACCAGACCTCGGTCTCCAGCTCGCGCAGCTGCTCCTGCCAGCGCCGGTCCAGGCTCGCGGCGGGGTGGCGGCGGCCTTCGGCGGCGATCAGGTCCACCGCGAGCGCCAGGTGGACGGGCTTCAGCGTGCGCCGCACCACCCGCACCAGGTCGGCCGGGCGCCAGCCCGCCGACCAGCAGCGGCCCACGGCGGTGTCCACGTACCCCAGCAGCGCCCGGCTGACCGCCGGCCACTGCCCGGCCGAGGCGGCCAGCAGCGAGGCCCCGGTGTCCAGCGCGAGGTCCAGCCCCTCGTCCGGGGCGGTGAGCACCGACCGCACCGCCTGCTCCAGCAGCGGCCCGGCGTTCCCGGCCTGCTGCGCGCGCTTGCCCACGGTGTGTCCCTGCTCTCCTCGACGGCTCGACCTCTCCGGCCCATGATGCCGGAGCGGCCGAGCCGACCGACGGGACAGGCCCTAGCGCTCGATCGCCTTGGCCAGGATCTCGGGGATGCGCTCCAGCAGCCGGGCGGCCGCCAGCCGGATGCCCAGGGCGGCGATCAGGCCGCCGTACAGCGGGCCGATCAGCAGCACCGGCCAGGCCGGCCCGTCCGAGGTCAGCGCCCAGAGCAGGTAACCGCCGACCGGCAGGGCGAGCAGCGCGACGCCGAACATCGAGCCGAACTGGTTGAGCAGGATCAGTCCGCCCTGCCCCGGGGCCGCGTTGCGCATCGGGTTGCTGTCGGCCGGCATGGTGTACGGCGCGAGCACGCTGAACACCGAGCCGAGCGCGACGCCGCAGCCGAGCATCGCCAGCGCCAGGCCGAGCGCGGACGGCAGCCCGGCCCAGTCGCCGGTGACGGTGGCCAGCACCAGCCCGAGCAGCGCTGTGACCGGGACGGCGTACGACAGCACCGCGTACGCCCGGCCGCGCAGCTCGTCCCGGGCGTCGGCCGGGGTGCTCAGGGTGGCGGCGACCATCCAGAACGCCGAGCCGTCCATGCCGAACAGGTTGAGCATCTGCAGCCCGAGGAAGGTCCCGGTCATCGCCAGCAGGTAGACGCTCGACCAGCCCTGGACCACCGACAGCACGCAGATCACCAGCGTCATCCCGATGCTGGTGAACAGCGCCGCCTTGGCCCGCGGCTCGCGCCAGGCGTACCGCAGGTGGCGCTGTATCACCGCGCCGGTCCTGCCCTGCGGCAGGAAGCGCCAGCCGCGCGACGTCTGCACTCCGCGCGCCACCTCCAGGGTGGAGGAGTCCGCGGTGACCATCAGCTCCTGCAGGCTGCTCCGCCACCAGCGCAGCAGCAGGAGCAGCAGTGCCCCGGCCGCGGCCAGCTGCAGCAGTGCCGACGCGTACCGGCCCTCGCCGGCGGTGTGGGTGGCGTCGGCCGCGCTGATCGGCGGGATCCAGCGGAGCACCGAGGCGATGGGCGCCAGAGGGCTGAGGTCGATCGGGCCGCCCCGGCGGCCGAAGATGCTCTGCGAACCGACGTTGGCGGCCTGGACCAGCAGTGCGAAGGCCAGTCCGCCGAAGATCGCGAAGTCCTTGCCGCGCCGGCTGGAGAGCATCCGGGCGTTGCCGGCCGCGACCGCGCGGGAGAGCGTCACCAGGCAGAGCACCGCGAGCGGCACCCCGACCACCGCAGCCGCGGCCGAAGCACCCCCCTCGGCGCCGGACAGTGCCGCGCCGGTCACCAGCACCAGGCTGATCAGCGGACCGGGCCCGATCAGCGCGGCCAGCAGCGAGCCGCGCAGCAGCGGACCGGGCCGCAGCGGCAGCATGGTGAGCCGGGTCGGGTCGGCGCTCTCGTCGCTGGAGAACAGGAACAGCGGCAGCGCGGCCCAGCCCAGCGTGAGCACGCCGAGCAGCACCACCCCGGCGTTCGCGGAGCCGTCGTAACGCCCGTTCAGCGCCGCCATGGCGACGGCGACACCGCTCGCGAAGGCCAGGCCGAACAGGCCGCCGATGATGTAGACCGCGGTACGGCCGGGGCTGCGGCGCAGCCCGTTGCGCAGCAGGCGCAGCTTGAGCGCCACCAGGGCGCGGACCACCGTCCGTCCGTCGGGCACGACAGCGCTCATGCGCCCGCCTCGCTTCGTTCGGCAGGGGCATTCGCCCACGCGCACCTGTGAATGATTCGCTCGCTGCGCTCGCTCATGCGCCCGCCTCGCTTCGTTCGGCAGGGGCATTCGCCCACGCGCACCTGTGAATGATTCGCTCGCTGCGCTCGCTCATGCGCCCGCCTCG
>NZ_JBEXKB010000004.1:50299-248892 GCF_040609455.1 Kitasatospora sp. NPDC004669
TCGCTCGCTCACCGGGTGTTCCCGCCGAGCCAGCCGAGCGCCTGGCCGTCGTCCTCGCGGACGCCGATCAGGTCGAGGAAGGCCGCGTGCAGGCTGCTCCCGCCCCGGACGGAGTCCAGCGGGCCCTGGGCGATCACCCGGCCGGCGTTGACCACCGCGACCCAGTCGCAGAGCTGCTCGACCAGCTCCATCACATGGCTGGAGAAGACCACCGTGGAGCCCGCCGCCGCGTACCGCTTGAGCACGCCGCGGATGGTCTGGGCGGAGACCGGGTCGACGCCCTCGAAGGGCTCGTCCAGGAACAGCACGTCGGGGTTGTGCAGCAGCGCGGCGGCCAGGCCGACCTTCTTGCGCATGCCGGTGGAGTAGTCGGCGACGAGCTTGTCGGCGTCCCGGCCGAGGTCCAGGACGGCCAGCAGCTCCTCGGCGCGGCGGTCCACCTCGGCGCCGGGCAGGCCACGCAGCCGGCCGGTGTACTGCAGCAGCTCGCGCCCGCTGAGCCGCTCGAACATCCGCAGGCCCTCGGGCAGGATGCCGATCCGGGCCTTGACCGCGACCGGGTCGGCCCACACGTCGGTGCCGTGCACCAGCACGGTGCCCTGGTCGGGCCGGAGCAGGCCGGTGACCATGGACAGCGTGGTGGTCTTGCCCGCGCCGTTCGGTCCGACCAGGCCGATGAACGCCCCGGCGGGCAGTTCGAGGCTGAGCCCGGCCACGGCGGCCTGGTTGCCGAAGTGCTTCCACAGGCCCTGGATGCTGACGGCGGACGGGGTGCCCGGTCCGGGGCGGCCGGAGGGGGGCGGTTCAAAGGGCGGCGGCGCTGACACCTGCATGGCGGCCTTCCGTCTCTACTGGTGAGTGCTGGTCGAGCGGCTTTCCGAGCCTTCAGCCTGTCACTGCCCGATCAGACTGTCGCCCACTTTGAGCATCCCCTGAGCGTGTCCGCCGAACGGGTGAGGCTCGCCGCCCGGAAACCTGTTCCGGCGGCCGGTGGGCCGATTTGGCAACTACTCAGCTCCACTGTTCGTCCTGCACTATGAGGACCAGTGAGCGCGCGCGGGGGTTCCGCGGTGCCGGGAGGTGGCGGATGTCCGTTCAACCGTGGGGCGAGTACCGTCCCTCCCATCGGCACGGCCATCGGCCGGGAGGCCCCGGCTGGCAGCCCGCGCCCTCCCCGCAGGCGGCGATGCGGGCGAGCCACGCGGACCGTGACCGGACGGTGGACGTGCTGAAGGCCGGCTTCGCCGAGGGCCGGCTCTCCGCGGACGAGTACGAGCAGCGCCACGAGGCGGCGGCCCGGGCGCTCACCTACGGCGAGCTGGCGGCCCTGGTGGCCGACCTGCCGGCCGGGCCGATGGTGACGCCGCCGCTGCAGGCCGTGCAGCCGGTCCCGGCGACGTTCCTGCCGCCGCCTCCGGCGCCGCAGGTCCGACCCACCAGCGCGCTGGCCGTGGTCTCCGTGGTGTGCGGCCTGACCGGCTTCCTGGCGCTGCCGGCGGTGGTCGCGGTGGTCACCGGCCACACCGCCCGGGCACAGATCCGCGAGCGCGACATGAACGGGGACGGCATGGCCGTCCTCGGCCTGGTCCTCGGCTACCTGGGTACCGCCTTCTGGACCTTGATGTTCCTGTTCGGCCTCGCCGCGTAGCGCACCTGGCTCCCTGCCCGCCGTCCCCGCCCGCCGCTCCGGTGGCAGGCGGCCGTCGACTGTGGTAGAGCGGTTGCAGGGCGGCCCGACACCGGCCGGTCGCGTACGGGACACCGTGGCGACACCCGGCCGAAGGCCGCGACCTGCGGCGTTGCATTTGTTTTGACCGCGCCCCATGCGCTAGGTACGCTCTGACCTTGTGCCTGGGGTGTCCCCGGGTCCTTGTGCGTGCATGCACACCGGTCGCCGCGCCGAGCCGGAGCGCCTCCCAGCGCGCCGCGCGTAGAGCGCCGTCGCTGCATCAGCTCATGGGATTCCGTGTCGGAATAGCCCAACACACCCGACCGCGTGGGTCGACCACGGGGTCGTGTGCGAGGGAACACCGCAGGTTAGTTCCACCAAGCCTTGGCACACAGAAAACGGAGAAACGGTGCCTACGATCCAGCAGCTGGTCCGAAAGGGCCGGCAGGACAAGGTCGAGAAGAACAAGACTCCCGCGCTGAAGGGCTCCCCGCAGCGTCGTGGGGTCTGCACGCGTGTGTACACGACCACCCCGAAGAAGCCGAACTCGGCTCTCCGTAAGGTCGCCCGTGTGCGCCTCACCAGCGGGATCGAGGTCACCGCTTACATTCCGGGCGAGGGCCACAACCTGCAGGAGCACTCCATCGTGCTGGTGCGCGGTGGTCGTGTGAAGGACCTTCCTGGTGTCCGCTACAAGATCATCCGCGGCTCGCTTGACACCCAGGGTGTCAAGAACCGCAAGCAGGCCCGCAGCCGCTACGGCGCCAAGAAGGAGAAGTAAGAATGCCTCGTAAGGGCCCCGCCCCGAAGCGCCCGGTCATCATCGACCCGGTCTACGGCTCCCCGGTCGTCACCCAGCTGGTCAACAAGATCCTGCTGCACGGCAAGCGCTCCACCGCCGAGCGGATCGTGTACGGCGCCCTCGAGGGCGTTCGCGAGAAGACCGGCTCGGACCCGGTCGTCGCGCTGAAGCGCGCGCTGGAGAACGTCAAGCCGGCCCTCGAGGTCAAGTCCCGCCGTGTCGGTGGCGCGACCTACCAGGTTCCGGTCGAGGTCCGCCCGGGCCGCGCCAGCACCCTGGCGCTGCGCTGGATGGTCGGCTACTCCCGCGCCCGTCGCGAGAAGACCATGACCGAGCGCCTGATGAACGAGATCCTCGACGCCAGCAACGGCCTGGGCGCTTCCGTGAAGCGTCGCGAGGACACCCACAAGATGGCCGAGTCCAACAAGGCCTTCGCGCACTACCGCTGGTAGTCCGTACCCCGTCACTAGACAGAGAGAGAACGAGCCACCATGGCTGCAACCTCCCTTGACCTCGCCAGGGTCCGCAACATCGGGATCATGGCGCACATCGACGCGGGCAAGACCACCACCACCGAGCGGATCCTGTTCTACACCGGTGTCTCGTACAAGATCGGTGAGGTCCACGATGGCGCTGCCACCATGGACTGGATGGAGCAGGAGCAGGAGCGCGGCATCACGATCACGTCGGCCGCGACGACCTGTCACTGGACGGTCGACGGCGTCGACAACACCATCAACATCATCGACACCCCGGGTCACGTCGACTTCACCGTCGAGGTGGAGCGTTCGCTGCGCGTCCTCGACGGTGCCGTGACGGTGTTCGACGGTGTCGCTGGTGTCGAGCCCCAGTCCGAGACCGTGTGGCGGCAGGCTGACCGCTACGGCGTCCCGCGCATCTGCTTCATCAACAAGCTGGACCGCACGGGCGCGAACTTCTTCTTCTGCGTCGACACCATCGTGGAGCGCCTCGGCGCCACCCCGCTGGTGATGCAGCTCCCGATCGGTGCCGAGGCGGACTTCCAGGGCGTTGTCGACCTGGTCCGCATGAAGGCGCTGGTCTGGTCCGCCGAGGCCGCCAAGGGCGAGATGTACGACATCGTCGACATCCCGGCCGAGCTGCAGGAGCAGGCCGACGAGTACCGCACCCAGCTGATCGACACCGTGTCGAACGTCAGCGACGAGATCATGGAGCTCGCCCTCGAAGAGGCCGAGATCCCGGTCGAGCTGCTGCAGGACGCGATCCGCAAGGGCACCCTGAACTCGGACTTCACCCCGATCTTCTGCGGTACCGCCTTCAAGAACAAGGGCGTTCAGCCCCTGCTCGACGCGGTCGTCAAGTACCTGCCGTCGCCGCTGGACATCGAGTCCATCGAGGGCACGAAGCCGAACGACCCGGAGACCAAGATCTCCCGCAAGGCTTCGGACGACGAGCCGCTGGCCGCGCTGGCGTTCAAGATCATGTCCGACCCGCACCTGGGCAAGCTCACCTTCGTCCGGATCTACTCCGGCCGCCTGGAGTCCGGCACCTCGGTGCTGAACGCCGTGAAGGGCAAGAAGGAGCGCATCGGCAAGATCTACCGCATGCACGCGAACAAGCGTGAGGAGATCGAGTCGGTGGGCGCCGGCGACATCGTCGCCGTCATGGGCCTGAAGCAGACCACCACCGGTGAGACGCTGGCCGACGAGAAGAACCCGGTCATCCTGGAGTCCATGGACTTCCCGGCCCCGGTCATCCGCGTCGCCATCGAGCCCAAGTCCAAGGGTGACCAGGAGAAGCTGGGTGTCGCCATCCAGCGTCTCGCCGAGGAGGACCCGTCCTTCCAGGTCAACACGGACGAGGAGACCGGCCAGACCATCATCGCGGGTATGGGCGAGCTGCACCTCGAGGTGCTCGTCGACCGTATGCGCCGTGAGTTCAAGGTCGAGGCCAACGTCGGCAAGCCGCAGGTCGCGTACCGCGAGACGATCCGTCAGGCCGTCGAGCGCATCGACTACACCCACAAGAAGCAGACCGGTGGTTCCGGTCAGTTCGCCAAGGTGCAGATCGCGATCGAGCCGCTCGAGCAGGCCGAGGGCTACGAGTTCGTCAACCTGGTCACCGGTGGCCGCGTGCCGCGGGAGTACATCCCGTCGGTCGACGCCGGTTGCCAGGAGGCCATGGAGTTCGGTGTTCTCGCCGGCTACCCGCTGCAGGGTGTCCGCGTGAAGCTGCTCGACGGCCAGTCGCACGACGTCGACTCCTCCGAGCTCGCGTTCAAGATCGCCGGTTCGATGGCCTTCAAGGAAGGCGCCAGGAAGGCCAAGCCGGTTCTTCTTGAGCCGATGATGGCCGTCGAGGTCACCACGCCCGAGGACTACATGGGCGACGTGATCGGTGACATCAACTCTCGCCGTGGCCAGATCCGGTCCATGGACGAGCGTCACGGTGCCCGCGTCGTCACGGCGCTGGTGCCCCTCTCCGAGATGTTCGGCTACGTCGGTGACCTGCGCAGCAAGACCTCTGGTCGCGCCAGCTACTCGATGCAGTTCGACTCGTACGCCGAGGTCCCCAAGGCCGTGGCTGAGGAGATCATCGCCAAGTCCAAGGGCGAGTGAGGTCCGGCTCTGCCGGCTTCAGAATCAGTCCGACATTCGGGATGATTCCGACCCCTTAGGCTATTAGGAGGCGACCCGGGAGGATCCGAACGGATTCTCCCGGGGCCTCCGGCCCCCACCCCGCGGGACGGTGCGAGGTGCTTCCGGCACCACGGACCCAGCCCGATCAAGACCAACTGACGTCAGCACGGCGTACAGGAACTGTCCTCAGGAGGACTGCAGTGGCGAAGGCGAAGTTCGAGCGGACGAAGCCCCACGTCAACATCGGCACCATCGGTCACATCGACCACGGTAAGACGACCCTTACCGCGGCCATCACCAAGGTGCTGCACGACGCGTACCCGGAGATCAACCCCTTCACGCCGTTCGACCAGATCGACAAGGCGCCGGAGGAGCGGCAGCGCGGTATCACCATCTCGATCGCGCACGTCGAGTACCAGACCGAGGCGCGTCACTACGCCCACGTCGACTGCCCGGGTCACGCGGACTACATCAAGAACATGATCACCGGTGCGGCCCAGATGGACGGTGCGATCCTCGTCGTCGCCGCCACCGACGGCCCGATGCCGCAGACCAAGGAGCACGTCCTCCTGGCCCGCCAGGTCGGCGTCCCCTACATCGTCGTCGCCCTGAACAAGGCCGACATGGTGGACGACGAGGAGATCCTGGAGCTCGTCGAGCTCGAGGTCCGTGAGCTGCTCTCCGAGTACGAGTTCCCGGGCGACGACCTGCCGGTCGTCCGCGTCTCCGCGCTGAAGGCGCTGGAGGGCGACAAGGAGTGGGGCGAGAAGCTCCTCGGCCTGATGCACGCCGTCGACGAGGCCATCCCGACCCCGGCCCGCGCCGTGGACCAGCCGTTCCTGATGCCGATCGAGGACGTCTTCACGATCACCGGTCGTGGCACCGTCGTCACCGGTCGTATCGAGCGTGGCATCCTCAAGGTCAACGAGACTGTCGACATCATCGGCATCAAGGAGACCAAGACCACCACCACGGTCACCGGCATCGAGATGTTCCGCAAGCTGCTCGACGAGGGCCAGGCCGGTGAGAACGTCGGTCTGCTGCTCCGTGGCATCAAGCGCGAGGACGTCGAGCGCGGCCAGGTCATCATCAAGCCGGGTTCGGTTACCCCGCACACCGACTTCGAGGCCCAGGCCTACATCCTGTCGAAGGACGAGGGTGGCCGTCACACCCCGTTCTTCAACAACTACCGCCCGCAGTTCTACTTCCGTACCACGGACGTGACCGGCGTCGTGACCCTCCCCGAGGGCACCGAGATGGTCATGCCGGGCGACAACACTGGCATGACGGTCGCGCTGATCCAGCCGATCGCCATGGAGGAGGGCCTGAAGTTCGCCATCCGTGAGGGTGGCCGCACCGTCGGCGCCGGCCAGGTCACCAAGATCATCAAGTAATTGATGCTCTGACCTGCCTCGCACAGGCCAGTCCGAAGGGCCCCACGCACCCCTGCGGTGCGTGGGGCCCTTCGGCGTCTCACCCGGCCCTCACCTGGGCGCCCTTCCTCTCACGGGCAGCTCATGGCCGACTGTTATGGTCGGCTCACCATCCAGCCCCGCCGTCGCGGAAAGTGGGACCCAACGCATGTCTACGGCACCGCTGCTCTCGGTCGTGATGCCGATCTACAACGAGCAGGAGGCGCTCCCGCTGACCGTCGAGCGGCTGCGGCCGATCCTGGACGGGCTGGGGGTCGACTACGAGGTCGTGGGTGTCGACGACGGCAGCCGGGACGCCACACCCGTGCTGATGCAGAAGATCCGGCAGGACTGGCCGGAGTTCCGCATCGTCCGCTTCGCCCGCAACTCGGGGCACCAGGCCGCGCTCACCGCGGGCATCCACCGGGCGCTCGGCGACTACGTGGTGAGCATCGACGCCGACCTGCAGGACCCGCCGGAGAAGATCCCGGAGATGCTCGACCTGGCCCGCGAGCAGAACCTCGACGTCGTCTACGGCGTGCGCGGGGACCGCGGCACCGACACCGTCTTCAAGCGCCGCTCGGCCGGCGCGTACTACTGGCTGATGCGCAAGCTGGTCGGCAAGCGGATGCCCAACCAGGCCGGCGACTTCCGGCTGCTCAGCCGCGCGGCGGTGGACGCCCTCAAGCAGCTGCCCGAGCACCAGCCGGTCTACCGGCTGCTGGTGCCGTGGCTCGGCTTCCCCAGCGGCGAGGTGGTGTACGTCCGCGAGGAGCGGGTGGCCGGCGGCACCCACTACCCGCTGTCCAAGATGGTGCGGCTCGCGCTGGACAGCATCACCAACTTCTCGGCCGCCCCGCTGAGGCTGGCCACCTGGCTGGGCCTGGTGAGCTTCGTGGTCTGCATGGCCCTCGCCGTCTACACCACCATCTCGTACGCGGTCGGGTCGACCGTCCCCGGCTGGTCCTCCCTGTACATCGGGATGCTCTTCATCGGCGGCGTGCAGCTGATCTGCGTCGGGCTGCTGGGGGAGTACATCGGCCGGATCTACTCCGCGGTGCAGGCCCGCCCGACCTACTTCGTCGGCTACGACTCGGCTGAGGACGACGAGCGGGGCCGGGGCCGGTGACGCTGACCGAGGAGCCCGCCGAGCCCACCCCGAAGACCCGGCGGCAGCTGCCGTCCTTCCTGGTCATCGGCGTTCTGAGCACCCTCTTCTACCTGGGCCTCTTCGTCGCCGCGCGGTGGTTCACCAACCCGCAGGCGGCGAACCTGATCGCGCTGGCGGTCAGCGCGGTGGCCAACACCGCGGCCAACCGCCGCTTCACCTTCGGAGTGGTCGGCTCCCAGGGGATGGTCCGCCACCAGCTGCAGGGTGCGGTGGCCTTCCTGATCGGGCTCGGCCTCAGCTCGGGGGCACTCGCCCTGCTGGACCGGGTGGTGCCGGACGCCTCCCGGCCGGTGGAGGTGGCCGGACTGATCGTCGCCAACGGCCTGGCCACGGTGGCCCGGTTCGTGCTGCTGAAGGTCTGGGTGTTCCGGGGCGGGGAATCGGGCCCGTCCGAGTCCTGACCAGCGGATCAGCTCCACCGCCGGCTGGCCGGCGCCGCTCGGCGGGCGGACAGCGTTCGCGCGCGATGGTTCGCCGCCAGCCCATGGGGCCCCTGAGCCGTCTGGGCCCATACCACCCTCGGTATGCTGAGCGCTTGCAACCTGCCCGCAGACGGTAGCGGAAGTCCGGACCCGGTAGGGGGGAGACGGGCGGCAGGACTTAACCGGAGGGGCACGGCACCGTGTCGACCATATACAGCTCGCCCGACAGCGAGATCCAGCGCCCGACCGTGCCGCCGGGGCCGCCGCCCTCGGCCGCCGACGGTAGACGGCCGCGGCGCAACCCGCTCGTCCTGGCAGGCGGGCTCGGCCTGTCCTGGCTGGTGCCGGCCGGCCTGGTCGCGCTGCACCTGGGCGTCGTGCTGCTGCCGCTGCTGCTGCTCGCGACCGCCGCCGTGATCCGGGTCGGCGGTGTGCTGCTCGACCGGCTCTTCGTCGCCGGGCTGATCCTGGCCGGCTCGGTTCTGACCTTCGGCCTGGTCTTCTCGCTCTGGCCCTGGGGCCTGTCGCCGACGGTCACCACCGGCGTGATGTTCAGCGTGCTGACCACGGCCGCATGGGCCGCCAGGCGCGCCCCCCGGCTGCCGCTGCGCTTCCGCTGGTCCGACCTGCTGGTGCTGGGCACCTTCGCCGGGATCTGGCACTACCTGTTCCACCCCGTCGACGGCGCGTCGGCGGCCGAGCGGGTCGCCTACTTCGCCACGGCGGAGGACCGGCTCTCGCACTTCTCCTTCTTCTCCGGCATCCAGGGTGTCGGAGGCTTCGACTTCCTCCACCAGGAAGCCGCCAGGTCCTACCTGATCCCGCCGTCCGAGGTGACCTACCCGCAGGGCTCGCACTTCCTGCTGGCCTGGACCGACGGGCTGGTCCACTCCGCCGCCGACCCCGGCGACATGGTCCACACCATGAACCGGTACTTCCTGTACCTGCTGGTGGCGTACGCGTTGTTCTGCACCTCGCTGGTCTGGGCGGCTCGCTGGATCGGCGGGCCGCGGCTGCGCGGCTGGCGGTCGGCGGCGGTCTGCGCGACCGTCGGCGCGATCATGTTCGCCAGTAACTACCTGGACCTGCTGGTCCACGGCTTCGACTCGACCTTCATCGGCCTGCTGCTGGTCGCGCTCGCGCTCGCGGTGCTGATCCGGCCGGCGATGGGCCTCACCGAGTTCCTGCTGGTCGCCTCCGCCGGGCTGATCGCCGTCACCTACACGTACAACATCTACGGCGCGTTCGTCGGCGTGGCGCTGCTGGGCGCGCTGGTGGTGCACCGGCGCAGGTTCGCCGGGCGCTGGTGGTGGACCCTCGGCGCGCTGGCGTGCGCGCTGGGCGTGGCCGCGCTGCCGAGCGTCCTCTCGGTGCTGGGCGACCTGGACGTGGCCAGCGCCTCGAACATGAGCGGCCCGAGCGTCAGCGCGGACCGCTCGATCCTGATCGGCGGCGGCCTGCTCGGGCTGCTGGCGGCGGCCATGCCGCGCAACCGCCGCACCGCCACCGGCCAGGCGCACCTGGCAGTGCTGCTCGGCACCGGCGGCCTGCTCAGTGCCTTCGCGGTCTACCAGCTGCACAGCATCGGCAAGTACTCGTACTACTTCCACAAGATGACGGCCGTGGGCGTCGTGGTCGCCCTGATATCGATCGGCGCGGTCGGGGCGGTCCTGCAGACGCCCCACCGGGGCACCGGCAACGTGCTCACCCGGCGCCTGGGCGAGCTGGCGCTCTCCGGGCTGACCGTCGCCGCCGCACTGAGCCTCTTCGCCAACGTGCAGTGGGGCTTCCTGGCGACCAAAGACGCCCCGTCCGCATGGTCCAACAACCCGCTGGTGGCCTGGGGCCGCGGCGAGTTCGAGACCGACATGGGCCCCAAGGGCATGGACGCGCTGAAGGTCCTGCGCGGCGACGGACCGGTGATCGCGCTGGTCTCCAACGACGACGTCAAGAACCTGAAGGCCACCTGGCTCGCCTCGCTGATGAACCGGCGCGGCGGCGACATGAAGGCGCTGTACGAGATCCACTGGGTGGACATCGGTGGTCCGCAGGCGAAGGAGGAGGACTACCAGCGCTCCTTCGGCAGGCTCAAGGGTGCCATCGAGAAGCTCCCCGCGCCGCACCCGACGCCGACCATCCTGACCGCCGACCGTTCCGTGGGTGACCGGATCAAGCGGGACCTGGCCAAGCACGGCTTGGCGGTCAATGTGCTGAGCGATCAGGGGCTGCTCTGGACCCAGCCGTGGGGCCGTACCTTCCCCGGGCTCTGAGATGACGTCCGAGGGGATGCCCGTGCGCACTGAGCATTCACGGCCACCCGCTACTATTCACAGCAATCGCACGGCCTGGCCGGCCTCGTGCGGAGGCGTGTGGCAAGGCCGGCCGGTGAATTCGGTGGTCATGTGATGAAGAACCCGATCGCCAAGCTGCTTGGGGTGCTTCCCCCGGGGGCGCGGCTCGTGGTCGGTGGCACAGTCGTGCTCGGAGCCTCGGCGTACGTCTACATGGCGCTCGTGGGCTACAGCCTGGGCACCGCCGGCGCGGCCAGGGTGACGATGCTCTGGACCATCGTGATGTCCGTGGGGTGGGGACTGTTCCAGCCCGTCGAGCTGGAGCTGACCCGGCTGGTGGCCGCCCGCAAGGTGGCCGGGCACGGGGCGCTACCCGCGGTACGGCGGATGCTGCTGCTCGCCATGGCGATCCTGGTCGCGGTCTGCGCGGTTCTGGCCGCCGCCGCCGGCCCGATCGCCGACCTGCTGTTCGGCGGCGACAAGTCACTGGTGCTGGCCCTGGCCGGCGGCCTGGCCGGCCTCGCGGTGAGTTCGGTCGCCCGCGGCGCGCTGGCCGGCCTCGGGCTGTTCGGCCCGTACGGCAGCCAGCTGGCCGTCGACGGCGGGCTGCGCATCGGCCTGGCCGCGCTGGCGGCGGTGGTCGGACTGCACTCGGCGCTGGCCTTCGGCCTGATCCTGTTCGTCTCCCCGCTGGCCGCCTCGCTGATCGGCCTGCGCGGCACCCTCGCCGACCGCGCCCCCGGGCCGGAGGTGTCCTGGAGGCAGCTCACCGGCGGCCTCGGCCTGCTGATCGCCTCGGTGATGCTCAGCCAGCTGGTGGTGAACGCGACCGTGGTCTGCGTACGCCTGCTCGCGCCGAAGCACTCCGAGGCCTCCGACGCGCTGGTCTTCGCGGTCGGCCAGGCCGTGGTGATGGCCCGGGCTCCGCTGTTCGCCTACAGCGCCCTGCAGGCCTCGATGGTGTCCGCGCTCTCCGGTGCCGCCGCGGCCGGCGACCACGCCGAGTTCCGCAAGGTGCTGACCCGCACCACCGCGATCGTCGCCGCGATGTGCATCGGCGGCGGCCTGCCGGTGATCGTGCTCGGCTCCAAGCTCAACCCGCTGCTGTTCAACGCCAAGGACGTGCTCGGGCCGCTGGACTTCGTCTGGCTGGTGTTCGGAACGCTCTGCTACGTCCTGGCGACGGTCTTCGGCCAGGCGCTGATGTCGAGCGCCCAGCACCGCCGTCAGTTGGTGGGCTGGACCGCCGGTTCCGTAGCATTGGTGGCTGTCGCGCTCACTCCGGGCAACGTCGGTCTCCGTGCGGAGCTCGCGTACCTGGCGGGCTCGCTGGTCAGTGCCGTCCTGATGCTGTGGTCGCTGTACCGCGCCTTCCCCTCCCGCCCCGCCGCCGTGCCGGCCGACCGGACCGCAGCAGAGCCGCTGCGGACTTCCTGAGGGCGGGGGACGGACTGTGATCGGCCGACGCCCGTGATCATCACCGATAGACAGACCCGAGGCACGCGACGCCGTGCCGTTCGCCAAGCATGGAGCAGCTGTGTCCGAGTATGACAACGTCTGGCTGGTGATCCCGGCCTACAACGAAGGCCAGGTGATCGCCGACGTCGTGGAGGGGGCACGCAAGACCTTCCCGAACATCGTGGTGATCGACGACGGCTGCACCGACGACACGGCCCAGCACGTCATGTCGACCGGAGCCCACCTGGTGCGGCACCCGGTCAACCTGGGGCAGGGCGCCGCGCTCCAGACCGGCCTGAGGTACGCGCTGGAGCAGGAGGGCGCCGAGTACTTCGCGACCTTCGACGCGGACGGCCAGCACCAGACCGCGGACGTCGAGAAGATGGTGGCTCTGCTGCGCCAGGACGAGGCCGACATCGTGCTCGGCTCCCGCTTCATCGAGCAGACCGGCCAGGTGCCGTGGATCAAGCGGGTCGTGCTCCGCACCGCCGCCGCGGTCAGCCCGACCGCCCGCAAGCTCAAGCTCACCGACGCGCACAACGGTCTGCGCGTGATGAACCGTGAGGCCGCCAGCCGGATCAAGATCACCATGAACGGCATGGCCCACGCTTCGGAGATCGTCTCCTTCCTCGCCGGCTCGGACCTCCGGGTCGCCGAGGTCCCGGTGGACATCCTCTACACCGACTACTCGCGCGCCAAGGGCCAGTCCCTGATCAACGGCGTCAACATCCTCTTCGACATCTCGCTGCGGGAGCGTAACCGCCGATGAATCACCTCTGGATCCAGCTGATCCTGGTCGTGGCCGCGGTGGCCATGGCCCTCCTGTTCGTCCGGCGCTGGGACGCCGCGAACACCCGGGCGTGGAAGCGCATCGCCTTCGCGCTGTTCGTGATCGCCAACGTCGTCGCCATCCTGTGGCCGGCCGGTGTGACCAAGCTGGCCACCGCGCTGGGCGTCGGCCGCGGCACGGACCTGGTGCTCTACCTGATGGTGATCGCCATGGGCTTCCTCACCCTCAACACCTACCTGCGCTTCCGCTCGCTGGAGAAGAAGCTCACCGACCTGGCCCGTACCGTGGCCATCACCGAGGGCGTCCGCCACAACAACGACCGCCTGGACGCTCCGGTCGGTTCCGACCGCTGATCCCGAGCGGTCACAACGGCGCAGTACCAACGGCTGAGGGCCGGCACCACTGACGGGGGCCGGCCCTCAGCGGTTGGTGGTGGCGGACAACCCGGCCGACGCAGTCGTTCGAAAAAGCTGGTTGACTTGGCTCGCCCGGCGGCCGCGGCCGGGCGGCACCGAAGCGTGATCCAGGACCAGGAGGTGCGGCGCCGTCATGAGCGTCGATTTCGTCATCCCGTACTACGGCGACCCGGAGTACCTGTTCGCCACCATCGACAGCATCCGGGCTCAGAACCAGCAGGACTGGCGGCTGACCGTCGTGGATGACCAGTACCCGGGCTTCCGCGCGCTGCAGTACATCGAGAGCCTGGACGACGAGCGGATCCGCTACGTCCGCAACGAGGAGCGGCTCGGCCCCAACGGCAACACCTACAAGGCGTCCACCCTGGCCGAGCGCGAGTTCGTCTCGATGATGGGCGCCGACGACCTGCTGGAGCCGGACTACCTGGACGTCGTCCTGGAGCGCATGAAGGCCGACCCGAACGCGATCGCGGTCCAGCCGGGCGTGAAGGTGATGGACAGCGACGGGAACCTGGTGCCCTCGCTCGGCATCGGCGACAAGGTCAAGCGCCGGATCGCCGCCCCGGCCCGCAAGGCCGGCGTCATCGGCGGCGAGGAGGCGGTGAAGAGCCTGCTGTCCGGCAACTGGCTGTACACCCCGTCGCTCCTCTACCGGCAGTCCGCGTTGTCGAAGATCCCGTACCGCCCGGACATCGACGCCGTCCACGACCTGGCCTTCATGGTCGACATGCTGATGGAGGGCGGCAACCTGCTGGTCGACGAGCGCGAGGTGTTCCGCTACCGCCGTCACCAGGCCAGCGACTCCTCGACCCGGGTGAAGGACGGCAAGCGCTTCGACGAGGAGCTGCGCTACTACGGGCTGATCGCCAAGGAGCTGCGCGCCAAGGGCTGGAACGCGGCGGCCCGCTCGGCCGACCTGCACCTCTCGTCCCGCCTGCACGCCCTGATGGTCGCCGCCGGACGCCTCGGCGCGGGTGACTTCGCCCACGCCGGAGCCATGGTCGGCCGCGCCGTCCGCAGCAGCTGACCCGGCCCGGAGCGGGGCGCGGCGGGACGTCGCCACCTGTCACGACGTCAACCCGCCGCTCCGGGCTCGCGGCGGCCGGCCGATCAGGTCGGCTCCGCGTGCCGGGCACGGGTTGATCGTCGGGCAGCCGAGCCTGCGTCGCCGGAGCGACGGGCGAAGGACGGACGGTCAAGAGGCGACAAGAGGGCGGATGCGGCAGCTCAGGTGCCCTAGGCCATTCGCATGTACACGATCCGCCGAATGGCCGCGCTGGCTCGACATCGGGCCGCATGGCAGACTTCCCGTGCGATCCAACGAGTGGGGGTGCGTGCAGGCTCGCGACGCACCTGCGAGTAGGACATGACAAGTGCTGGTTCCAACAAGTAGGGAAGTGTCCCGGTGCAGCCGCTGATCGATTCTGCCCATGCGTCCGACGGGCAGACATTGAGGGAGGGCGGTGACGGGAACACGACCGGGGCCGCCGAGACGACGACACCTCCGGCCGCACTGATCCGACTGAGGGCCCTTGCCGCCCACCGCTGGTTCTGGCCGGCGGCCCTGCTGCTCGGCTACCTCGGGCAGACGGCGTTCCGGCTGGCGCTGTCGATCCACAACTACTACCCCTCGGTGCACGCGGACGAGGACGGGTACCTCGCGATCGCGCGGGTGCTGGCCGGTAGGCCGACCACCGAGATGCCCACCGGCGTGATCATCCCCGGCGGCTACTCGCTGCTGATCTCGCCGGCGCTGCGGATCGCCGACAACCCCGCGACCGCGTACCACCTGATCATGGGCATCAACGCGGTGCTCAACGCGCTGGTCTTCCCGCTGGCCTTCGTGGCGGCGCGCCGCCTGGGCCTGGCTCGGCCGCACGCGTTCCTGGCGGGGACCGCCGTCGCGCTGGTGCCGCCGGTGATCTTCTACTCCCAGTTCGTCATGACGGACACCGTCCTCCCGGTGCTCCTGCTGGCCTGGCTGATCTCGATGCACGGCTGGCTCTCGCCCGGATCGCCGCGCCGCCGCTCGCTCTACGCGGTGGCGATGAGCCTGGCCGCCGGCTACTCGATGGCCACCCATGACCGCGGCGGCGTGGTCGTGGCGCTGACGGCGCTGGCCCTGGTCGTGGTGCTGGCCTTCGGCTGGGCGCCGCGGCTCTCCTCGCTGGTCGGGATCGGCGGGCTCGGGGTGGCCTACCTGGGCGTCAAGCTGCTGGCCAACTTCGTCGAGAGCCAGTTCAAGGACGTGCCCGGGGCCGGCGTGGGCAACAAGGTCTTCGAGAACCTCGGGAACAGCAAGCTCACCGGCACGATCATCGTCCGCACCCTGGGCGAGCTGTGGTACTTCATGACCTCCACGTACGGCCTCGGGGCGGTCGCCTTCGTGCTGTGCGTGGTGGCCGTGTTCCACCGCCGGTTCTCGGTGGCCGAGCGGGTGGTGGCCTTCTGCATGATCGCCATGCTGTGCGGCACCGCGCTGGCCTCCGCCGCCGGCCTCGCGGACAACGACCGCATCGACAACTGGGTGTACGCCAGGTACTGCGCCGTGCTGGTGCCGGTGTTCCTGGTGGTCGGCCTGGCCGCACTGGTCCGGGCCGGGACGCGCCCGCTGCTGCGGCTGGCCGTGGCCGGCGTGGTGGTCGTCGGGATCACCGGGCTGTCGGTCACCGAGTACGCGGGCTCCGAGATCAAGGCCTGGATCATCCCGTGGACCGTGCCGGACGCGCAGTTCCTCTCCTCGGCCTATGACGGCCTGCACATGGGCCGTACGACGTTCGGCGCGCTCGCCGTGCTGGCCGCCTGCGTGCTGCTGCGGGTGGCCGGCGGTCGCCGGATCGCCGCGGCCGTGGTGGGCTGCCTGGCGATCTTCGCCGCGTACGCGACGGTCGCCGTCACCAACAACATCGCCGAGCCGCACTCCCAGTTCCGCAAGTACGAGGCGGTCGACCTGGTCAAGGAGGCCGGTCTGGGCAAGGGCGACAGCGTGGTCCTGGACTGGGACCTCGACTTCGGCGCCCGGATGTCGCTGGCCTACGAGGTCTACTGGGGCCGGGTCTGGACCAGCAACGTGAAGCAAGGCAACACCCCGCCGGAGAAGGCCACCGCGATCCTGTTGACCGTCTCCAAGGACGCGAAGCCGGAGTCCAGCTGGGAGAAGCCGCTTCCGGGCTGGCACGTCGCGAAGTACAACAAGGACCGCGGCTGGGTGCTCTGGCGCAAGGGCTGAGCAGCGGGACTACCCGATCGGGGCCGGTGAGGGACACCTCACCGGCCCCGATTGGCATCCGGGCTGCTCCATGTGGCAGTATGTCCAAGTTGCTCGGTTGAGTGCCGATGCTGCGCGCCTCCCGCCGGGAGGACCGGAAGCGAGTCCCATGTACTCGTCGTTCCCGTGATGGCCGTCAAGCGTGAGTTCTACGCCACGGCAGCTGCGGGGCGGACGTACGGGAATCTTCCGGGAAGCGTATGCGGGGCCTCGGCCCGGCTCCCCCCACCCTGAAAGTTCGAAACCGACGAGTTCTTCGCCGGTTTTTTGCAAGCGCGAGTGCGACACGCCCGAGCGCGGGGGTCGGAGGGGAAGTCGTGCGGCAACTAAGGACAAAGGACTACTGAGTAGCCATGGCGGGACAGAAGATCCGCATCCGGCTCAAGGCCTACGACCACGAGGTCATCGACTCCTCGGCGAAGAAGATCGTCGAGACGGTGATCCGTACTGGTGCGCAGGTCGCGGGCCCGGTGCCGCTGCCCACTGAGAAGAACGTGTACTGCGTCATCCGCTCGCCGCACAAGTACAAGGACTCGCGCGAGCACTTCGAGATGCGTACTCACAAGCGTCTGATCGACATCCTCGACCCCACGCCGAAGACGGTTGACTCGCTGATGCGTCTCGACCTGCCGGCGGGCGTCGACATCGAGATCAAGCTCTGAGAGGCGCACCGAAGATGGCTAAGCAGATTAAGGGCATCCTGGGCGAGAAGCTCGGCATGACCCAGGTCTGGGACGAGAACAACCGGATCGTTCCGGTGACCGTCGTCAAGGCTGGGCCCAATGTCGTGACCCAGGTCCACACCGCCGACAGCCCGGCCGGCTACGACGCCGTCCAGATCGGCTTCGGCGAGATCGACCCCCGCAAGGTGAACAAGCCCCTCGCGGGCCACTTCGCCAAGGCCGGTGTCACCCCGCGCCGCCACCTGGTCGAGCTCCGTACCTCGGACGCGTCCGAGTACACCCTGGGCCAGGAGATCACCGCGGAGCTGTTCGAGGCGGGTGTCAAGGTCGACGTGACCGGCACCTCCAAGGGCAAGGGCTTCGCCGGTGTCATGAAGCGCCACAACTTCCGGGGCCTCGGCGCCGGTCACGGTGTGCAGCGCAAGCACCGCTCGCCCGGCTCGATCGGTGGCTGCGCCACCCCGGGTCGCGTGTTCAAGGGCGTGAGGATGGCCGGCCGGATGGGCCACGAGCGTGTGACCACCCAGAACCTGACCATCCATGCCGTTGACGCGGAGAAGGGGCTGCTCCTGATCAAGGGCGCCGTCCCGGGCCCGAACGGCGGCCTCGTCCTCGTCCGCACCGCGGCGAAGGGGCTGTGAGGATATGAGCACCATTGACATCCTGTCGCCCTCGGGCGACAAGACCGGCAGCCTTGAGCTGCCGGCCGAGATCTTCGACGCGAAGGTCAGCGTTCCGCTGATGCACCAGGTCGTCGTGGCGCAGCTCGCTGCGGCCCGTCAGGGCACCCACAAGACCAAGACTCGTGCCGAGGTCCGCGGTGGCGGCAAGAAGCCGTACCGCCAGAAGGGCACCGGCCGCGCCCGTCAGGGCTCGACCCGCGCCCCGCAGTTCGCCGGCGGTGGCGTTGTGCACGGTCCCGTGCCGCGCGACTACTCGCAGCGGACCCCGAAGAAGATGATCGCCGCCGCCCTGCGCGGTGCGCTCACCGACCGGGCCCGCCACAACCGCATTCACGTCGTCACCGACGTGACCGCGACCGAGGCGCCGTCGACCAAGGCCGCCAAGAGCCTGTTCGGCAAGATCACCGACCGCAAGAACGTCCTCCTGGTCGTCGAGCGTTCGGACGAGCTGGGCCTCAAGTCCGCTCGCAACCTGCCGAACGTGCACATCCTGGACGCCGGTCAGCTGAACACCTACGACGTGCTCGTCTCCGACGATGTGGTCTTCACCCAGGCCGCCTTCGAGCGTTTCGTGGCCGGTCCGGCCGCGTCCGCCAAGGCCGTGGCTGCTGAGGGCGAGCTCGAAGGGAGCGCCGCCTGATGGCTGCAGAGATCACGAGCAAGACGTTCACGGACCCGCGTGACGTCCTGGTGAAGCCGGTCATCTCGGAGAAGAGCTACTCGCTCCTCGACGAGAACAAGTACACGTTCGTCGTGTCGCCCGGTGCCAACAAGACCCAGATCAAGCAGGCCGTCGAGACGGTCTTCTCGGTCAAGGTCGAGTCCGTCAACACGCTCAACCGTCAGGGCAAGCGCAAGCGCTCCAAGACGGGCTTTGGCAAGCGCAAGGACACCAAGCGCGCCATCGTGACGCTGGCTGAGGGCAACCGCATCGACATCTTCGGCGGTCCGGTCTCCTAACGGAGATCGTGATCGTCGATAAGGACGAGGACGAGAGAGCCAAATGGGCATCCGCAAGTACAAGCCGACTACGCCGGGCCGTCGTGGCTCCAGCGTGGCCGACTTCGTAGAGATCACGCGGTCCACGCCGGAGAAGTCGCTGGTTCGCCCCCTGCACAGCAAGGGCGGCCGTAACAACGCCGGTCGGATCACCGTTCGCCACCAGGGTGGCGGCCACAAGCGCGCCTACCGCGTGATCGACTTCCGTCGTCACGACAAGGACGGCGTGCCGGCCAAGGTCGCGCACATCGAGTACGACCCGAACCGCACCGCGCGCATCGCGCTCCTGCACTACGCGGACGGCGAGAAGCGCTACATCATCGCGCCGCGCGGCATCACGCAGGGTGACCGGATCGAGAACGGCGCTGGCGCCGACATCAAGCCGGGCAACAACCTGCCGCTTCGCAACATCCCGGTCGGTACCACCATCCACGCGGTGGAGCTGCGTCCGGGTGGCGGTGCCAAGATGGCCCGCTCCGCCGGCTCCGGCATCCAGCTGCTGGCGCGTGAGGGCAAGATGGCGCACCTGCGCATGCCCTCCGGTGAGATCCGCCTGGTGGACGCGCGTTGCCGCGCCACCGTCGGCGAGGTCGGCAACGCCGAGCAGTCGAACATCAACTGGGGCAAGGCCGGCCGTATGCGCTGGAAGGGCGTCCGCCCGACCGTGCGTGGTGTCGCCATGAACCCGATCGACCACCCGCACGGTGGTGGTGAGGGTAAGACCTCTGGTGGCCGCCACCCGGTCTCGCCGTGGGGCCAGAAGGAGGGTCGCACTCGTAGCCCGAAGAAGGCTTCGAACGCCCTCATCGTGCGCCGCCGCAAGACCAACAAGAAGCGCTAGGAGCAGGTCAGATGCCGCGCAGTCTCAAGAAGGGCCCCTTCATCGACGGCCACCTTCTCAAGAAGGTGGACGCTCAGAACGAGGCGGGTACCCAGAACGTCATCAAGACCTGGTCCCGTCGCTCCGTGATCTTCCCGGCCATGCTCGGCCACACGATCGCGGTGCACGATGGCCGTAAGCACATCCCGGTGTTCGTCACCGAGTCGATGGTCGGCCACAAGCTCGGCGAGTTCGCGCCGACGCGTACCTTCCGCGGTCACGTCAAGGACGACCGCAAGTCGAAGCGTCGCTAGTCGCCAGCGAGATTACCGACTCAATGACTTACACCAGCAAGGGGACAACCATGGAAGCCAGGGCCCAGGCGCGGTACATCCGCGTCACGCCCATGAAGGCCCGCCGCGTGGTGGACCTCATCCGTGGCCTGCCGGCCACGGAGGCCCAGGCCGTCCTGCGTTTCGCTCCGCAGGCCGCCACCGTGCCCGTCGGCAAGGTGCTCGACAGCGCCATCGCCAACGCCGCGCACAACTACAACCACTCCAACGTGGACGACCTCGTCATCAGCGAGGCGTACGTTGACGAGGGCCCGACCCTGAAGCGGTTCCGTCCGCGTGCCCAGGGTCGTGCCTACCGGATCCGCAAGCGGACCAGCCACATCACCGTGGTCGTCAGCAGCAAGGAAGGGACCCGGTAATGGGCCAGAAGGTTAACCCGCACGGGTTCCGCCTCGGCATCAGCACGGACTTCAAGTCCCGCTGGTACGCCGACAAGCTGTACAAGGACTACGTCAAGGAAGACGTCGCCATTCGTCGCATGATGACGAAGGGCATGGAGCGCGCCGGCATCTCCAAGGTCGAGATCGAGCGCACCCGCGACCGCGTCCGCGTTGACATCCACACCGCTCGCCCCGGCATCGTCATCGGCCGCCGTGGCACCGAGGCCGACCGCATCCGCGGCGACCTCGAGAAGCTGACCGGCAAGCAGGTCCAGCTGAACATCCTCGAGGTCAAGAACCCCGAGCTGGACGCCCAGCTCGTGGCTCAGGGCGTCGCGGAGCAGCTGTCCTCCCGCGTCTCCTTCCGTCGTGCCATGCGCAAGTCGATGCAGGGCACCATGAAGTCCGGCGCCAAGGGCATCAAGGTGCAGTGCTCCGGTCGTCTCGGCGGCGCCGAGATGAGCCGTTCGGAGTTCTACCGCGAGGGCCGTGTGCCGCTGCACACCCTGCGCGCGAACGTCGACTACGGCTTCTTCGAGGCCAAGACGACCTTCGGCCGCATCGGCGTGAAGGTCTGGATCTACAAGGGCGACGTCAAGAACATCGCCGAGGTCCGCGCTGAGAACGCCGCTGCCCGCTCGGGCAACCGCCCGGCCCGTCCCGAGGGTGGTCGTCCCGCCCGCGGTGGCGAGCGCCGTGGTGGCGAGCGCGGTGGCCGTGGCCGTCGCCCCGCCGCTGCCGAGGCCCCCGCGGCCCCGGCCGCCGAGGCTCCGGCTGCCGAGAACACCGGAACGGAGGCCTGACCCCAATGCTGATCCCCCGTCGGGTCAAGCACCGCAAGCAGCACCACCCGAAGCGCCGCGGCGCTGCCAAGGGTGGCACCGAGCTCGCCTTCGGCGAGTACGGCATCCAGGCCGTCACCCCGGCCTACGTGACGAACCGGCAGATCGAGTCCGCTCGTATCGCCGTCACCCGTCACATCAAGCGTGGCGGCAAGGTCTGGATCAACATCTACCCGGACCGTCCGCTCACCAAGAAGCCGGCCGAGACCCGCATGGGTTCCGGTAAGGGTTCGCCCGAGTGGTGGATCGCGAACGTGCACCCGGGTCGGGTCATGTTCGAGCTGTCGTACCCCAACGAGAAGGTGGCTCGTGAGGCGCTGACCCGCGCTGCTCACAAGCTCCCGATGAAGTGCCGGATCATCCGGCGCGAGGCAGGTGAGAGCTGATGTCGGCCGGCACCAAGGCTGCTGACCTCCGCGAGCTGGACAACGAGGGTCTCGTTGCCAAGCTCCGTGAGGCCAAGGAGGAGCTGTTCAACCTCCGCTTCCAGGCGGCGACCGGGCAGCTCGACAACCACGGACGGCTCAAGCTGGTCCGTAAGGACATCGCGCGGATCTACACCCTGATGCGCGAGCGCGAGCTGGGCATCGAGACGGTGGAGAACGCCTGATGACTGAGAACACCAACGAGACGCGCGGTTTCCGCAAGACCCGTGAGGGTCTCGTCGTCAGCGACAAGATGGACAAGACCGTCGTCGTCGCCGTCGAGGACCGCGTCAAGCACGCTCTGTACGGCAAGGTCATCCGCCGTACGAACAAGCTGAAGGCGCACGACGAGGCGAACGCCTGCGGCATCGGCGACCGGGTCCTCCTCGCGGAGACCCGCCCGCTGTCCGCGACGAAGCGCTGGCGCGTCGTCGAGATCCTCGAGAAGGCCAAGTAACGAAGTTGATGCGGTACGGCCGTATGTGCATCAGGCCCCTTGCGGGCGCTGGTGTGAGCAGCGGCCGGCCCGTCAGCTCTCGTTGACGATCAGGAGAAAGCTGTGATCCAGCAGGAGTCGCGACTGCGTGTCGCCGACAACACGGGCGCGAAGGAAATCCTTTGCATCCGCGTTCTCGGTGGCTCCGGTCGCCGCTACGCCGGTATCGGGGACGTCATCGTCGCCACCGTCAAGGACGCGATCCCCGGCGGTTCGGTGAAGAAGGGTGACGTCGTCAAGTGCGTCGTCGTCCGTACCGTGAAGTCGCGCCGTCGTCCCGACGGTTCGTACATCCGGTTCGACGAGAACGCCGCCGTCGTCCTCAAGAACACCGAGGGTGACCCCCGCGGTACCCGCATCTTCGGCCCGGTGGGCCGCGAGCTGCGCGACAAGAAGTTCATGAAGATCATCTCGCTGGCGCCGGAGGTGCTCTAACCCATGGCGAACAGCATGAAGATCAAGAAGGGTGACCTGGTTCAGGTCATCACCGGCAAGGACCGCGGCAAGCAGGGCAAGGTCATCCAGGCCATGCCCGCCGAGAACAAGGTCCTGGTCGAGGGTGTGAACCGGGTCAAGAAGCACACCAAGCCGGGCCCGGGCACTCAGGGTGGCATCGTCACCGTCGAGGCCCCGGTGCACGTCTCCAACGTCCAGCTGGTCGTGGAGAAGGACGGCAAGAAGGTCGTCACCCGCGTTGGCTACCGCTTCGATGACGAGGGCAACAAGATCCGCGTTGCCAAGCGAACCGGTGAGGACATCTGATGTCTGAGACGACTGTTGAGAAGGTGACCCCCCGTCTCAAGGAGCGTTACAACTCCGAGATCAAGGGTCAGCTGCAGGAGCAGTTCTCGTACGAGAACGTCATGCTGACGCCCGGCCTGGTCAAGGTCGTCGTCAACATGGGTGTCGGCGAGGCCGCCCGTGACAGCAAGCTGATCGAGGGCGCGATCCGCGACCTGACCGCGATCACCGGTCAGAAGCCGGCCGTGACCAAGGCTCGCAAGTCCATCGCGCAGTTCAAGCTGCGCGAGGGCCAGCCGATCGGCACGCACGTCACCCTCCGCGGTGACCGCATGTGGGAGTTCCTGGACCGTCTGGTCTCGCTGGCCCTGCCGCGAATCCGTGACTTCCGTGGCCTCTCCCCGAAGCAGTTCGACGGCCGTGGCAACTACACCTTCGGTCTGACCGAGCAGGTTATGTTCCACGAGATCGACCAGGACAAGGTCGACCGTCAGCGCGGTATGGACATCACCGTCGTGACCACCGCTCAGACCGACGACGAGGGCCGGGCGCTCCTGCGCGCTCTGGGCTTCCCGTTCAAGGAGGCGTGAGCCAATGGCGAAGAAGTCCCTCATCGCGAAGTCCGAGCGCAAGCCGAAGTTCGGCGTCCGGGCCTACACCCGGTGCCAGCGCTGCGGCCGTCCGCACTCGGTGTACCGCAAGTTCGGCCTCTGCCGTGTGTGCCTCCGTGAGATGGCGCACCGCGGCGAGCTGCCGGGCGTGACCAAGAGCTCCTGGTAGTCCAGGACCTCGCGGTAACGCCATAGCGAAGCAGGTGTGCCCGACCCCACAGAGCTCCTCTTTTGGGGCTGCGTACGGAATCCCGTAGGGTAGTGAGGTCGGGCCCCCTGTCGCGGCGGCTCCATAGCCGCCGTTGACCCTCTTCGGAGGGCTCGCACCCAGTCTTACGACGCCGCAGGTCCCCTGCGTCTGTGCCCCCGCCGAACTCCTCGGAGTGCGGCGGGGGGACCTGGCGCGGAGAAACCACGGCGAGAGAGGCCTGAGGCCATCATGACCATGACCGACCCCATCGCAGACATGCTCACGCGTCTGCGTAACGCGAACTCGGCGTACCACGACACCGTGGCGATGCCGGCCAGCAAGATCAAGGCGCACGTCGCCCAGATCCTGCAGCAGGAGGGGTACATCTCCTCCTACAAGGTTGAGGAGCCCGTCGAGGGCGAGGTCGGCAAGAAGCTGACCATCGAGCTCAAGTTCGGCCCCAACCGTGAGCGCTCCATCGCCGGCATCAAGCGCATCAGCAAGCCGGGTCTGCGCGTTTACGCAAAGTCCACCAACCTGCCGAAGGTTCTCGGCGGCCTGGGCGTGGCGATCATCTCCACGTCGTCCGGCCTCCTGACCGACAAGCAGGCCGCCAAGAAGGGCGTAGGCGGAGAAGTTCTCGCCTACGTCTGGTAATTCGGGAAACGGAGGTACAGCAATGTCGCGCATTGGACGGCTGCCCATCCAGGTCCCCGCTGGCGTGGACGTCACCATCGATGGCCAGGCGGTCTCGGTGAAGGGCCCCAAGGGCTCCCTCACCCACGTTGTCGCCGCGCCGATCGAGATCGGTAAGGGCGAGGACGGCACGCTGCTCGTGACCCGCCCCAACGACGAGCGTCTGTCGAAGGCCCTGCACGGCCTTTCCCGCACGCTGGTGGCGAACATGATCACCGGCGTGACCGCGGGCTACCGCAAGTCGCTGGAGATCAGCGGTGTCGGCTACCGAGTTCTGGCGAAGGGCTCCGACATGGAGTTCCAGCTGGGCTACAGCCACCCGATCCTGGTCGAGGCCCCCGAGGGCATCTCCTTCGTCGTCGAGTCGGCCACCAAGTTCCACGTGGACGGCATCGACAAGCAGAAGGTCGGCGAGGTCGCCGCGAAGATCCGCAAGCTGCGCAAGCCCGACCCGTACAAGGCCAAGGGTGTCAAGTACGCGGGCGAGGTCATCCGCCGCAAGGTCGGAAAGAGTGGTAAGTAAGCGATGAGCGTCTCTGTCAAGATCGGCAAGGGCAACGCCTACAAGAGCGCCGCTCGCAAGCGCCGCGCGATCCGCGTTCGCAAGCGCGTCGTCGGCACCGAGGTGCGTCCGCGCCTCGTTGTGACGCGCTCGAACCGTCACATGGTCGCCCAGGTCATCGACGACGCCAAGGGTCACACCCTGGCGTCGGCGTCCACCCTCGACGTGTCCATCAAGGGCGTCGAGGGCGACAAGACCGAGCTGGCCAAGAAGGTCGGGAGCCTGGTCGCCGAGCGCGCCAAGGCCGCCGGCATCGAGGCGGTCGTCTTCGACCGCGCGGGCAACCGGTACGCCGGCCGCATCGCCGCCCTGGCGGACGCGGCCCGTGAGGCCGGGCTCGACTTCTAAGCCGCTCGTCGACTCTGTCGGCGGACGTAAACGAGAGAGGTAAATCCAATGGCTGGACCCCAGCGCCGCGGTAGCGGCGCCGGTGGCGGCACCGGTGGCGAGCGGCGCGACCGTAAGCGTGACGACCGGGGCAGCGCCCCCGTCGAGAAGACCGCTTACGTCGAGCGCGTTGTCGCGATCAACCGTGTCGCCAAGGTTGTCAAGGGTGGTCGTCGCTTCTCCTTCACCGCGCTGGTCGTGGTGGGCGACGGTGACGGCACCGTGGGTGTCGGTTACGGGAAGGCGAAGGAGGTTCCGGCCGCCATCGCCAAGGGTGTTGAGGAGGCCAAGAAGAACTTCTTCAAGGTTCCCCGTATCCAGGGCACCATCCCGCACCCGATCCAGGGTGAGAAGGCCGCCGGCGTCGTGCTGCTGAAGCCCGCCGCCCCCGGTACCGGTGTTATCGCCGGTGGTCCGGTGCGCGCCGTCCTGGAGTGCGCCGGCATCCACGACATCCTGTCGAAGTCGCTCGGCTCGGACAACGCGATCAACATCGTGCACGCCACCGTGGCTGCTCTGAAGGGCCTCGTGCGCCCCGAGGAGATCGCCGCCCGTCGTGGTCTGCCGCTGGAGGACGTGGCTCCGGCCGCCCTCCTGCGGGCGCGTGCTGCTGGGGTGAGCGCCTGATGGCTCGCCTGAAGATCACGCAGACCAAGTCGTACATCGGCAGCAAGCAGAACCACCGTGACACCCTGCGTTCGCTTGGTCTCAAGCGCATGCACGACGTCGTGGTGAAGGAGGACCGTCCCGAGATCCGCGGGATGGCCCACACGGTCCGTCACCTGGTGACGGTTGAGGAGGTGGACTGATCATGGGCGACAACCCGATCAAGATCCACAACCTGCGGCCCGCCCCGGGTGCCAAGACCGACAAGATCCGCGTGGGTCGTGGCGAGGGCTCCAAGGGTAAGACCGCCGGTCGTGGTACCAAGGGCACCAAGGCCCGCTACCAGGTTCCGCAGCGCTTCGAGGGTGGCCAGATGCCGCTCCACATGCGTCTGCCGAAGCTGAAGGGCTTCAAGAACCCGTTCAAGATCACGTTCCAGGTTGTCAACCTCGACAAGCTGGCCGAGCTCTACCCGCAGGGTGGCGAGGTCACCGTCGAGAACCTGGTCGCCAAGGGCGCGGTTCGCAAGAACTCCCTCGTCAAGGTGCTCGGCACCGGCGAGATCTCGGTCGCCCTGCAGGTGACGGTCGACGCCGTCTCCGGCTCGGCCGCCGAGAAGATCAAGGCCGCCGGCGGTACGGTCACCGAGCTCGTCTGAGCCCGCTGACACCCGGCTTCGAGCCCCGCACTTCCTTCGGGAGGTGCGGGGCTCGCGCCTTTTCGGGCCATTCCCGTATTCGACGTTCCGACCCGCGG
Organism: Kitasatospora sp. NPDC004669; assembly: GCF_040609455.1. Taxonomy (NCBI): domain Bacteria; kingdom Bacillati; phylum Actinomycetota; class Actinomycetes; order Kitasatosporales; family Streptomycetaceae; genus Kitasatospora; species Kitasatospora sp. NPDC004669. The sequence goes on from NZ_JBEXKB010000004.1 coordinate 76,847, forward strand.
GGGCGCTCGTTCTTTTGTGTGGCAAACCCGGGCATCCCGTACCCCGTGAGTGGGGGAGGGACCGTATGCGCTTCTTCCGAGTGGCTGCGCACTGTTAGAGTCCGTGGAGTTCCCTTGTAGGCTGCGCGTAGGCTCGCCTGTGCCGTCTGTACGGGAGCCCGAACCGCAAACTCCCCATTCAGGACCGACCCTCCCGCCGACGACGCGCGGGAGGCGCAGGAGGCACCGTGCTCAGTGCGTTCGCGCGGGCGTTCCAGACGCCCGACCTGCGCAAGAAGCTGCTGTTCACGCTGGGCATCATGGTGCTGTTCCGGCTGGGCTCGCACATTCCGATGCCGGGCGTGAACTTCACGGCCGTGAACGAGTGTGTGAAGGAGACCAAGAACAACGGCCTCTTCGGGCTCGTCAACCTGTTCAGCGGTGGCGCGCTCCTCCAGCTGACGATCTTCGCCCTCGGCATCATGCCGTACATCACGGCGAGCATCATCCTCCAGCTCCTCACCGTCGTGATCCCGCGACTGGAGATGCTGAAGAAGGAGGGCCAGGCCGGCCAGGCGAAGATCACCCAGTACACCCGGTACCTGACCATCGCCCTCGCCGTGCTCCAGGGCACCGGCATCGTGGCGACGGCCTCCAGCGGCGCGCTGTTCTCGGGTTGCCCGCTGGCCAACCAGATCGTGCCGGACACCTCGGTGTTCCGGATCGCCGTCATGGTCATCACGATGACCGCCGGCACCACCGTCATCATGTGGCTGGGCGAGCTGATCACCGACCGCGGTATCGGCAACGGCATGTCGCTGCTGATCTTCACCTCGATCGCCGCGCAGTTCCCCTCCTCGATGTGGGCCATCAAGCAGTCCGGCACCATCGGCGGTGGCTGGGTCGAGTTCCTCTCCGTGGTCGCGGTCGGCGTCATCGTTGTGATGCTGGTCATCTTCGTCGAGCAGGCCCAGCGCCGGATCCCGGTCCAGTACGCGAAGCGGATGATCGGCCGCCGGGCGTTCGGCGGCACCTCGACCTACATCCCGCTCAAGGTGAACCAGGCCGGTGTCATCCCGGTCATCTTCGCCTCGTCGCTGCTGTACATCCCCGCTCTGGTGGTCCAGCTGACCAACAGCCAGGCCGGCTGGGCGGTGTGGATCAAGCAGAACTTCGTCAAGGGTGACCACCCGATCTACATGGCCACCTACTTCCTGCTGATCGTCTTCTTCGCCTTCTTCTACGTCGCCATCTCCTTCAACCCCGAAGAAGTTGCCGACAATATGAAGAAGTATGGTGGCTTCATCCCGGGCATCCGGGCCGGCCGGCCGACGGCCGAGTACCTGAACTACGTGCTGACCCGAATCACGTGGCCGGGTTCGCTCTACCTGGGCCTGATCGCGTTGATCCCGATGATCGCCCTGGTCGCCTTCGGACAGCAGACCAACTTCCCGTTCGGCGGCACCAGCGTTCTCATCGTCGTCGGCGTCGGACTCGAAACTGTGAAGCAGATCGAGAGCCAGCTCCAGCAGCGCAATTACGAAGGGTTCCTCCGCTGATGCGTATCGTCCTCGTCGGACCTCCCGGGGCCGGGAAGGGTACTCAGGCGCACTTGCTCGCCGCGACCCTGTCCATCCCCCACATCTCCACCGGCAACCTGTTCCGTACGAACATCAGCCAGGGCACCCCGCTGGGGCTCGAGGCGAAGTCGTACATCGACAGCGGCCGTCTGGTCCCGGACGAGGTGACCATCGGGATGGCCAAGGACCGGATGCTCCAGGAGGACGCCGCGAACGGCTTCCTGCTGGACGGCTTCCCGCGCAACCTGGGCCAGGCCGAGGCGCTGGACGAGTTCCTCGCCGAGCAGGGCATCAAGCTGGACGGTGTGCTGGACCTGGAGGTCCCCGAGGACGAGGTCGTCAAGCGGATCGCGGGCCGTCGCCTGTGCCGCAAGCACGACACCCACGTCTTCCACGTGGTCTACAACCCGCCGAAGGTCGAGGGCGTCTGCGACGAGTGCGGCGGCGACCTGTACCAGCGCTCGGACGACACCGAGGAGGCCGTGCGGGTCCGGCTGGAGGAGTACCACTCCAAGACCGAGCCGATCATCGGCTACTACAAGGAGCAGGACCTCCTGGTGACCATCCCGGCCCTCGGCAAGGTGGACGAGGTCACCCAGCGCGCGATCGAGGCGCTGAAGCAGAACGGCTGAGTTCCTCAGCGGAGTACGCGTGTACGGCCGGGGCGCCCGTGGAGCGGGCGGCCCGGCCGTTTCGGCGTCGTACGGTGGTAGGCAGTGGTAATCCGGACTTGGAAGGCGTGACCTGATGGTGGAGATCAAGACCCCCGAGCAGATCGCGAAGATGCGAGCGGCCGGGCTGGTCGTCGCCGAGGCGCTCAAGGCCTGCCGTGAGGCGGTCGCTCCTGGGGTGACGACCCAGGAGCTCAACGACATCGCCGACAAGGTCATCACCGACCACGGCGCCACCTCGAACTTCCGCGCCCACCACGGCGGCCTGTGGTTCCCCGGCGTGATCTGCGCCTCGGTGAACAACGAGGTCGTCCACGGCATCCCGGGCGAGCGGGTGCTGCAGGAGGGCGACGTCATCTCGATCGACTGCGGCGCCATTCTGGACGGCTGGCACGGCGACTCGGCGATCACCGTCGCGGTCGGCGAGGTCCGCCCCGAGGTCGAGATGCTGAGCCGGGTGACCGAGGGCTCGATGTGGGCCGGCATCGCCCAGATGAAGAAGAACAACCGCCTGGTCGACGTCTCCAAGGCGATCGAGGGCTACATCCGCCGCCAGCCGCTGCCGCCCAAGGGCAAGTGGGGCATCACCGAGGGCTACGGCGGCCACGGCATCGGCACCGCGATGCACATGGAGCCGCACGTGCTGAACTACGTCGAGCGCGGCCGCGGCAAGGGCCCGAAGCTGATCCCCGGCACCGTGCTGGCGATCGAGCCGATGGTCTCGCTGGGCACCCCGCACACCGCCGTGCTGGACGACGAGTGGACGGTCGTCACCAACGACGGCACCTGGGCCTCGCACTGGGAGCACTCGGTGGCCGTCACCGAGCAGGGCCCGCTGGTGCTGACCGCCTTCGACGGCGGCAAGGCCGGGCTCGCCAAGCTGGGCATCACCGCGGCTCCGGACCCGCTGGCGTAGTCGCCGCGGCGCCCGACCGCCGCTCCTGACAAGGGATCAGAGCCCTGGAGGTTTGGACCTCCGGGGCTTTGTCCTATTTTTTAAGGGTCGGCAGTGGCACAATGCGGCTCGGCCGGCCTTCGATCGATGCAGGAGAGAGCACGTGCTCAAGGGATTCCGCGACTTCATGATGCGCGGCAACGTCGTCGACATGGCGGTCGGTGTGGTCATCGGTGCCGCGTTCACCGCCGTGGTGACCGGCTTCGTGTCCGCCTTCCTCACCCCGCTGGTCGGTGTGGTGGTCGGCGCGGCCGGCGACTTCAGCTCGTACAAGGCGACCGTCGCCGGGGTCACGTTCCCGTACGGCCAGTTCCTGAACGTGCTGATCGCGTTCGTCATGACCGCCGCGGTGCTGTACTTCTGCGTGGTGCTGCCGATCACCAAGGCCACCGAGCGTTACCTGCCGAAGAAGCCGAAGGCCCCGAAGCGCCCCTGCCCCGAATGCCTGACCGAGATCCCCGTGGCCGCCCGCCGCTGCTCGGCCTGCACCGCCCACGTGGAGCCGCTGGTCGTCTCCACCGGGATCTGACGTACGGGTGTGACGTGTACCGCCTTCCGGGTCCCGGTTTTGGCCCATCGGACGCGCTGGCGTAGGATGGACCGTCGGCTCACTCGTAGCGTGCTTCAGCACGCCCTCTTCCCCTCGGGGGTGGGGTGAACCCAGGTTCGCACGAGCGTTCCGCATACGGTAGCCGGTCCCGGAAGGTGGATCTCGCAGTTCATGGCTAAGAAGCAAGGCGCCATTGAGATCGAGGGCACCGTGATCGAGTCTCTTCCGAACGCGATGTTCAAGGTCGAGCTGCAGAACGGTCACAAGGTCCTCGCGCACATCAGTGGCAAGATGCGCATGCACTACATCCGCATCCTGCCGGACGACCGGGTCGTCGTGGAGCTCAGCCCCTACGACCTCACGCGCGGCCGGATCGTCTACCGCTATAAGTAAGAACGTCAGATCTAGACCCGGAGAACCTGAACATGAAGGTCAAGCCGAGCGTCAAGAAGATCTGCGACAAGTGCAAGGTGATCCGCCGTCACGGCCGGGTCATGGTGATCTGCGACAACCTGCGCCACAAGCAGCGCCAGGGCTGATCTCTCCCCAGCATTTCTCGTAGTACTTCGCGCGACGCGAAAACGTCATAAGCGGGCTACCCGATCCGTCCCGGAACGGACGGACTGCCGCCCCCGGTCAGAGGCCGGGGCTCCCCACTCACCGTCCGCAGGACCGTGAGGTGTCCGGAGTAGGTAGCACGCAAGACCTCTGAAGAACCACAGGAGCCTTGAATGGCACGCCTCGCTGGCGTTGATCTCCCCCGTGAGAAGCGGATCGAGATCGCCCTCACCTACGTGTACGGCATCGGCCGTACCCGCGCCCAGCAGACCCTCGCCGAGACCGGTGTCAACCCGGATGTCCGCGTTCGCGACATCTCCGAGGACGACCTGGTCAAGCTGAGCCAGTACATCGACGCCAACTTCACGGTCGAGGGTGACCTCCGCCGCGAGGTGGCCGCCGACATCCGCCGCAAGGTCGAGATCGGCTGCTACGAGGGTCTGCGTCACCGCCGTGGCCTGCCGGTCCGTGGCCAGCGCACCCACACCAACGCGCGTACCCGCAAGGGCCCGCGTCGCGCGATCGCCGGCAAGAAGAAGCCGGGCAAGAAGTAGTCCGTCCCGTAACCGGACATCCCTCCGGCCCGCGGGTCAGCGGACCGACCACCTCAGTAGGAGAACAGACTTATGCCCCCCAAGGGTCGTCAGGCTGCCGGCGCGAAGAAGATCCGCCGCAAGGAAAAGAAGAACGTCGCTCACGGCCACGCGCACATCAAGAGCACGTTCAACAACACCATCGTTTCGATCACCGACCCCGCGGGCAACGTGATCTCCTGGGCCTCCGCCGGCCACGTCGGCTTCAAGGGCTCGCGCAAGTCCACCCCGTTCGCCGCGCAGATGGCCGCCGAGGCCGCTGCCCGTCGCGCGCAGGAGCACGGCATGCGCAAGGTTGACGTCTTCGTGAAGGGTCCGGGCTCCGGCCGCGAGACCGCGATCCGTTCGCTCCAGGCCACCGGCCTGGAGGTCGGCTCGATCCAGGACGTCACCCCCACCCCGCACAACGGCTGCCGTCCGCCGAAGCGCCGCCGCGTCTGACGCAGCGCCTTCGGGCACGCAGTCTCTGCTGTAAACCTCGTACGGGGTCCCACGTAGTGAACCGTCACTGCTTGCGGGACCCCGTACGCTTGGTCCTGTCGGCATCAAATAGTGGGTGCCGAAGACAACTGGAGGAACCTCCCCATGCTTATCGCTCAGCGTCCCTCGCTGACCGAAGAGGTCGTCGACGAGTTCCGCTCGCGGTTCGTGATCGAGCCGCTGGAGCCGGGCTTCGGCTACACCCTCGGCAACTCCCTGCGCCGCACGCTCCTGTCGTCGATCCCGGGTGCCGCTGTCACCAGCATCCGCATCGACGGCGTCCTGCACGAGTTCACCACCGTGCCGGGCGTCAAGGAGGACGTGACCGACCTCATCCTCAACATCAAGCAGCTGGTCGTCTCCTCGGAGCACGACGAGCCGGTCGTGATGTACCTGCGCAAGCAGGGCCCGGGTGTCGTCACCGCCGCCGACATCGCCCCGCCGGCGGGTGTCGAGGTGCACAACCCCGAGCTGGTCCTCGCCACGCTGAACGGCAAGGGCAAGCTGGAGATGGAGCTGACCGTCGAGCGCGGTCGCGGCTACGTCTCCGCCGTCCAGAACAAGGCCTCCGGCCAGGAGATCGGCCGCATCCCGGTCGACTCGATCTACAGCCCGGTGCTGAAGGTCACCTACAAGGTCGAGGCCACTCGTGTCGAGCAGCGGACCGACTTCGACAAGCTGATCGTCGACGTCGAGACCAAGCCCGCCATGCGTCCGCGCGACGCCATGGCCTCGGCCGGCAAGACCCTGGTGGAGCTGTTCGGCCTCGCCCGCGAGCTGAACATCGACGCCGAGGGCATCGACATGGGCCCGTCCCCGACGGACGCCGCCCTGGCCGCCGACCTGGCGCTGCCGATCGAGGAGCTGGAGCTCACCGTCCGCTCCTACAACTGCCTCAAGCGCGAGGGCATCCACACCGTGGGTGAGCTCGTCGCCCGCTCCGAGGCCGACCTGCTCGACATCCGCAACTTCGGCGCGAAGTCGATCGACGAGGTCAAGGCGAAGCTGGCCGGTATGGGCCTGGCCCTCAAGGACAGCCCGCCCGGGTTCGACCCGACCGCTGCCGCCGACGCCTTCGGCGCCGACGACCTCGACGACTCGCACTTCGCCGAGACCGAGCAGTACTAAGAGATTTGGCCGCGGGGGCGGTTCCACGGAGCCGCCCCCGTCGTCATGAAAGCCGTACGGGCACAGTGCCCGTACGCCCGCTGCGGTACCTGGTACGGCCGCAGTCGGAGATTCGAGGAGTAATCCATGCCGCGTCCCACCAAGGGTGCCCGCCTCGGCGGCGGCCCGCACCACGAGCCGCTGCTGCTCGCCGGTCTGTGCCGGGAGCTGTTCCAGTACGGCCGCATCACCACGACCGAGGCCAAGGCCCGTCGGATGCGCCCGCTGGCGGAGAAGCTGATCACCAAGGCGAAGAAGGGCGACATCCACAACCGTCGCCTGGTTCGCAAGACGATCACCGACATCGCCGTGCTGCACACCCTCTTCACCGAGATCGCGCCGCGCTACGAGAACCGCCCGGGTGGCTACACCCGCATCACCAAGATCGGTCCCCGTCGTGGCGACAACGCCCCGATGGCCGTGATCGAGCTGGTCGAGGCGCTGACCGTCGCGCAGACCGCCGTCGGCGAGGCCGAGGCCGCCACCAAGCGCGCCGTCAAGGAGGCCGAGGAGGCCAAGGTCGAGGCCCCCAAGGCTGATGAGGCCAGCAAGGCTGACGAGGCCGCCGAGGCCGAGCAGGCCTGACACCTCTAGGTGTGCCGCGGGCCCGCTTTCCCAGCGATGGGGGAGCGGGCCCGTTCCTTGTCTTCGAGGTCCCTGGGAGAAGAGAAGCAGTGGTCAGTGATTGCGCCGAGCAGCCGCCGGTGAAGGACGGCCCGGCCGACGGGTACGTCCGGGTCCGGCTCGACCTCGCCTACCACGGCGCCGAGTTCTCCGGCTGGGCCCGCCAGAAGGGCGGCCGCCGGACGGTCCAGGAGGAGATCGAGAGCGCGCTGCAGATCGTCACCCGCAGCCAGGAGCTCTTCCCGCTCACCGTGGCCGGCCGCACCGACGCCGGGGTGCACGCCCGCGGCCAGGTCGCCCACGTCGACCTGCCGGCCGAGCTGTGGGAGGCGCACCGGGAGAAGCTGCTGCGCCGGTTGGCCGGGCGGCTGCCCGGGGACGTCCGGATCTACCGGGTCGGCGAGGCGCCGGCCGGGTTCGACGCGCGCTTCTCGGCGATCTGGCGCCGGTACGCGTACCGGGTCGCCGACCACCCCGGCGGGGTGGACCCGCTGCTGCGCGGGCACGTGCTCTGGCACGACCGGCCGCTGGACCTGGAGAAGATGAACGCGGCCGCGAAGCTGCTGCTCGGCGAGCACGACTTCGCCGCGTACTGCAAGAAGCGCGAGGGCGCCACCACCATCCGCACCCTGCTGGAGCTGCACTGGGACCGCGTCCCGGTGGACACCTACGCCGCCCAGGAGGGCTCGCTGGCGGTCGCCACCGTCCGGGCCGACGCCTTCTGCCACAACATGGTCCGGGCGCTGGTCGGCGCGATGCTGCTGGTCGGCGACGGGCACCGGCCGGTGGAGTTCCCCGGCGAGGTGCTGGCCGGCGGAGTGCGCAACTCGGCCGTCAACGTGATCCGGCCGTACGGGCTCACCCTCGAGGAGGTCGGCTACCCGCCGGACGACCAGCTCGCCGAGCGCAACCGCCAGGCCAGGCGGATGCGGACCCTGCCCGGGCAGCCCGCCGCCGGGTAATCCGTTTTGGCCGGGGGCGTCCGCTTGGGACAATCGCTCCCATGGGACACGTCGAGATTTCGCACCTGGAGTACTACCTGCCGGACGGGCGGGTGCTGTTCGACGACGCGTCCTTCCGGGTCGGCGAGGGCGCCGCGGTCGCCCTGGTCGGGGCCAACGGCGCCGGCAAGACGACGCTGCTGCGCATGATCGCGGGGGACGTCCAGCCGCACGGCGGCACCGTGACGATCAGCGGCGGGCTCGGCGTGATGCGCCAGTTCGTCGGCACCACCGGCCGCGAGGACCGGCAGTCCGCCCCGGGCGCGCTGGCGGCCGACGCCTCGGTGCGCGACCTGCTGGTCTCGGTGGCCCCCGAGCGGATCGCCGAGGCCGCCCGCGCGGTGGACGCCGCAGAGCTGGCGATGATCGCCCAGGACGACGAGAAGACGCAGATGTCCTACGCCCAGGCGCTCTCCGACTGGGCGGACGTCGGCGGCTACGACTACGAGACCGACTGGGACGTCTGCACCATGGCGGCCCTCGGCATGCCCTTCGACAAGTCCCAGTGGCGCGGCCTGAACACCCTCTCCGGCGGTGAGCAGAAGCGGCTGGTGCTGGAGGCGCTGCTGCGCGGCCCGGACGAGGTGCTGCTGCTCGACGAGCCCGACAACTACCTGGACGTACCGGCCAAGCGCTGGCTGGAGGAGGCCATCAAGGCCACCTCCAAGACCGTCCTGTTCATCTCGCACGACCGCGAACTGCTCTCCCGCACCGCCGACAAGATCATCAGTGTCGAGTCCGGCGCGGCCGGCAGCAGCGTCTGGGTGCACGGCGGCGGCTTCGACACCTTCCACGAGGCCCGCAAGGCCCGCTTCGAGCGCTTCGAGGAGCTGCGCCGCCGCTGGGACGAGGAGCACGCCAAGCTCAAGAAGCTGGTCGTCACCCTGCGTCAGGCCGCCGCCGTCAGCCACGAGATGGCCTCCCGCTACGCCGCCGCCCAGACCAGGCTGAAGAAGTTCGAGGACGCCGGCCCGCCGGAGGCGCCGCCGCGCGAGCAGACCATCACCATGCGGCTCAAGGGCGGGCGCACCGGCGTGCGCGCCTTCACCATGGAGCGGCTGGAGCTCACCGGTCTGATGAAGCCCTTCGACCTGGAGGTCTTCTACGGCGAGCGGGTCGCGGTGCTCGGCTCCAACGGCTCCGGCAAGTCGCACTTCCTGCGGCTGCTGGCCGGCGACGGGACCGTGGCGCACACGGGTGACTGGAAGCTCGGCGCCCGGGTGGTGCCCGGCCACTTCCGGCAGACCCACGCCCATCCGGAGCTGTTCGGCCGGACCGTCCGCTCGATCATCGAGGAGGAGCACGCGCTCAGCCGCGGCGCCGCGATGGGCGCGCTGCGCCGGTACGAGCTGGACCGCCAGGAGGAGCAGAAGTTCGAGTCGCTGTCCGGTGGTCAGCAGGCCCGACTGATGATCCTCAAGCTCGAACTCTCCGGCGTGACGGCCCTGTTGCTCGACGAGCCGACCGACAACCTGGACCTGGAGAGCGCCGAGGCGCTGCAGGCCGGGCTGGAGGCCTTCGACGGCACGGTGCTGTGCGTCACCCACGACCGCTGGTTCGCCAAGACCTTCGACCGCTTCCTGGTGTTCGGCGCGGACGGGCGGGTGTACGAGTCGCCCGAACCGGTGTGGGACGTCACCCGGGTGGAGCGCGAACGCTGAGTGATGACGGGGTGGGCGGCAGGCGATTTTTGACCCCTCCCCGCCCGCCCGGTAACCTGGACGCTTGATGTGCGTATTGGCTCGCTCTATCTCACGTGAGAGGTCGGTACGCCGGAGACATCAGGTCGACGACCAGCGGTCCCCCTTGAATTGCGTCCAAGGTTGGCCAGGCTGCTCTTCCGTCCGGGTGCTCCTGTCAGGACTCACTCACTGAAAAGCGAAGGCTACGACCGTGCGTACGTACAGCCCCAAGCCCGGCGACGTCCAGCGTCAGTGGCACGTCATCGACGCGACCGACGTCGTGCTCGGCCGCCTGGCTTCCCAGGCCGCCAACCTCCTCCGGGGCAAGCACAAGGCGATCTACGCGCCGCACGTTGACACTGGTGACTTCGTCATCATCATCAACGCCGACAAGGTGCACCTGTCCGGTAACAAGAAGACCCAGAAGATGGCCTACCGCCACTCGGGCTTCCCGGGCGGTCTGCGCTCGGTGCGCTACGACGACCTCCTGGACAAGAACCCGGAGAAGGCCGTCGAGAAGGCCATCAAGGGCATGATCCCCAAGAACAGCCTGGGTCGTCAGATGCTCTCGAAGCTGAAGGTCTACTCGGGCGACCAGCACCCCCACGCTGCCCAGCAGCCGGTGCCGTTCGAGATCACCCAGGTCGCGCAGTAATTCCGGCCACCAAGCCCCCCATCACTGAAAAGAGCTGAGGAACACCGTGGCCGAGACCACTGAAACCCTTGAGGTCGACTTCGACGAGACCGTCGTCGAGGGCGAGTACACCTCCGAGGAGACCTACACCTCCGAGTCCCTGGCCGGCCGCTTCGGCGAGGCCGTCCCCGGCGCCGGCCTCGGCCGTCGCAAGGAGGCGATCGCCCGCGTGCGCATCGTCCCCGGCACCGGCCAGTGGAAGATCAACGGTCGCACCCTTGAGGGCTACTTCCCCAACAAGGTGCACCAGCAGACCGTGAACGAGCCCTTCAAGCTCCTCGAGCTGGACGGCCGTTACGACGTCGTCGCCCGCATCAGCGGTGGCGGCGTCTCCGGCCAGGCCTACGCGCTGCGCCTCGGCGTCGCCCGTGCCCTGAACGAGGCCGACGTGGACAACAACCGCGGCGCCCTCAAGAAGGCCGGCTTCCTGACCCGTGACGCCCGCGCCGTCGAGCGCAAGAAGGCCGGTCTGAAGAAGGCCCGCAAGGCGCCGCAGTACAGCAAGCGCTAGTCGCGCCCCGGGGGTGCGGTCCGCCCTGGCGGCGCACCCCCTGGTTGCGCAAACCGTCGCCCCGGAGTACCTCGCGTACTCCGGGGCGACGTGTTCCCCGGCTAACGTGCGGCGGCCGGGATCATCGGTGGGTTCCGAGCATGGTGATGGAGGACGGGACAGTGGGACGACTCTTCGGTACGGACGGCGTACGCGGGGTGGCGAACGAGGGCCTGACGGCGGAGCTGGCGCTCGGCCTGTCGGTCGCGGCCGCGCATGTGCTCGGCGAGGCCGGCGCCTTCGACGGTCACCGGCCGGTGGCGGTCGTCGGCCGTGACCCGCGTGCCTCGGGCGAGTTCCTGGAGGCCGCCGTCATCGCCGGTCTGGCGAGCTCCGGCGTCGACGTCCTGCGGGTCGGTGTCCTGCCCACCCCGGCCGTGGCCTACCTCACCGGCGCGCTCGGCGCCGACTTCGGCGTGATGCTGTCCGCCAGCCACAACGCCATGCCGGACAACGGCATCAAGTTCCTCGCCCGCGGCGGCCACAAGCTGGACGACCGGATCGAGGACGCGATCGAGGCGCACTACCGCAAGCACACGGTCGGCGGCGAGGACTGGAACCGTCCCACCGGCGCGGCCGTCGGCCGGGTGCGGGAGTACACCGAGGGCTTCGACAAGTACGTCGCCCACCTGATCGGCGTGCTGCCCAACCGCCTGGACGGCATCAAGGTCGTCATCGACGGCGCCCACGGCGCGGCCGCGTACGTCGCCCCCGAGGCCTTCGCCCGGGCCGGCGCCGAGGTCGTCCACACCCTGGGGGCCGAGCCCACCGGCCTCAACATCAACGACGGTGTCGGCTCGACCCACCTGGACCGGCTGCGCGTCGCCATGAAGGAGCACCGGGCCGACCTCGGTATCGCCCTGGACGGCGACGCCGACCGCTGCCTGGCCGCCGACGCCGAGGGCAACGAGGTGGACGGCGACCAGATCATCGCCATCCTCGCCGTCGCCATGAAGGAGGCCGGCACCCTGCGCCGCAACACCGCGGTGGCCACCGTGATGTCCAACCTCGGCTTCAAGCTGGCGATGGAGCGCGAGGGCATCGACCTGGTGGAGACCGCGGTCGGCGACCGCTACGTGCTGGAGGCGATGAAGGAGCACGGCTTCGCGCTGGGCGGCGAGCAGTCCGGCCACGTCATCCTGCTGGACCACGCCACCACCGGTGACGGCACCCTGACCGGCCTGATGCTGGGCGCCCGACTGGCCGCCACCAAGCAGCCGCTGGCCGACCTGGCCGCCGTGATGACCCGTCTGCCGCAGGTGCTGATCAACGTCAAGGGCGTCGACAAGAGCCGGGTGAAGACCAGCGTCGAGCTGACCGGGGCGGTCGCCGCGGCCGAGGCCGAGCTGGGCTCCACCGGCCGGGTGCTGCTGCGCTCGTCCGGCACCGAGCCGCTGGTCCGGGTCATGGTCGAGGCCGCCGACCCGGCGCAGGCCGAGGCGGTCGCGCAGCGGTTGGCCGAGGCGGTGCGCACCCACCTGGGCTGAGCCCCCGGTACGGCGAAGGCCCCCACTGGACCAGTGGGGGCCTGGAGTCGTTTCCGGAGTGTGTCAGAGCTTGCGCAGCAGCGCCCGGCGGACCTTGTGGTCCTGGCCCTTCTGCAGGATCAGGGTGGCCCGGCCGCGAGTGGGCAGCACGTTCTCCAGCAGGTTGGGCTTGTTGATGGTGCGCCAGACCTGGCGGCCGTACTCCATCGCCTCCTCCTCCGGCACCTCGGTGAAGCGGCGGAAGTAGGAGTTCGGGTCCTGGAAGGCGGTCTGCCGCAGCTTGCGGAAGCGGTCCAGGTACCAGTGCTCGATGTCGTCGGTACGGGCGTCGACGTAGATCGAGAAGTCGAAGTAGTCGGCCACCGCGAGGCGGGTGCGGCCGTCGGTGCCGGGCAGGGCCGGCTGGAGCACGTTCAGGCCCTCGACGATCAGGATGTCCGGGCGCTCCACGGTCAGCCGCTGGTCCGGCACGATGTCGTACACCAGGTGCGAGTACACCGGCGCGGTGACCCGCTCCTTGCCCGCCTTGACGTCCGCGACGAAGCGCATCAGGGCCCGGCGGTCGTACGACTCCGGGAAGCCCTTACGGGCCATCAGGCCGCGGCGGCGCAGCTCGGCGTTGGGCAGCAGGAAGCCGTCGGTGGTGACCAGTTCGACCCGGGGGTGCTCGGGCCAGCGGGCCAGCAGGGCCTGCAGCAGGCGGGCGGTGGTGGACTTGCCCACCGCGACCGAGCCGGCCACGCCGATGATGAACGGGGTGCGGGTGCGCTCGGTGTCCGGGGTGTCCAGGAAGGTGCCCAGCGCGCCGCGCAGCTCGTGCGTGGCGTGGATGTACAGGTTCAGCAACCGGGACAGCGGCAGGTAGACGTCGCGGACCTCGTCCAGGTCGAGCGCTGTGCCGAGGCCGCGCAGCTGCTCCACCTCCTCGGCGGTCAGCGGCAGCGGCGTACGCTCGCGCAGCGCGCTCCACTCGGCCCGGCTGAGGTCCACGTAAGGGGACGGCGACGGGCCGGGCGTGGCGGCGCCCCGCGTACAGAGTTCGGTCAGCACATGCTCCATTGTGAGCCGTAGCGGTGTTCACGGTGGCTGTGGTGTCGGTCACGCAGCGTTGGCCCGCGGCGGGCATACGGCCGCAGAACCGCCCTTATGCTGGCACGCATGTGCGGAATTGTTGGATACGTGGGCGCGCAGTCCGCCCTCGACGTAGTAATCGCCGGTCTGCGGCGGCTGGAGTACCGGGGCTACGACTCGGCCGGTGTCGCGGTGCAGACGCAGGACTCCGAGGGGCAGTGGAGTCTGGTCACGGACAAGCGTGCCGGAAAGCTCGGCAACCTGGAGAAGTCACTCGCCGAGTCCCCTCTGCCCGGCGGCACCACCGGCATCGGCCACACCCGCTGGGCCACCCACGGCGGCCCGACGGACGCCAATGCCCACCCCCACCTGGACGACGACCGCCGGGTGGCCGTGGTCCACAACGGCATCATCGAGAACTTCGCCCAGCTGCGCGCCGAGATCGCCGAGCGCGGCCACACCCTCCGGTCCGAGACCGACACCGAGGTCGTCGCCCACCTGCTGGGTGAGGCGTACGAGGGCGACCTCGCCGAGGCCATGCGCGTGGTCTGCCGCCGTCTGGACGGCGCCTTCACCCTGGTCGCCGTGCACGCGGACGCGCCCGGCGTGGTGGTCGGCGCCCGCCGCAACTCGCCGCTGGTGGTGGGCCGCGGAGAGGGCGAGAACTTCCTCGCCTCGGACGTCGCCGCGTTCATCGCGCACACCCGTGAGGCGATCGAGCTGGGCCAGGACCAGGTCGTCGAGCTGCGTCACGAGGCCGTGACGGTGACCAACTTCGACGGCACCCCGGCCGAGGTGCGCGAGTACCACGTCGACTGGGACGCCTCCGCCGCCGAGAAGGGCGGCTACGACTACTTCATGCTCAAGGAGATCGCCGAGCAGCCGAAGGCCGTCGCGGACACCCTGCTGGGCCGCATCGGCACCGACGGCCGGCTGACCCTGGACGAGCTGCGCATCTCCGACGCGGACCTGCGCTCGGTGGACAAGGTCGTCATCGTCGCCTGCGGCACCGCGTTCCACGCGGGCATGATCGCCAAGTACGCGATCGAGCACTGGACCCGCATCCCCTGCGAGGTCGAGGTCGCCTCGGAGTTCCGCTACCGCGACCCGATCATGGGCCCGGGCACGCTGGTCATCGCCATCTCGCAGTCCGGCGAGACCATGGACACCCTGATGGCCCTGCGGCACGCCCGGGAGCAGGGCGCCAAGGTGTTGGCGATCTGCAACACCAACGGCTCCACCATCCCGCGCGAGTCGGACGCGGTGCTGTACACTCACGCCGGCCCGGAGGTCGCGGTCGCGTCCACCAAGGCGTTCCTGACCCAGCTGGTCGCCTGCTACCTGGTCGCCCTGTACCTGGGCCAGGTGCGCGGCACCAAGTGGGGCGACGAGATCTTCGCCGTCATCAAGGAGCTCGGCGACGCGCCGAAGCAGGTCGAGCAGGTCCTGGAGACCATGGAGCCGGTGCGCGAGCTGGCCCGCTCGCTGGCCGACGCCCGCTCGGTGCTGTTCCTCGGCCGCCACGTCGGCTTCCCGGTGGCCCTGGAGGGCGCGCTCAAGCTCAAGGAGCTCGCCTACATGCACGCCGAGGGCTTCGCGGCGGGCGAGCTCAAGCACGGGCCGATCGCGCTGATCGAGGAGGGGCTGCCGGTCGTGGTGGTCGTGCCCTCGCCGCGCGGGCGCTCGATCCTGCACGACAAGATCGTCTCCAACATCCAGGAGATCCGGGCCCGCGGCGCCCGCACCATCGTGATCGCCGAGGAGGGCGACGAGGCGGTCGTCCCGTACGCGGACCACCTGATCCGCATCCCGGTGACCCCGACCCTGCTGCAGCCGCTGGTCTCCACCGTCCCGCTCCAGGTTTTCGCCTGCGAGCTCGCCACGGCCAAGGGCCACGAGGTCGACCAGCCGCGCAACCTGGCGAAGTCGGTCACCGTCGAGTAACCGCTCGGCCTCTCACGGCGTCCCTGCGGCGGCTGCGTCCTGCCGCAGGGGCGCCGTTGTGTTCGGTGCGGGATAGCGTCGGCGGTAGCCGACCGCCGAAGGAGTCCTGCCATGCGTCACGCCCATCGGGTGGAAGTCGTCCGGGCCGCCGAGGCCGCGCTGATGGCGCGGTTGCCGGAGGGGACGTTGATGCAGCGGGCGGCGGCCGGGCTGGCGGCGACCTGCGCGCGGCTGCTGACGCGGTGTCGCGGGCGGGTGTACGGCAGCCGGGTGGTGGTGCTGGCGGGCAGCGGGGACAACGGGGGTGACGCCCTGTACGCCGGGGCCGCGCTGGCCCGGCGCGGGGCGCGGGTGACGGCGGTGCTGCTCGCGCCGCAGAAGGCCCACCGGGGCGGGCTGGCCGCGTTGCGCGCTTACGGCGGACGGGTGACGGCGGAGCGGGAAGTCGGCCTGGCCGACTTCTCGCGCGCGGACCTGGTGCTGGACGGGATCGTCGGCATCGGCGGCCGTGGCGGGCTGCGCCCCGAGGCGGAGCCGTACGCGCGGGCCGAACGACGCGGCACGGTGGTGGCGGTGGACCTGCCCAGCGGGGTCGAGGCGGACACCGGCGAGGTGCCGGGGGCGGCGCTGCGCGCGGACGTCACGGTCTGCTTCGGCACGTACAAGCCCGGGCTGCTGATCGACCCCGGGGCCTCGTACGCGGGCGCGGTGCAACTGGTGGACATCGGGCTGGAGCTGCCGGAGCCGGACGTGACGGCCCTGCAGCACGCGGACGTGGCGGCGCTGCTGCCGCTGCCGGGCGCGGAGAGCGACAAGTACCGGCGCGGCGTGGTCGGGGTGGCGGCCGGCTCGGCGACGTACCCGGGGGCGGCGCTGCTGGCGGTCGCCGGGGCGCTGCGGGGCGGCGCGGGCGCCGTCCGGTACGTCGGCACGGCGGCCGAGGAGGTGGTCCGGCGTTTCCCGGAGACGCTGGTCACCGAAGGCGGACCGGCCGGGGCCGGGCGGGTGCAGGCCTGGGTGGTCGGGCCGGGCGGCGGCGAGGGGGCGCGGCAGGCGCTGGCCGAGGCGCTGGCGGGTGACGTCCCGGTGCTGGTGGACGCGGACGGGCTGACCGAGCTGGGCCGGCTCGGCCCCGAGGCGCTGGCCGGCCGTACCGCGCCGACCCTGCTCACCCCGCACACCGGCGAGGCCGCCCGGCTGCTCGCGGGCGTCGAGGGCACCGCGCCGCCCGCCGCCGGGGACCTGGCCGCCACCCGGCTGGCCACCGCCCGGCGGCTGGCGGCCGCCTACCGGGCCACCGTGCTGCTGAAGGGCTCCACCACCGTGGTGGCCGATCCGGGCGGGGCCGTCCGGGTCAACCCCACCGGTACCTCCTGGCTGGCCACCGCGGGCAGCGGGGACGTGCTGTCCGGTTTGGCCGGTTCGCTGCTCGCCTCGGGCCTGTCGCCGCTGGACGCCGCCTCGGTGGCCGCCTATCTGCACGGCCTGGCGGGCCGTGCGGCGGCGGGTGACCCGGGGGCGCCGGTGACCGCGACGGGCGTCGCCCAGGCGCTCCCGACGGTCTGGCGGGCGGTGCGTCAGGGGTAGGGCCCGTCTCCCGCAGGCGGGAGTTCGAAGACGGGCCCTACAGTCCGATCGGAACCGGACCATCCGTTCCAGGCGTCCCAGACAGGGCGGACGAGCCGTCCGCCGCAGGTCGACGGGGTGCCCGGTGCCCCGGTGCCGACCGCCGCGCCGATGGGCCGTTCGGCGAGGACTCCGGGACGTCTGGGAGACTGACCCTGATGACAACTGCGAACACGACCGGCACAGCCACCCTCACCGACGGCGTACGGGCCGAGGCGACCATCGATCTCGCCGCCCTGCGCGGCAACCTCGCCGCGCTGCGCGAGCGCGTCGGCGGCTCTGCCGTGATGCTCGCGGTCAAGGCGGACGCCTACGGCCACGGCGCGCTCGAGTGCGCCCGGGAGGCGGTCGCGAACGGCGTCGGCTGGCTCGGCTGCGCGACGCCCGACGAGGCGCTGGCGCTGCGGGCCGGTGGCATCCGTCCGGAGCACGCCCGCATCCTGTGCTGGCTGTGGACGCCCGGCGGGCCGTGGCGCGAGGCGCTGCGCGCGGACCTGGACATCTCGGTCAGCGGCCAGTGGGCGCTGGACGAGCTGCTGTCGGCCGTCCGGGAGACCGGCATCCCGGCGCGGGTCCACCTGAAGGCCGACACCGGACTGGGCCGCAACGGCTGCCAGCCGCACGACTGGCCGCAGCTGGTGGCGAACGCCCGGCGCGCCGAGGCCGAGGGACTGCTGAAGGTCATCGGCATCTGGTCGCACTT
The DNA here is from genome assembly GCF_040609455.1 of Kitasatospora sp. NPDC004669. Taxonomy (NCBI): domain Bacteria; kingdom Bacillati; phylum Actinomycetota; class Actinomycetes; order Kitasatosporales; family Streptomycetaceae; genus Kitasatospora; species Kitasatospora sp. NPDC004669. The sequence continues at coordinate 94,762 of NZ_JBEXKB010000004.1, forward strand.
CGCCGCCGCCGACGAGCCCGGCCACCCGTCGATCCAGGCCCAGCTGGACTCCTACCACGCCGCGCTGGCGCACGCCGAGGCCGCCGGGCTGCGCCCCGAGGTGCGGCACCTGGCGAACTCCCCGGCCACCCTGCTGCTGCCGCAGTCGCACTTCGACCTGGTCCGCACCGGCCTGGCCGCGTACGGGCTGTCGCCGGTGCCCGAGGTGGGCTCCCCGGCCGACTTCGGCCTGCGCCCGGTGATGACGCTGACCGCCCGGCTGGCGCTGGTCAAGCACGTCCCCGGCGGGCACGGGGTCAGCTACGGCCACCACTACGTGACGCCCGGCCCGACCACCCTGGGGCTGGTCCCGGTCGGCTACGGCGACGGCATCCCGCGCCACGCCAGCGGCACCGGCCCGGTGCAGATCGGCGGCAAGTGGCGCACGGTGGCCGGCCGGGTCGCGATGGACCAGTTCGTGGTGGACCTGGGCGGCGACACCCCCGGGATCGGTGACGAGGTGCTGCTGTTCGGCAACGGCGAGCACGGCGAGCCGACCGCCGAGGACTGGGCCCGCGCCTGCGGCTCCATCTCGTACGAGATCGTCACCCGGATCGGCGCCCGGGTGCCCCGCCGCTACCTGGGCGGCAGCCACGCCGAGGGCCTGTCGGCATGACCGACACGCCGGCCGAGCGCACCCCGGTCGCCGCGGTGGCCAAGGCGGCCGGCGCGGCCACCGGGGTGAGCCGGGCCGGGGTGATCGGGATCTCCGTCGGCGTGCTGGCGGCCGGCGCGGCCGCGGGCGTGGCGATCGAGCGGCTGACGGTCGGCCGGGCGATGCGCCACCGGGCGCGCGCCGAGCTGGACGCGGCCGCCCCGTACGGCTCGCTGCGCGGGCGCCCGCTCACGGTGGCCGCGCCGGACGGCACCGAGCTGTACGTGGAGCTGGACGGCACCGGCTGGGCCGAGCCGGACGGGCTCCGCCCCGAGCCGAAGGGGCGCGCCGGCGTCGAAAGGGTGGGCCCCTCCTGCCCGTCGGCGGGCAAGGAGGGCGAGCGAGGCGGCCCGAGGAACGAGGGCATCGGAGCGACGACCGTCGACACCGGGTCCGAGCGCCCCGGAGGCGAGTGGGCGAGTGACAGCCCCGAGCCGCTGACCGTGGTGTTCTGCCACGGCTACTGCCTCAACCAGGACAGCTGGCACTTCCAGCGCGCCGCGCTGCGCGAGGGCATGCGGCTGGTCTTCTGGGACCAGCGCAGCCACGGCCGCTCCGAGCGCTCCCGCTCGTACCTGGCCGGCGAGCCGGCCGGCATCGACCAGCTGGGCGGCGACCTCAAGGCGGTGCTGGACGCCGTCGCGCCGACCGGACCGCTGGTGCTGGTGGGCCACTCGATGGGCGGCATGGCGGTGATGGCGCTGGCCGACCTGCACCCGGAGCTGTTCCGCGACCGCGTCGCCGGGGTCGCACTGGTCGGCACCCTGGCGGGGGACTGGGACGAGGTGAGCCTCGGCCTGCCCAGGGTCGGCGCCAAGCTGTTCAAGAAGGTCGCGCCCGGCGTGATACGGCTGCTGGGCCGTCAGGTGGAGCTGGTGGAGGCGACCAGGCGGGTCGGCTCGGACGTGGCCTCCGTCTTCTACCGGAGGTTCTCCTTCGGCGGAAAGGACGTCGACCCCGGTGTGGTGCGCTTCGTCGAGCAGCTGCTGGACGCCACCCCGATCGACGTGGTCGCCGAGTTCTACCCGGTGTTCGGCGCGCACGAGAAGTACGAGGCGCTGAACGCCCTGCGCGGCCTGCCGGCCCTGGTGCTGGCCGGGACGAAGGACCTGCTGACGCCCGCGACCCACAGCGAGGCGATGGCCGAACGGTTGCCCGGCGCCGAGCTGGTGCTGGTCGAGGACGCCGGGCACCTGGTGCTGCTGGAGCGCCCCGGGCTGGTCGACCACGAGCTGGCGCGGCTGCTGTGCCGGGCCGCCGGGTTCGCCGGTGCCGCGCCGCTGCCGGCGGCCGTCCTGGAGCTCGCCAGCGAGCGGCCCCGGGAACCGGAGCCGAACCCGGTCGCCGACCCCGCCTGACCCCCCCGCCCGCCGCGCCGGGGTGCGGCGATGTGGCACGGTAGCGGTGGCGGCCGGTGGTCGGCGCGCCGCTACGGATCGAAGGGCAAGACACGCGCATGGGCTCGCACGCCACTCTCACCGTCCCCACTCCGGAGCGGATGGGCCGGCTCGGCCGGGAGCTGGCCGCGCTGCTGCGGCCGGGTGACCTGGTGTTGCTCTCCGGCGAGCTGGGGGCGGGGAAGACCACGCTGACCCGGGGCCTGGGGGAGGGGCTGCAGGTCCGCGGGGCGGTGACCTCGCCGACCTTCGTGATCGCCCGGGTGCACCCCTCGCTGGTCGGCGGCCCGGCCCTGGTGCACGTGGACGCGTACCGGCTGGGCGGGAACCTGGACGAGATGGAGGACCTCGACCTGGACGTCTCGCTGCCGGACTCGGTGATCGTGGTCGAGTGGGGCGAGGGCAAGGTCGAGCGGCTGTCCGAGGACCGGCTGGAGGTACGGATCGAGCGGGCGATCGGCGACACCGCCGGGGAGGACCACGACCCGCGCCGGGTGGTGCTGACCGGCATCGGGGAGCGCTGGGCGGGTGTGGAGCTGGAGAAGCTCGCCTGAAGGTCCGGTCTTCGCCCCCCGCGGGGTGTTCGTGGGCGGGCCCCGGCCGTCCCCCGTTTTGCCGACAGCCTGTCGGCATGGTGTTGCGGGCGGGGCGCCGGGCGTGGTGGGATGGGTGCTGCGGTTAGGTCTGCCTAACTAGGGAGGCGCCATGTCGAGCCCCACCCCCGCCCCGGAGCGCGCCCCGCGCGGCACCGGGACCGGAGAGTCCGCCCGCCGCGCTCCGGGAGCGCCGATGCGGGCGCTGCTGGCCGCCTGCGCGGCCGCCGAGGCGGTGTCCACCCCGCCCGAACCGCAGCCGCGGCAGGCCGAGGAGCCCGAGGCAAAGACACCCCGGGCTGCCTGACGCCCGGCTCAGGCGACCACGACCACCTTGGTGCCGTTCGGCGCGAAGTCCCAGAGCAGCTGCCCCTCGGCGCGGCCGCTGCGGATGCCGCCGGTCTTGGTCTTCGGGTCGGCGGTCGGCGTCGCGCCGTCCATCGCCGAGCTGAAGCCGAACACCACGCCGTTCTGCTGCGCGAAGCGCACCACGTGCTCGATCTGTCGGCCGTCGGTACCGGTGCCGACCGGGGTGCGGCTGTACACCGAGTAGCTGCCCGGCGTCGGCTCGACCGTGCCCGGGGTGACCAGAAAAGTGGCCGCGACCTGCGGGTTCTTCTTCGGGTCGATCAACCAGACGTAGTGGCTGCCCACCGAGTAGACGATCCGCGTGCCGCTGCCCGAGCTGGCCGGCAGTGCCGGGGCGGTCGGGGTGGCCGAGGCGCTCGGCGTCGCCGAGGCGGCCGGCCCGGTCGATGTCGCCGCGGTGGTGGGACGGGCGCCGCTCGCGCGGTCCTGCGCGCCGTTGGCCTGGAAGGCCAGCAGGCTCACCACCGCCAGGGCCCCCAGGGTCAACCCCGTGACCACCACTCCAGGACCCATCTTCGCCACGTGCCGCTCCCGCCGCCGTCCTCTGTACGTACCGCCCTAATCGTGCCAGGTCCCCCCGGCCGGTCGGCAGCGCCCAGCACGTGTGTTCCGGATGGGGACACCAGCTCGATCGTCTGGTCGGCTCAACGTCGGTCTAACCTTGACCCGTGCTGCTGCTCGCGTTCGACACCGCTACCCCCGCCGTCACCGCCGCCGTCCACGACGGCACGGCCGTCCTCGCCGAGACCCACCAGGTCGACGCCCGACGCCACGGTGAACTGCTGCTGCCCGCGATCGACCAGGTCCTGCGGGCTGCCGGGGTGGACAAGCACCAGCTCACCGGCATCGCCGTCGGCGTCGGCCCGGGCCCGTACACCGGCCTGCGGGTCGGCCTGGTGACCGCCGCCGCGCTCGGCCACGCGCTCGGGCTGCCGGTGCACGGCGTCTGCACCCTGGACGCGATCGCCTTCCAGGCCCGCGCCGAGGGCTTGACCGGGCAGCCGTTCACGGTGGCCACCGACGCCCGCCGCAAGGAGGTCTACTGGGCCTCCTACGACGCCGAGGGCCGCCGCACCGAGGGCCCCGGCGTGGACCGCCCGGCCGAGCTGACGCCCCGGGCCCGCTCGGTGGGCGCCGGCGCGCTGCTCTACCCCGACGCCTTCCCCGGCGCCCACGGCCCCGAGCACGTCTCGGCCGGCGCCCTCGCCGGCTTCGCCGCCGCCGAGCTGGCCGCCGGGCGGGAGCTGCTGCCGAACCTCCCGCTGTACCTGCGCCGCCCGGACGCCCAGGTGCCCGCCGCCTACAAGACCGTTCTAGGGGGCAAGGCGGTGCTCCCGGCGTGAACCACGGCACCACCCTGCGCCCGATGCGCTGGTGGGACATCGAGCCGGTGATGGAACTGGAACTCAGGCTCTTCCCCGAGGACGCCTGGTCCCACGGGATGTACTGGTCCGAACTCGCCGAGGCCCACCCCGGCGGCACCCGCCACTACACCGTCGCCGCCACCGGGGACGGCGCCATCGTCGGCTACGCCGGACTGATGGAGATCGCCGGCGAGGGCGACGTCCAGACCATCGCCGTCGACGAGCGCCACCAGGGCGCCGGCCTCGGCGCGGCACTGCTCACCGACCTGATCCACGAGGCCGCCCGGCGCGGCTGCGCCGAACTGCTGCTGGAGGTACGGGTGGACAACCCGCGCGCCCAGCGGCTGTACGAGCGCCACGGCTTCGAACCGGTGGGCATCCGGCGCGGCTACTACCAGCCCGCCAACGTCGACGCGCTGGTGATGCGCCTCGACCACCCGAGCACTGACAGCACTGATCCGAAGGACATTGAGGACACCCGCCATGGCTGACGAACCGCTCGTCCTCGGCATCGAGACCTCCTGCGACGAGACCGGCGTCGGCATCGTGCGCGGCACCACGCTGCTGGCCGACGCGGTCGCCTCCAGCGTCAACGACCACGCCCGCTTCGGCGGCGTCGTCCCGGAGATCGCCAGCCGCGCCCACCTGGAGGCGATGGTCCCGACCATCCAACGCGCCCTGGACACCGCCGGGATCAAGGCGAGCGACTTGGACGGCATCGCCGTCACCGCCGGCCCCGGCCTGGCCGGCGCGCTGCTGGTCGGCGTCAGCGCCGCGAAGGCGTACGCCTGGGCGCTGGACAAGCCGCTGTACGGGGTCAACCACCTCGCCTCGCACATCTGCGTCGACCAGCTGGAGCACGGCCGGCTGCCCTCGCCGACGATGGCCCTGCTGGTCTCCGGCGGGCACTCCTCGCTGCTGCTCAGCGAGGACATCACCAGCGACGTCCGCCCGCTCGGCGCGACCATCGACGACGCGGCCGGCGAGGCCTTCGACAAGGTCGCCCGGGTGCTCGGCCTGGGCTTCCCCGGCGGCCCGATCGTCGACCGGACGGCCCGCGAGGGCGACCCCAAGGCGATCAACTTCCCGCGCGGCCTGAGCGGCAGGAACGACCCGGAGTACGACTTCTCCTTCTCCGGCCTGAAGACCGCCGTCGCCCGCTGGGTGGAGGCCAAGCGCCGGGCCGGCGAGGAGGTGCCGATCGCCGACGTGGCGGCCTCCTTCCAGGAGGCGGTCACCGACGTGCTCACCCGCAAGGCCGTCAAGGCGTGCAGGGACAACGGCGTCGACCACCTGATGATCGGCGGCGGCGTCGCGGCCAACTCCCGGCTGCGCGAGATGGCCCAGCAGCGCTGTGACCGGGCCGGCATCCGACTGCGGGTGCCCCGGCCGGGCCTGTGCACCGACAACGGCGCGATGGTGGCCGCGCTGGGCGCCGAGATGGTGTGGCGCGACCGCGCGCCTTCCGCCTTCGACCTGTCGGCCGACTCCTCGCTGCCCGTCACCGACGTCCACGTCCCTGCTGCGGACATCGGGCACGGCGACTTCCACGGCCAGGCCTACGACGCCCTCGGCGGTGGCGCGGCATGACCGTCGCCGCGATGTGGGAGGCCCGGGCGGCGGACCACCGGGGCGACGAACTCGTCGCCTGGGTGCGGGAGTCCGCGCTGCCCGCGGTCCGCGGCGCGGCCGGCCTGGAGCGCCTTGAGCTGCTCTCCGCCCCGGGCGAGCGGGTGCTGCTGATCACCTGGTGGAGCGGCGATCCGGTACCGGTCGCCGACCCGCCGGCCGAGCTGCTCGGCCGCCCGGTGCACCGCTGGTCCTTCACCAGCGAGTACGTCGAGTAGACGGTGATCGGGAACCGCCGCCGTGCCCGCTACCGTGCATAGCTGAGAGAAAGCCGGACGGGATCGGGAGCGCGGTGCGGTGAACAGGGACGGGCGGAGCAGGACCAGGACGTACGCGGCGGGGGCGCTGGCTCTGCTGGCCTTCGCCACCGCGTGCGGCGACAACGGGGACGGCGGCGGTGCCGCGCCGAAGACCGCCGCGGCCGCGTCCCAGCCGTCCGGCGGCGGCGCCGCGCCGACCGCCGCGGCCACCACGCCGGGCGCGGCCCCGGCCGCGGGCGACGCCGCGGCCTGGGCGAAGTGGAACCTCAAGCCGCTCGCCCCGGCCCCCGCGCCGCCCGCCGACAAGCCGATCAAGCTCGAACGCACCGGCACCGTACCGGTGATCAGCGACGTGAAGACGAGCGACAAGGTCGTCTTCATCACCCTCGACGACGGCGCCGAGAAGGACCCGAAGTTCGTCGAGATGCTGACCGACCTCAAGGTGCCGATCACGATGTTCCTGACCAAGGACATCGTCAAGAACGACTACGGCTACTTCAAGCCGCTCCAGGCGCTCGGCAACCACATCCAGAACCACACCGTCACCCACCCGGTGATGAGCAAGCTCCCGGCGGACAAGCAGAAGGCCGAGATCTGCGACGACCAGGCCGCGCTCACCCAGCAGTACGGCACCGCCCCGCTGCTGTTCCGCCCGCCGTTCGGCGACGGCGCCAACACCCCGATGCTCAACACCTCGGTGCAGCAGTGCGGCCCGCGCGCGATCGTGCTCTGGCGCGAGTCGATGCAGATCCACGACATGCAGTACCAGGCCGCCGACAAGAAGCTGAAGCCCGGCGACATCATCCTGGCGCACTTCCGCGGCCCCAAGGAGCTCAAGGGCGCCACGATGACCCAGATGTTCGCCGACCTGCTGGCCCGGATCCAGGAGCAGGGCTTCTCGGTGGCCCGGCTGGACGACTACATCCAGGCGCCGGCGTCGTGACCGCTCAGACCGGCTGCCCGAGCATCATCAGCGGTCCGTGGTCGGTGCGGCTGAGGATCACCGTGACGGTGTTCGGCCCGGAGGGCTTGAGCTGACGGCGCAGCTCCTCCGGGGTGATCGCCATCCCGCGCTTCTTGATCACCACCGTGCCGACCTGACGCTCGCGCAGCAGCGCCTTCAGCTTCTTGATGTGGAAGGGCAGCACGTCGGTGAGCTCGAAGGCGTGCGCGTACGGGGTGGCGACCAGCTCGTCCGAGGTCAGGTAGGCGATCTTCGGGTCGATCAGCCGGCCGCCGACCCGCTCGGCCACCTCGGCCACCAGGTGGGCCCGGATCACCGCGCCGTCCGGCTCGTACAGGTACCGCCCGACCGGTCCGGCCGGCGGGTCGGGCAGGTCGCCGCCGGCCAGGCTGGCGCCCTGCGGCAGCAGGGTGGCGCGGTGAGGGCGGGCCGCCTTGGTGCCGAACCAGAGCACCGCCTCCTTGACGTCCCCGTGGTCGGAGACCCACTCGGCCTCGGCGTCCGCCGGGACGGCCTCGTGCGGGATGCCCGGTGCCACCTTCAGCGCGCCGATCGGGGTCCGCCGCCCGGCCTCGATCGCCCAGGACAGCGGCGGGGCGTACGCCTCGGGGTCGAACACCCGGCCGCGCGAGGTCCGGCGGGCAGGGTCGGTGAACACCGCGTCGTAGCCGGTGACGTCCACCTCGGCGACGTCCGCGCAGCGCACCTCGACCAGCTCGGACAGGCCCAGCGCGGCGGCGTTGGCCGCGGTCGCGGCGCAGGCCGCCGGGTCCTTGTCCACCGCCAGCACCTCGATCCCCGCCCGGGCCAGCGCCAGCACGTCCCCGCCGATGCCGCAGCACAGGTCCGCCAGCCTCCGTACCCCCAATTCGGCGAACCGGCGCGCCCGCCACTCGGCCACACTGCGCCGGGTGGACTGCTCGACCCCGTTGGGCGTGAAGTACATCAGGTCCGCGTCCGCCCCGAACTTCGCCCGCGCCCGCTGCCGCAACCGCGCCTGCCCGAACGCCGCCGACACCAGCTCCGCCGGATGCTCCCGCCGCAGCCGGGTGGCGAGCGCCAGCTCCTCCTCGGGCGTGAACTCGCGCAACTCGGCGAGCAGGGCCTGGCCCTCGGGGGTCAGCAGGGGCTGGAGGTTCTCGGTGTCCACGGGCCCATTCTGACCGGTCAGAGGAGGTGGACGCCGGGCAGGCCCGACAGCGTGACGACGAATAGGGCCGCCCCGGTGACGACCGGGACGATCCGGTACCCGATCCGCCGACTGGTCCGGATGATCCACACGGGCACCGGGAGCGTGACCGCGATGAGGATCAGGGTGCCGACCGGCCTGGACGCGTGCAGCGACATCGCGATCAGGAAGGTCACGAGGCAGCCGACGATCAGCACCGGAACCAGTGCGACGGTCACGACCAGGGCCAGCAGCAGGTCCGTCAGCCAGTGGACACGCGGGCGCAGGGGATCCCGGATCAGCGGCACGCTCATCGGAACACCCCCAGGCACAGCAGCACGGGCAGCATGAAGGGCGCGACCCCGGCGGCGAGCGGCAGGAGCTCGTAGCCTCTCCGGTGGCTGCGCAGGACGGCGGTGACGGGCACTCCGTAGCCGATGACCACCGCGGAGAGCGCGCCGTACAGGACGTCGCCGCCCGTGTCGGAGCCGGCGGCGTCGGCGATCGCTCCGCCGAGCCAGAAGGCGATGAGCGGAAGGGCCGTCAGCAACGGCAGCAGGAGAAGCGCGAGCGCGGCATCCTTGGCGTTGGACGGGCCGATGCGTACCGGGGTGTCGGTCATGGCAGGAGTCTGTCCGAGGGGGCGTCGCCCGCACATGAGTACGACTACTCATCCGTAATGCGAGGGTTCCGGGCGCGCCGTTGGCACTCTGGTTGACGGAGTGCTAACACCGGCCTATGGTCGTCCTTGGCACTCCCCACTGGGGGAGTGCTAACGCGAAGACGCGTGTCTGACCCCCGCGACGGCAGGCTCGCGCGTTCGCCCCTATCCGTTAGAAAGCCCCGTAATCTCCGAAGGGGAGCTCGGACGTGACCACCAGCAGCAAGGTTGCCATCAAGCCGCTCGAGGACCGCATTGTGGTCCAGCCGCTCGACGCCGAGACCACCACGGCCTCCGGCCTGGTTATCCCGGACACCGCCAAGGAGAAGCCCCAGGAGGGCGTCGTCCTGGCCGTCGGCCCGGGCCGCTTCGAGGACGGCCAGCGTCTGCCGCTCGACGTCGCCGTCGGTGACATCGTCCTGTACTCGAAGTACGGCGGCACCGAGGTGAAGTACCAGGGCGAGGAGTACCTGGTGCTCTCCGCCCGCGACGTTCTCGCGATCATCGAGAAGTAAGACGTCCCGACCCGCCCCGGATCCGTGTCCTTCGTGACAGTGGCCCGGGGCGCGGTTGTTGGTTCACGTTGTTCGGCGGCCGGTGGGTCGGCCGCAGCCCCGAGGGAATAGGGAACATGGCGAAGATCCTGCAGTTCGACGAGGACGCCCGCCGCTCGCTGGAGCGCGGTGTCAACAAGCTGGCCGACACCGTCAAGGTGACCATCGGCCCCAAGGGCCGCAACGTCGTCATCGACAAGAAGTTCGGCGCCCCGACCATCACCAACGACGGTGTCACCATCGCCCGCGAGGTCGAGCTGGACGACCCGTACGAGAACCTTGGCGCGCAGCTCGTCAAGGAGGTCGCCACCAAGACCAACGACGTCGCGGGTGACGGCACCACCACCGCCACCGTGCTGGCCCAGGCCCTGGTCAACGAGGGTCTGCGCAACGTCGCCGCCGGTGCCGGTCCGGCCGCCCTGAAGAAGGGCATCGACAAGGCCGTCGCCGCCGTCTCCGAGCACCTGCTCTCGGTGGCCCGCGAGATCGAGGGCAAGGACGACGTCGCCGCCGTCGCGTCCCTCTCCGCCCAGGACATCCAGGTCGGCGAGCTGATCGCCGAGGCGATCGACAAGGTCGGCAAGGACGGTGTCATCACCGTCGAGGAGTCGAACACCTTCGGCGTGGAGCTGGACTTCACCGAGGGCATGCAGTTCGACAAGGGCTACCTGTCGCCGTACTTCGTCACCGACGCGGAGCGGCAGGAGGCGGTCCTGGAGGACCCGTACATCCTGATCAACCAGGGCAAGATCTCCTCGATCCAGGAGCTGCTGCCGCTGCTGGAGAAGATCCTGCAGGGCGGTGCCTCCAAGCCGCTGCTGATCATCGCCGAGGACGTCGACGGCGAGGCGCTGTCGACCCTGGTCGTGAACAAGATCCGCGGCACCTTCAACGCCGTCGCCGTCAAGGCCCCGGGCTTCGGCGACCGCCGCAAGGCGATCCTCGGCGACCTGGCCGTCCTGACCGGTGGCCAGGTCATCTCCGAGGAGATCGGCCTCAAGCTCGACCAGGTCGGCCTGGACGTGCTGGGCACCGCCCGCCGCGTGACCATCACCAAGGACGAGACCACGGTCGTCGACGGTGCCGGTGACGCCGAGGCCGTGGCCGGCCGTGTCGCCCAGATCAAGGGCGAGATCGCCGCGACCGACTCCGACTGGGACCGCGAGAAGCTGCAGGAGCGCCTGGCCAAGCTGGCCGGCGGCGTCTGCGTCATCAAGGTCGGCGCCGCCACCGAGGTGGAGCTGAAGGAGCGCAAGCACCGCCTGGAGGACGCCATCTCGGCGACCCGCGCCGCGGTCGAGGAGGGCATCGTCGCCGGTGGTGGCGCCTCCCTGGTCCACGCCGCCAAGGTGCTGAACGACGGCCTGGGCCTGTCGGGTGACGAGGCCACCGGTGTCGCCGTGGTCCGCAAGGCGCTGCACGAGCCGCTGCGCTGGATCGCCCAGAACGCCGGCCTGGAGGGCTACGTCATCACCTCCAAGGTCTCCGAGCTGGAGATCGGCCAGGGCTACAACGCCGCCACCGGCGAGTACGGCGACCTGGTGAAGGCCGGCGTCATCGACCCGGTCAAGGTCACCCGCTCCGCCCTGGAGAACGCCGCCTCGATCGCCTCCCTGCTGCTCACCACCGAGACCCTCGTGGTGGAGAAGAAGGAGGAGGAGGCCGACAACGGTCACGGCCACTCGCACGGCCACGGCCACTCGCACTGAGGCCCCGGCGCGACAGCCGCAACTCCTGACCGGAGGCCCGGTCCGCTCCCTCGGGGAGGCGGGCCGGGCCTCCGGCTGTAATTCGCCCGCTCGCCTCCGGGGCGCTGGGACCCGGTGCCGACGGTCGGCGCTCCGGCGCTCGTGCCTCGCTGGTCGCTTCTCCCTTTCGGCACCGGCGCGCCCCTTCGGCTCGGGGCGGGGATTCGCCCGCCCGCCTCCGGGGCGCAGCTCGGGGAGGGTGCTCCAGGCTTCAACTATCAGTAGAATTTTGCAGAATGCAAAGATTGCCTTATAACTGAGGCATGATCGAGGCCCGCCATCTGCGCGTCCTGCGTGCGGTCGCCCGCACCGGCTCCTTCTCCGCCGCCGCCCGCGAGCTGGGGTGTACGCAGCCTGCCATCAGCCAGCAGATGAAGGCCTTGGAGAAGTCGGTCGACACCCCGCTGGTGGTCCGTTCGGGCCGCGGGATGCAGCTCAGTGAGGCCGGGCGGGTCCTGCTCAAGCATGCCACCGGGATCCTGGCCGGGCTCTCCGCCGCCGAGGAGGAGGTGGCCGCGATCGCCGGGCTGCGGGCCGGGCGGGTGCGGCTGGTGTCCTTCCCGACCGCGAGTTCCACCCTGGTGCCGCCCGGCGTCGCCCGGCTGCGGGACAGCCATCCGGGGGTGCGCGTGTCGCTGGTCGAGGCGGAGCCGCCGGAGTCGCTGGCGATGCTGCGCGGCGGGGAGTGCGAGATCGCGCTGGCCTTCCGCTACCCGCAGTCCGAGGGCGCCGTCGCGCTGCCGGCCCCCGCGCACGGTACCCCGCGCGAGGCGCGGGCCGAGGCGAACCTGGAGGCGCAGCAGTTGTCGGCCGGCACCGACTGGTCCGACCTGGTGGTCACCCCGCTGCTGGACGACCCGCTGGTGGGCCTGCTGCCCGCCACCCACCCGCTGGCAGGGCGGGGCAGGCCGGTGGAGCTGGCCGAGTTGGCGGGGGAGCAGTGGATCGCCGGCTGCCCGCAGTGCCGGGGGCACCTGGTGGAGCTGTGCGCCGGGGCGGGCTTCGAGCCCCGGATCGACTTCGCGACCGACGACTACCCGGCGGTGGTCGGCCTGGTGGCGGCCGGGCTGGGGGTGGCGGTGCTGCCCCGGCTGGCGCTGGAGTCGGTGCGTCCTGACGGTGTGTCGACGGTGCCGGTGCGGACGGCCTCCGGGGTGCCGGCGGTGCGCCGGGTGGTGGCGCTGACCCTGCCGGACCTGGCCGAGGTGCCGGCCGTCGCGCTGATGCTGGAGCGCCTGGCGAGCGCGGCCGCCGACCGCTGACGGTCGGTGGCGGGGCTACCGCCTGTCCGATACCGGATGTGAGCAGCCTGAGGCGCCGCGAAGAAACGTTTCTTCACGGCGTGCCGTCGAGGCGGGTCTAGTGCTGCGCGACCGCCGGCGGGGTCAGCGGGACCTCCACAAGGCGGTGCCGCGAGCGGCCCAGCATCTCCTCGCGCTCGTCCTCCGTCATCCCGCCCCAGACGCCGTACGGTTCGCGGACCGCCAGGGCGTGCGCGGCGCACTCGGCGATCACCGGGCAGCGCATGCAGACCTCCTTGGCGCTGGCCTCGCGCGAACTGCGCGCCGCGCCGCGCTCGCCCTCGGGGTGGAAGAAGAGCGAGCTGTCCACGCCACGACAGGCTGCCGAGAGCTGCCAGTCCCAGAGGTCCGCGTTGGGACCCGGGAGGCGGGAGAAATCTGCCATGGCTCATTCCCTTCGGAAGCGGTCGGCCGTCGGCCGGGCGTGCTCGGCGGGCTGCTGCCGAGCGGTGCCCGGCGGGGCGTCCCGCGCTGGTATGGACACCTGGAAATATGACTTAAGGCAACTCCATGGACAAGTCACCCACACACTGGCACAACAGTCAATGACCATGAGAAAGCTATAAAAACGGGCAAACCGGGCAAGGGCTTTTGGCGGGCGCGGGTGCGGCAATCGGGTGGCCGACGGGCGCGCGACACGCCGCACCGGTGTGCGGGTCGTACGCCGACCGCGCGCGAGCTGCGCAAAAGTGCGGCGTGTGCACCGCGATGCGGCTGATCGGTAATGGGTTGGCCACGTACAGTGGTGGGGATGGCCCGGGGGCCGTAACTCATTCGAGTGACGGTCGTTGGAAGTGCGGAGGCGGTTAGCGGGCGCCGGACGTCGGGAACGATCGCGGGCAAGTCGGGGCGATCAGGACGAAGTCCGTCGCCGATCGGCCGTGTCGGAGAGGTTCGTACCAGCCAGGAGGCTCAACGTGACGCGGATCAGCTGCGGAGGACGACGGTCATGACTTCCGTTCTCGTTTGCGACGATTCCCCGCTCGCCCGCGAGGCGCTTCGCCGCGCCGTCGCGACCGTACCCGGTGTGGACCGGGTCACCACCGCGACGAACGGGGAGGAGGTCCTGCGCCGCTGGGTCGCCGACCGGTCCGATCTCGTCCTGATGGACGTCCGGATGCCCGGTCTCGGCGGGGTCGAGACGGTCCGGCGGCTGCTGTCCGCCGACCCGGGCGCCCGGATCATCATGCTCACCGTCGCCGAGGACCTCGACGGTGTCGCCCTGGCGGTGGCCGCCGGTGCCCGCGGGTACCTGCACAAGGACGCCTCGCGCGCCGAGCTGCGGGCCACCGTCACCCAAGCCCTCGCCGACCCGACCTGGCGGCTCGCCCCGCGCCGGCTGCGCAGTCCCGACATGGGCGCGGCGCCGACCTTGACGGCGCGTGAGATCCAGGTGCTGGAGGGCATGAGCCACGGACGCAGCAACGCCGAGATCGGCCGGGAGCTGTTCCTGTCCGAGGACACCGTCAAGACCCACGCCCGACGGCTGTTCAAGAAGCTCGGGGCCTCCGACCGCGCGCACGCGGTGGCGCTGGGCTTCCGCTGGGGCCTGGTCCGCTGACCACCGGCGGCGCCGTCGGCCCAGGCGCGCCGCCATCGATTCCCGGAGCGGGAGCCGCACGGGCGTGTGACGTTACGGTCCCGAGGTTGCACCATGGAGGAGTGGAGCACCTCGGGGACCAGCGGACAGGCACTGCGGCGAACCACGCAGCCGCAGGACACTCGGCGGACGGCGCGACGGACGGAACCACCTACGGCGGCGGGGCGGGAGGCGGGACGGTGCAGGAGGGGCCGGTGAGGCGCGGCACACCGCGCGGTGCCACAGCGCATAACGTTCCGGTGCACAACTCCGGACGCGGTGCCGCGTTTTCCCGATCGACCAGGCACCATGGACCGATGCGCGACGACGTCGCCGGTGCGGCCGGCCAGGCGGACCCGGGTGAGGCCCAGCCCTCGGGCCCGGGCCACGATCCGTCGTACGCCGATTCCGGTGGCCCCGATGCCGGGGCCGGACCGGGCCGCCCGCCGGTGCTCGGTACGGGCGGCTCGCCCCTGGTGGGCGAACTGGTCGCGGCCGCCGTCCGCGGCGAGGGCCCGGCCATCGACGCCCTGCTCGCCTACGTCCACCCGCTCGCGCTGCGCTACTGCCGCGCCAAGCTGGTCCGGCTGCCCGGCGGGGCCCGGCACCACGTGGACGACGTGGCCCAGGAGGTCTGCGTCGCGGTGCTGTGCGCGCTGCCCCGGTACAAGGACCAGGGGCGGCCGTTCGAGGCCTTCGTCTACGGGATCGCCGCGCACAAGATCGCCGATCTGCAGCGGGCCGCGATGCGCGGGCCCGGTTCGACGGTCGTGCCGCAGGACGACCTGCCGGAGGTGCCGGACGAGGCGCTCGGCCCGGAGGAGCAGGCGCTGCTCAGCAGCGACGCGGCCTGGGCCAAGGAGCTGCTCTCCAACCTGCCGGCCCGTCAGCGTGAGTTGGTGCTGCTTCGGGTGGCCGCCGGGCTGTCGGCGGAGGAGACCGGTGAGGTGCTCGGGATGTCGCCCGGCGCCGTCCGGGTGGCCCAGCACCGGGCGCTCAGCCGGCTGCGGGCGCTCGCCGAGGAATCGTCCTGAGCCCTCGACCAGGTGGAATGAGCCACGGGGGCGGGTTGTTGTCAAGGGCACACGAGGCACATTCGCGGTGCCAGTACCATGGGGTATCGGCGCCTGGGCAGGTTGCCAAAGTTTCGCGGGTGCACACGGGGTTCCCTTGGAGGTTCCTCCGAACCCACCCGGCTTTCGGCGGTCTGCGCGAGTGAGCGATGAACGCGCCCCCTCCCTCAGGGCGTGAGCGGATTAGGCCGGCCACGGAAGGTACCCCCCAAATGTCTTACAACGCCGCAGGCGTACCCGAGAAGTTCGCCATGCTCGGGCTCACGTTCGATGACGTCCTGCTGCTGCCCGGGGCCTCCGAGGTGCTGCCGAACGAGGTCGACACCTCCTCGCGGGTCTCCCGGAACGTCCGCGTCAACATCCCGCTGCTGTCCGCGGCGATGGACAAGGTCACCGAGTCGCGGATGGCCATCGCGATGGCCCGCCAGGGTGGCGTCGGCGTGCTGCACCGCAACCTGTCGGTCGAGGACCAGGCCAACCAGGTCGACCTGGTGAAGCGCTCCGAGTCCGGCATGGTCACCGACCCGATCACGGTCGGCCCGGACACCACGCTGGCCGAGGCCGACGCGCTGTGCGCCAAGTTCCGCATCTCCGGGGTGCCGATCGCCGACCCGTCCGGCAAGCTGCTGGGCATCGTCACCAACCGTGACATGGCCTTCGAGTCGGACCGCAGCCGCCAGGTCCGCGAGATCATGACCCCGATGCCGCTGATCACCGGCAAGGTCGGTATCTCCGGCGTGGACGCGATGGCGCTGCTGCGCCGCCACAAGATCGAGAAGCTCCCGCTGGTCGACGACGAGGGCCGGATCAAGGGCCTGATCACCGTCAAGGACTTCGTCAAGGCCGAGCAGTACCCGAACGCCGCCAAGGACGCCGAGGGCCGTCTGCTGGTCGGTGCCGCGGTCGGCGCCAGCGCCGAGGCCTTCGACCGGGCCCAGGCCCTGGTCGAGGCGGGCGTGGACTTCCTGGTCGTCGACACCTCGCACGGCCACAGCCACAACGCGCTGGCCTGGATCGCCAAGATCAAGTCGGCCGTCAAGGTCGACGTGGTCGGCGGCAACGTCGCCACCCGCGACGGCGCCCAGGCGCTGATCGACGCCGGCGTGGACGGCGTCAAGGTCGGCGTCGGCCCCGGCTCCATCTGCACCACCCGCGTGGTCGCCGGCATCGGCGTCCCGCAGATCACCGCCATCTACGAGGCCGCCCAGGCCTGCCAGGCGGCCGGCGTGCCGGTCATCGGCGACGGCGGCCTGCAGTACTCGGGCGACATCGGCAAGGCGCTGGCCGCCGGTGCCGACACCGTGATGCTGGGCTCGCTGCTGGCCGGCTGCGAGGAGTCCCCCGGCGAGCTGCTGTTCATCAACGGCAAGCAGTTCAAGTCCTACCGCGGCATGGGCTCGCTGGGCGCCATGCAGTCCCGCGGCCAGGGCCGCTCCTACTCCAAGGACCGTTACTTCCAGGCCGAGGTGGCCTCGGACGACAAGCTCGTCCCCGAAGGCATCGAGGGCCAGGTGCAGTACCGCGGCCCGCTGTCGGCCGTGCTGCACCAGCTGGTCGGCGGCCTGCGCCAGACCATGGGCTACGTCGGCGCCGGCACCATCGCCGAGATGGAGAGCAAGGGCCGCTTCGTCCGGATCACCTCGGCGGGCCTCAAGGAGAGCCACCCGCACGACATCCAGATGACCGTCGAGGCGCCGAACTACTCGAGCCGCTGAACGGCCTGACCGGCTGAGGGAGCCGGCCCGGACCACCGAGGGGCCCGCCGTCGTACCGCGACGGCGGGCCCCTCGGCGTGTCCGGGCTGCGGGCCCTCGGGGCGCCCGCGCCGATCCGAAAGGGTGGGCCCCTCCTGCTCGTCGGCGGGCAAGGAGGGCGATCGGGGAGGCCCCCGGAACGAGGGGCACCGGCGCGATGACCGTCGGCACCGGGCCGGAGCGGCCGGTAGGCGAGCGCGCGAGTCACAGCCGGTACGGGATACTGGGGGCGGCCGGGGTGACCCGGCGGGCATGAGCAACAAACCAGAAGGGCTCGAAGTGACCGAGATCGAGATCGGGCGAGGCAAGCGCGGCCGCCGGGCGTACGCCTTCGACGACATCGCCGTCGTCCCCAGCCGCCGTACGCGTGACCCGAAGGAGGTCTCGATCGCCTGGCAGATCGACGCCTACCGCTTCGAGCTGCCGTTCCTGGCCGCCCCGATGGACAGCGTGGTCTCGCCCGAGCAGGCCATCAAGATCGGCCGCCTGGGCGGTCTGGGCGTGCTGAACCTGGAAGGCCTCTGGACCCGCTACGAGGACCCGCAGCCGCTGCTGGACGAGATCGCCTCGATCACCGACGAGTCCGTCGCGACCCGCCGCCTGCAGGAGATCTACTCCGCGCCGATCCGCGCCGAGCTGATCAAGCAGCGGATCCAGGAGGTCCGCGACTCCGGCGTGGTCACCGCCGCCGCGCTCTCGCCCCAGCGCACCGCCGAGTTCTCCAAGGCCGTCGTGGACGCCGGTGTCGACGTCTTCGTCATCCGCGGCACCACCGTCTCGGCCGAGCACGTCTCCAGCGCCGCCGAGCCGCTCAACCTCAAGCAGTTCATCTACGAGCTGGACGTCCCGGTGATCGTCGGCGGCTGCGCCACCTACACCGCCGCGCTGCACCTGATGCGGACCGGTGCGGCCGGCGTGCTGGTCGGCTTCGGCGGCGGCGCCGCCCACACCACCCGCAACGTGCTCGGCATCCAGGTGCCGATGGCCACCGCCGTCGCCGACGTGGCGGCCGCGCGCCGCGACTACATGGACGAGTCCGGCGGCCGCTACGTGCACGTGATCGCGGACGGCGGCGTCGGCTACAGCGGCGACATCCCGAAGGCGGTCGCCTGCGGCGCCGACGCGGTGATGATCGGTGCCGCGCTGGCCCGCGCCACCGACGCCCCGGGCAAGGGCTTCCACTGGGGCATGGAGGCCGTCCACGAGGAGCTGCCGCGCGGCAAGCGGGTGGACCTCGGCACGGTCGGCACCACCGAGGAGATCCTCACCGGTCCGTCGCACACCCCGGACGGCACCATGAACCTGTTCGGTGCGCTGCGCCGCGCGATGGCCACCACGGGCTACACGGAGCTGAAGGAGTTCCAGCGGGTCGAGGTGACCGTCAACCCGGCGCTCGACCACCGCTGAGCAGTGCCCTGACGCGGTGTCGAAGGCCCCTGCCCGGTTCGCCGGGTGGGGGCCTTCCGGGCTTTTCGGGGTCGGCGGGTCGGGGTCGGCGGATCGGGGTGTGGGGGTTCGGGCTCCCGGGTGTGTGGCGGCGGGTCGGGCACCGCGGGCGCGCGGCCTTCGCTCGGTGCGCCCGCGTCAGCCGCGGTCGGCGGTGCGGCGGGTGAGGAGGAAGCCGCCGATGAGGGCGATGGCGTAGAAGGCCACGTCGAGGGGGCGCAGGTCGGCGTGCCAGGTGCTGAGGGTGTCGTGCAGGAGGCCGTGCGGGCCGGGGCTGTCGGTCTGCACGATGCGGAGCCGCTGGGTGAGTTGGCCGAGCAGCAGGGCGCCGGCCGACAGCAGGGCGCCCAGGGCCGGGAGTAACCGGTTCCGGCCACCGAGGAGGCCGAGCGGGAGGGCGATCAGGCCGGCCTGGGCGATGGCCAGCCAGCCGAGGCTGTCGGCGGCCCGCAGCGGGGCGAAGCCGTACGCCAGGCCGCCGAGCAGGGCGGCGAGCAGGGCGAGGGGGAGGGCGAGGGCGGTGCGGCGGCGTGGGGCGGTCGCGGGGGCGGCGGGGGAGACGGGGTCGTAGCCGGTGACGGGGATGCCGGGCATGCCGGGGGCGACGTACCCGTCGGGGGTGTCGAGGAGGGGTGCGACCGAGTAGTGCTGGGCGGTGCGCGGCCGGATCGATGGGCCGTCAGTGCCCGGTGCCGGTGCGGTCATGGGCGTCGAGTCCCCCCGGGAAAAGACGATGAGCTGCCGAACGGTAGCAGCGGTTCGGACAGATCTTGGCGAGTTTTCGATCACAGATCGGGCACGGAGCGCCGCACCCGTTCCGGTTCGTCCCGGCTTGGGACGGGGGGTGGGTGGTCGAGGGCCATCCGGACAGGGGATGATGGAGGCTTGGGCGTTCGGGCCCGGGCCGGGCCGACGCGCCGTCACCACCACCGCCAGCAGCACATGGGGGAACGTTCCGAATGACCCAGGCGCAGGGTTCCACCGGCCGCCTCCTGGCCGGCCGCTACCGGCTGAACGGCGTGCTCGGGCGCGGCGGCATGGGCACCGTCTGGCGCGCCGAGGACGAGATGCTGGGCCGGACCGTCGCGGTCAAGGAACTGCGGATGAACGCCAGCGTCGAGGAGGAGGAGAAGCACCGGCTGATCGTCCGGACGTTGCGCGAGGCCAAGGCGACCGCGCGGATCCGGCACAACTCGGCGGTGACCGTCTTCGACGTCGTCGACGAGGACGACCGGCCGTGGATCGTCATGGAGCTGGTCGAGTCCCGCTCGCTGGCCGACGTGGTCCGGGAGGACGGGCCGCTGACGCCCGGCCGGGCGGCGGAGATCGCGCTGGACGTGCTGGGCGTGCTCATCGCGGCGCACGCGCTGGGCATCCTGCACCGGGACGTCAAGCCGTCCAACGTGCTGATCGGCGAGGACGGCCGGGTCGTGCTCACCGACTTCGGGATCGCCAGCGTGGAGGGCGACGCCTCGGTCACCTCCACCGGCATGCTGGTCGGCGCGCCCTCGTACATATCCCCGGAGCGGGCGCGCGGGCAGAAGCCCGGGCCGCCGGCCGACCTGTGGTCGCTGGGCGGCACGCTGTACGCGATGGTCGAGGGCCGGCCGCCGTACGACCGGGGCTCGGCGCTGGCCACCCTGACCGCGGTGATGACCGAGGAGCTGGTCCCGCCGGTGAACGCCGGGCCGCTGCTGCCGGTGATCGAGGGGCTGCTGGAGAAGGACCCGGCGAAGCGACTCGACGCCTCGCAGACCCGCTCGATGCTCAAGCGGGTGGTCGCCGAGGCGACCGCGAAGGCCGAGTCGACCACCGAGCACGCGATGCCGGTGGAGAAGGTGGGGGAGGCGGTCGGGAAGAAGGCCGAGCAGACGGCCGCCGAGCCGGAGCCCGCCGAGGCCGAGTCCGAGGCCGAGTCCAAGGCCGAGTCCAAGGCCGAGGAGCCCGCCCCCAAGCGGACCGTGGGCGGGCTGCTGGGGACCGTCCGGGTGGGCAGCCGGGCTCGGGACGAGGAGCCGGCGGCGGAGCCCGTCGCCAAGTCCGTCGCCAAGCCCGCCGCTGAGCCCGAGCCCGTTCCGGCGACCGAGCCGATCCGGCCGGTGACCAGCGAGTGGACCATGGGCGCGACCCAGGCGGCCGGGGCAAACCCGCGCACGGGCCGGCGGCGGCTGGCCATCGCGACCGTGGTGGTCGTGCTGCTGCTGATCGCCGGGGTGGTCGCGGTGGTCAAGGCCGTGGGCAGCGGGGGAAGCGGCGCGAAGGGCGGGAGCACCCACAGCGCGGGCGCCACCTCGCCGGCGGCGACGACCACCGAGGCCACGCCGAGTCAGACGCCGGCGACCCCGCCCGGCGAGCCCGCGCCCGCCGGGACGGCCGCCGAGCCGGCCACCACGGCCGCCTCCTCGGCCGCCGCACCGCCGCCGGCCGCCGGCACCCCGACCCAGACCCCGGCGTCCACGCCCACGCAGACGCCGACCTCGACGCCGACCCCGACCCAGGCCGCCCCGGGCGGGGCGGCGCCGGCCGGGTACCACGAGTACAAGGACCCGAGCGGCTTCTCGGTGTTCCTGCCGGACGGGCTGCAGCCGGCCGGGTCGGACCCCAACCGGCGGATCTTCAAGAGCGCGGACGGCAGCCAGCTGCGGATCGAGTGGAGCACCTCGCCGCACTCGAGCGCCGTCGCCGACTGGCAGGACGCCGAGCCCGACCTGCGCTCGCAGGTGAGCAACTACCAGCGGGTGAACCTGTCGGCGATCAACTACCGGCAGTGGACCAACGCGGCGGACTGGGAGTGGACCAACGGCACGCCCAAGATGCACTCCCTCAACCGCGGCTTCGTCACCGGCACTCCGGCCAAGTACGGCTACTCGATCTACTGGATCGTCCCGGACGCCCAGTGGGCCGCTCAGGCGCCGGCCCGGGACGTCGTGTTCAACAGCTTCCAGCCGGCGCCGTAGGGCCCGTCTTCGAACTCGCGCCCGCGGGAGTTCGAAGACAGGACCTACGGCGGGCGGGTTCAGCCGAGCAGGCGCTGCTTGGCCCGGCTGAACTCCTCCTCGGTGAGCGCACCCGAGGCCCGCAGGGCGGCCAGCCGCTCCAGCTGGCCGAGGAGTTGCTCACCGGCCGAGAACTCGGCGGGGGCGGCGTCGGAGGGCGCCGGGGCGGCGGCGGGCACCTGCGGCGATGCGCTACGGGCGAGCCGGGCGAGCCGGGCGGCCTCGCGGATCCGCTCGGCGAAGACGTCGGCCTTCGCCACGTCCTCGAAGCGGTGCGAGCCGGTCAGCGCGACGACCGTCAGCACGTCGCCGGTGAGCTTGGTGCGGGTCACGGTGGCGTCGGTGACGGCCGTAAGCGGAACCGGGACCGGCAGCTTTCCGTCCTTCAGGAAGAGCATCCGGTGGGTGGTGAGCACCAACACCCCCTTGCGGAAGTGGTCGGGGTGGCGCCCGGCGGTCGAGGCGACCGGCTTCTCGCCGTCTATGACGGCGGCCTCGACCGTGCGGACGGCCGCGGCCTGGTTGGCTTGGCTGCTGTTGCCCGCCACCTTGAAGGCGGTGTCGATCAGATCGCTCCAGTCCATGGGGTCGAGCGTAAAGGAGCCGCTCAGTAGGCTGCTTGATGAGCGAGAGGAACTGGCATGCGTGGCGGCCCGGGGCAGTTGCTGGCGGGGCGGTACCGGCTGACGGATCGTCCCGAACTGCTGCGCGCCTTCGCGGTGGACGAGCGGACCGGCGAGTCGGTGCTGCTGCGCGCGATTGAGCTGCCCGCGCTGCTGACCGCCGGTCAGGACCCGGACGAGCCGAACCCCGCGCACGGGGACCGGCTGGTGCGGCGGGTGGCGGCGGTCGGTTCGGCCGCGCCGTCCTGGCACCCGCGGCTGCTGCGCGGGGTCGGGGCCTTCGTCGAGGGCGAGTTGCTGTGGACGGTCGAGGAGCGGCCGGCCGGGCAGACGCTGGCCGACCTGCTCGCCGCCGGTCCGGTACCGCCGTACCGGGCGGCCGAGCTGGCGGCGGACGTGGTCGGCGCGCTGCGGGCGCTGCACGAGGCCGGGCTCGCCCACGGCAACCTGACCGCCGAGTCGGTGCTGGTCTGCGAGGACGGCGCGGCGATGCTCGGCGGGCTGCTCGCCGGGGTGGCGCAGGAGGCGCTGGCCGAGGACCTCGGCGGGCCGGGCGGCCGGCGCCGGTACGAGGTCCGGGCCACCCTGGTCGGCCCGGTGGCCGAGCGCTGGCCGCTGGACGGCGGCCCGGCGGGTGACTGCTGGGCGCTCGGGGTGCTGGTGCAGCGGCTGGTGACCGGCCGCGCGCCGTACCCGGAGGGCGGTGTGCCGGAGCTGGTGACGGCGGTGCGGGACGGGCGGCGTGAGCCCTCGGCGGTCTGCGGTCCGCTGGCGCCGCTGGCCGAGCGGCTGCTGCAGCCCGATCCGACCCTGCGGCCGACCGCGGACGCGGCGCGGCAGGAGCTGGCGGCGCTGCTGGCGGGCGCGCCGGAGCCGGCCGACGAGGAGCGGGCGACGCAGGCGGTGGAGCTCAAGCCGGACGCGCCGCTGGTGCCGCTGCGGCCGCGTCGGCGCGGCGCGGGCGGTCGGGGCGGGCGGCCGGAGGTCGGTACGGAGTTCGACGGGGCACGGCCCGGCGGCGGCAGAGCGCCGCGGATGGCCCCGGCCCTCCTCGGGCCGCTGCTGGTCGGGGGTGTGTTCCTGCTGCTGGTGCTGGGAATAGCCGCCGTGGTGCTGTTCGCAGGCTGACGGCCTCGGTGCGCACCGGCTCCTTGGTCCGGTGGGCGGGCGTGATTACCGGGGTGGGCGGGGTGCGCCTAATGTGTGCGTGGGATTTGTTCGAACAGCGGTCTGCACCAGGCGATCCGCCGAGGTGACGGCAGGTGGGAATCGAGAGGGGGAGCGGTCGCCGATGGGCGTGCAGGACCGGCCGGAGGCGGCCGAAGCGGAGCGGCTGTTGGCCGGGCGGTACGAGCTCGGTGACCGGCTCGGCCGGGGTGGGATGGGCACGGTCTGGCGGGCCTGGGACCGGATGTTGGACCGCGAGGTCGCGGTCAAGGAGCTGACCGTCAACCACCTCCCCGAGGAGGACCTGCAGATCCTGCACGCGCGGATGAAGCGCGAGGCCAGCGCGGCCGCCCGGATCAAGCATCCCGGCGTGATCACCGTGCACGACGTGCTGGAGCAGGACGGCCGGCCGTGGATCGTGATGGAGCTGGTCGACGGCCGCTCGCTGGCCGACGTGATCAGCCAGGACGGCACCCTCCAGCCGCGCGCCGCCGCCGAGGTCGGCAGCCAGGTGCTCGCCGCGCTGCACCGCGGCCACCAGCTCGGTGTGCTGCACCGGGACGTCAAGCCGGCCAACGTGCTGCTGGAGCGCGGCACCGGGCGGGTGGTGCTGCTGGACTTCGGCATCGCGACCTACGAGGGCTCGACCGAGCTGACCCGGCCGGGTGACCTGGTCGGCTCGCCGGACTACCTGGCCCCCGAGCGCGCCCAGGGCGAGCGGCCCGGGCCGGCCTCCGACCTGTGGGGCCTCGGGGCGACGCTGTACGCGGCGGTCGAGGGCCAGTCGCCGTTCCGCCGGGACTCGCCGATCACCACGCTGGCCGCGGTGGTCGACGAGCCGCTGCCGGAGTCGCGCCGGGCCGGGCCGCTGGGACCGGTGCTGGCCGCGCTGATGGCCAAGGACCCGGCCGACCGGCCGAGCGCGGACGAGGCGGCCCGGATGCTGGCCGAGGTGCAGGCCGGGCACACCATCGGCCTGAAGTCGGTCGCGTCGGTCCGTACGCCCACCCAGTCGGTGCCGGTGGTGGAC
This sequence comes from Kitasatospora sp. NPDC004669, assembly GCF_040609455.1. NCBI lineage: Bacteria > Bacillati > Actinomycetota > Actinomycetes > Kitasatosporales > Streptomycetaceae > Kitasatospora > Kitasatospora sp. NPDC004669. Next base: position 119,132 of record NZ_JBEXKB010000004.1, read on the forward strand.
CGCAGCGAGGTGCCGGAGGGGACCGCGGAGTCCCCGGTGGAGGGCTCGGAGGAGCCGACCGGGCCGCGTCCGGCCGTGCCCGCGACCACGACCGCCGTCACCTCCGCCGTTCCGGCCGGTGCCGCGGACACCGCCGGGGGAGTGTCGGCCGCGCAGCAGGCGCACACCGCCGTCAGCGCGCCGGTCGCGCACACCGTCACGCCCACGCGCGGTCCGGCCAAGCGCCGCAGCCGGATGAAGCTGGCCGCCATCGCGGTGGCCGTCGGGGTGCTGGCGGCCGCGGCGACCTTCCTCGCCACCCGGCACGTGGCCGGCACCCCGGACGCCGACACCACCCCGACCGGGCAGCCGGGCACGGCCGAGCCGTCCGACCCGGTGCCGACCGGCAGCGCGACCCCGGGGGCGCCGGCGCCCGCCGGCTACCACTGGGTCGACGACCCGGCCGGCTTCCGCTTCCCCTTGCCGGCCGCGAACCCGGCCTGGCAGCGCATCCTCGGGAGCGACAACAACCAGATCTTCTACAGCCCCGACGGCAAGGTGCACTACCTGCAGTTCGCGGTCACCGTCGGCCAGCCGGTCAAGCCGCTGGAGCACATGCGGGAGATGGAGGCCAGCGTCTCCAAGGCGCAGAAGGACTACAAGCAGCACCGGATGGCGAGCACCGCGGTGAACGGTCACGAGGCGGCCGTCTGGGAGTTCAGCTACGCGGCCAAGGAAGGCGGCCGTCGGCGCGCGATCGAGACCGAGTTCCTCGACGAGGACGGCACCGCGTACGCGATCTACTCGTCCAGCCCGGACAAGGGCAGTGACTGGACCGAGGCCACTCAGCGTTTCACCACGGTGCTCAACGGCTTCACCCCGACCCGCTGAGCGGAGGGCCGTACGGGCGGAGGGCCGTACGGGCGGAGCGCCCCGCTTTCACCCGACTGCGGCAGATTCTTGTTACCGACGGGTACCGAACCGGCCCCCGAAGGCCTAGGCTGCGCCGTATGTCGGACCTCACAGCAGATGCAGCGGCCACCGAACACGCTGACGCCGGTTCCGCGAGCGGCAACCCGGCAGCTCCCGGCGGAGGCCGGACCGTTGCGGCCGCCGTCCCGCCGTCCCTGGTGGCCCGGTTGGCCGCCGGGGTCACCGCGACCGGCGAGCCCAGTGTGGTGGAGACCGTCGCCCCGCTGACCGGTGAGCGGTTGGCCGGCCTGCCGCAGTCCACCCCGGCCGACGTCGAGGTCGCCTTCCAGCTGGCCCGCCGCGCCCAGCCCGCCTGGGCCGCGCTGCCGGTGCGCCGCCGCGCCGCCGTCCTGCTGCGCTTCCACGACCTGCTGCTCAAGCGGCAGGACGAGGTGCTGGACCTGATCCAGGCCGAGACCGGCAAGGCCCGGCTGCACGCCTTCGAGGAGGTGCTGGCCGTCGCCATGGCCGCCCGGCACTACGGGCGCGGCGCCCAGGGCTACCTGCGCGACCGCCGCCGCGGCGGGGCGCTGCCGGTGCTCACCCACACCGTCGAGGCCCGCCGCCCCAAGGGCGTGGTCGGCCACATCTCGCCGTGGAACTACCCGCTGGAGCTGTGCATCGGCGACCTGCTGCCCGCCTTCGCGGCCGGCAACGCGGTGGTCAACAAGCCCGACACCCAGACCGCGCTGACCGGGCTGTGGGCCCGTGAGCTGCTGATCGAGGCCGGGCTGCCGGCCGATCTGTGGCAGGTGGTGATCGGCGACGGCCCGGTGATCGGCCCGGCCGTGGTGGAGCACGCGGACTACGTCTCCTTCACCGGCTCCACCCGGACCGGCCGTGAGGTCGCCCAGCGCGCCGCCGCCCGGCTGGTCGGCGCCTCGCTCGAGCTCGGCGGCAAGAACGCCATGCTGGTGCTCTCCGACGCCGACCTCGACGCGGCCGCCGCGGGCGCCGTACGGGCCTGCTTCTCCTCGGCCGGACAGCTGTGCATCTCGATCGAACGGCTGCTGGTGCACCGCTCGGTGGCCGACGAGTTCCTGGAGCGCTTCGTCGCCCGTACCCGGGCGCTGCGCCTGGGCGGCGGCCTCGCGTACGGCGCCGACATGGGCTCGCTGGTCTCCGCCCGCCAACTGGACACCACCACCCGGCACGTGGAGGAGGCGGTCAAGGCGGGCGCCACCGTGCTGGCCGGCGGGCGGGCCAGGCCCGACCTCGGCCCGTACTTCTACGAGCCGACGATCCTCGACGGGGTGACCCCGGAGATGTCGGTCTGCGGCGAGGAGACCTTCGGCCCGGTCGTCGCGGTCTACCGCTTCGACACCGAGGAGGAGGCGGTCGCGGCCGCCAACTCCACGCCGTACGGCCTGAACTCCAGCGTCTGGACCAGGGACCTGCGGCGCGGCCGGGCGGTCGCGGCCCGACTGCGCACCGGGACGGTCAACGTCAACGAGGCCTACGCGGCCGCGTACGGCTCGGTCGCCTCGCCGATGGGCGGCATGGGTGACTCCGGGCTCGGCCGGCGCCACGGTGCGGAGGGCATCCTGCGCTTCACCGAGGCGCAGACCATCTCGACCCAGCGGGTCATGCCGCTGGCGCCGTCGTTCGGCCTGGACGACAAGCAGTTCGCGGCCGTGATGACCGGCGGGTTGCGGGTGCTCAAGGCGCTGCGGTTCAAGTGACCCCGGGCGCGAACGGCCGCGGGCTCACGTAGCCCGGGGCGCAGGTGGCCGCGGGTTCAGGTGGCCTCCGACCGGCTTTCCCCCCAGCAGGTTCGACCCTCGAAGGAGCAGTGGCAGATGGTGGAGTCCGGCGGTGCGGCCGAGTTCGACTACGACGTGGTCGTGGTCGGCTCCGGCTTCGGCGGTTCGGTCGCGGCGCTGCGGCTCACCGAGAAGGGCTACCGGGTCGCCGTCCTGGAGGCCGGGCGGCGCTTCGAGCGGGACGAACTGCCCCGGAACTCCTGGGACCTGCCGAACTACCTGTGGGCGCCGCAGCTCGGGCTGTACGGCATCCAGCGGATCCACCTGCTGGCCAACGTGCTGATCCTGGCCGGCGCCGGGGTCGGCGGTGGCTCGCTGAACTACGCCAACACCCTGTACGTGCCGCCGAAGGCCTTCTTCGAGGACCGTCAGTGGCGCCACATCACCGACTGGCAGCAGGAGTTGGCGCCGTTCTACGACCAGGCGCAGCGGATGCTCGGGGTGCGGCTCAACCCGACCGTCACCCCCTCGGACGTCCACCTCAAGGCGGCCGCCGAGCGGATGGGCGTCGGCGACACCTTCCACATGGCGCCGGTCGGGGTCTTCTTCGGCGACGGCAAGGACACCGACGGTACGGCCAAGGCGGCGCCCGGCGAGGAGATCGCCGACCCGTACTTCGGCGGCGCCGGCCCGGCCCGCAAGGCCTGCGTGGAGTGCGGCGAGTGCATGACCGGCTGCCGCCACGGCGCCAAGAACACGCTCACCGAGAACTACCTGTACCTGGCGGAGCGGGGCGGCGCCGAGATCCACCCGCTCACCACGGTGGCCCGGATCCGTGAGCACGGCGACGCCCGTGGGAATCGTGGCTACGCGGTGGACGTGCGGCGCACCGACTCCCGGTCGAAGACCGACCCGGCGAAGGCGGGCGCGCGGACCATCACCGCCGCCCGGGTGGTCGTCGCGGCCGGCACCTACGGCACCCAGTCGCTGCTGCACCGGATGCGCGCCTCCGGCCACCTGCCCCGGATCTCCGCCCGGCTCGGCGAGCTGACCCGCACCAACTCCGAGGCGCTGGTGGGCGCGCAGACCACCGACCGGCGCTACGGCGGCAAGGCGGACTTCACCAAGGGTGTCGCGATCACCTCCTCGATCCACCCGGACGCCAACACCCACATCGAGCCGGTCCGCTACGGCAAGGGCTCCAACGCGATGGGCGCGCTGTCCATCGCCCAGGTCAAGGGCGGTGGGAGGACCCCGCGCTGGCTGCGCTACCTGGGCAACTCGGCGCTCCACCCGGTGACCTTCGCCCGCTCGATGAACCAGCGCGGCTGGTCCGAGAAGACGATCATCGGTCTGGTGATGCAGTCGCTGGACAACTCGATCACCGTCTCGCTGAAGAAGGGCCCTCTCGGCAAGCCCCGGCTCACCTCCAGCCAGGGCCACGGCACCCCCAACCCGACCTGGATCCCGGCCGCCGAGCAGGGCGCCCAGGCGCTGGCCGACGAGATCAACGGCTTCCCGGGCGGCACCGTCGGCGAGATCTTCGACATCCCGATGACCGCGCACTTCCTCGGCGGCTGCCCGATCGGCGATGCCCCCGAGACCGGCGTGGTCGACCCGTACCACCGGCTGTACGGACACCCCGGGATCAGCGTGGTGGACGGCGCGGCCGTCTCCGCAAACCTCGGCGTCAACCCCTCGCTCACCATCACCGCGCAGGCCGAGCGCGCCATGTCGATGTGGCCCAACAAGGGTGAGGAGGACCCGCGTCCGGCCCCGGGCGAGGCCTACCGCCCGGTCACCGCGGTCGCGCCGGTGCGACCGGCCGTACCGGAGGGCGCGTTCGGCGCGCTGCGGCTGCCGCTGCTGCCCGTCCCGGAGGTCCCGAAGAAGCGCGACTAGGGCCGCGGGCGCGGCCCCGATCCGACCAGGTCGGGGCCAACCCGCCTGGCGGCTTTCGCGGTTGACAGCCTTTCGGATCCGATGGGATAAACGGGCTCCCTGGGGGGACCAGGAACTCGTCGAGCGGGGGGAAAGCGGTCCATGGCCAACTGCGCATCGTGCGGCGCGACTTCGGTGGAGGGGGCGTCCGTCTGCGGCTCGTGCGGTCGGCCGCCGGCACCTCCGTCGCCGACCGCCGTCGCCCTGCCCGCCGTACCGCCGACCGCCCCCGGTTACGGGCAGCCGCCCACCGCGCCGCCCGGCTACTACCCGCCGCCCGGCCAGGGCGCCGGGTACCCGCCGGTCGGCGGCCCGCCCGCGGTGGGCAGTTGGGGCGCCGGGCAGCCGTACTACCCGAAGACCGCCCAGTCGCCCGTGCTGCGCTGGCTGGCCGGTTCGAACTGGCGCCCCGCGCTGGTGGCGGCCATCGGGCCGACCGTCGTCCTGCTGGTGGCGGCTCTGATCGCGGCCGTCCCGGGCGACTACGACTACGACGGCGCCTACGCCCCGCCCGACTTCGGCGACCGCTTCGGCGCGGCGCTGGCGATGGCCCTGAACGCGCTCGGCGCACCGTTCCGGATCGGCGCGAACACGGGCTCGTCGGGCCATTCCCTTCAGGAGGGCATGGAGCTCACCTTCCGGGTCCTGCCGCTGACCGTCACCGTGTTCTGGGCGCTGGCGCTCTGGCTCGGCCTGCGGGCCAGGCTGCGCCGGCGCAAGGCCGACGGCACCCAGCTGACCCGGACCCAGGCCGCCGGTGAGGCGCTGCGCAGCGCCGTGGTGCTGGCCGCCGTCACCCTGCTGCTCGGCCTGCTCGCGGGCACCGACTGGAACCCGGGGCGGCCAGGCGGCTACTCCGGCTTCCCGGACTACTCCGACTCCGGCGGCCGAAGCCGCGCGATGGGCATCACCGCGGACAGCACCTGGCTGGAGGCGGTCGGATGGACCGCCCTGCTGGCCTTCCTGCTGGCCTTCGCCGTCTACGGCACCGACGCGCTGCGTTGGGCCGCCTGGCGCAGCCGGTCGGTGCGCGGCTGGGCGCTGGCCGCGCTGACGGCCGGCCAGGCGCTGGCGCTGTCGGTGGCCCTGTCATCGGTGGCGGCCTTCGTGCTGGTCGCGGTGAACGCCGAGAACGGTGCGACGACCGCGGTCTCGCTGGCGTTCCTGCCCAACCTCGGCCTCCAGCTGCTCGGCTTCGGCTCGGGGGCGACCTTCTCGGCGCACGTCAGGACGACCAGCGGCGACACGACATGGGGCAACCGCAGCAGCGGGGTGGAGCTCTCCTTCTTCGATCTGCACGACGCGTCCGCCGACTGGCGCTGGTGCGGTCTGGCGGCAGTGGTCGCGGCCCTCCTGCTCGGCTGGGCGGCGTACCGGCGGCAGCTGGACGCGGCCGACCGGCTGCGCCTGGCGGCCGTGTACACGGTGGTGCTGACCCTGCTGATGACGGTGGCCGGCGCGCTGCTGACCAGGACGGTGTCGATGGCGGGCTGGACCTCCTCGGTCCGCTCGGAGATGTCCGAGGAGAACTCGGTCGGCCTGGTGTTCCTCAGCGTGCTGGTGGCCAACGCGGTCTGGGCCGTGGTCGGGGCGGTGTTGGTGCCGGCGGCGATGGCGGCGCTCGGTGGCCGGGGTGCCGCGGCTCCGTACGGGGCGGCGCCACCCGGCGCGTACGGGGCGGTGCCCCCGCAGGTGCCGTACCCGACCGGGCCGGCGTACGGCGTTCCGCCGCAGGGCATGCCGCCGCAGGGTATGCCCCCGGTCGGCGTGCCGCCGCAGGGCGCCGCACCGTACGCCGCGCCGCAGGGCAGGCCGCAGGACGCGCCGCCGGAGGTGCTCGGGGCCGGGGTGAGCGAGGTGATCGGCTCGCACGAGGCGCCGGCCACCCCCGCCGCCGGGACGCCGCTGCCCGCCGACGCGCCGCGGCCGCCCGAGGAGCCGGTCGATCCGAGCGTGTGGCGCGACCACCCCTGAGGCGGGCCGGAAACCCCGGGAGCAGCCGAAACGGCCGGAAAGCGCCGTAGGGAGCCGGAAAGGGCAAAGGGCCCCGCGGGGGAACGGGGCCCTTTGTCGCTCAGCATCGGCGTCAGGGCTGCGCCGGTGCTGGAGGTGACGGCGCCGGGGGAGGAGCGCCGTCGTGTCGGTTGGCTTCGGGTCGCGTCCTCGCGGCTCCGGCGTGGATGGCCGGCGGAGCGGGGCGCGCACGCCCGTACGACGGCGGGTCGGCGCGCAGGTTTGCGCCGGGCCCACGCTCACGGAGCGTGAAGTGAAAACCGCTGTCGCCTTCCGCGCGGCGGCGGCGGAGACATCGGTCCGGACCTCCGCGATGAGCCTGCCGGCCGCCGGGAGAACCGTTCACACCGAGCATCGTGCTGGACGAAGGGCTTGCTCTGCAACCGATTCGGCACAGTTCGGCACAGTCCATTTACGGCAGACACCGCGCTGAATGATCACGGTGTGTAGTGGTCGAAGTGGTTGCGGCGCACGGGGACGCGCGTAGCAGCGCGGGACGACGAGGGGTGTGCGCCCGGGGCGTGCCCGGAGTGAACCGTCGGTGCGACGGCCGGTCCCGGGCGTCCCCGGAGGCCGGCCGCCCCACCTCTCGGCCCAGTCGCGGCCGGGGTCGCTGTCCCCTGCTGGCCGGCCGCGGCACCCGCGCACGGTCCCACGGAGCCGCGCTCCCCGACCGGTCGGGGTGGCGGCGCCACATGCGCCGGTGGACTGGGGGTGAAGCTCCACGCGTGGTCCTGCAGCCCGTACGGCGGTGCCCCCGGTCGGGGGCGGAGCCGGCGCGTCTGGCGGACGCGGCGCGGCCGTACGGTTGTCAGAAGCAACGAAGCGAGGGCCCGCCCGGTCACGGTCCTTTGGACGGGCAGACGAGTGAAACCGGACAGCCCGGTAGAATCGGTGTTCAGACACCCACACCCGTCCGCCGCCGCAGCCCCCGTCGGGGAGGCGGTTCAGCGCGACACCTCGATACCGCTGCCGGAAGGCCGTCTGTGTCCTCTGCAATTCCCGTCCAGTCCGCGCCGGACAACGACACCGTCCTGGTGGTCGACTTCGGTGCCCAGTACGCCCAGCTCATCGCCCGTCGGGTGCGTGAGGCACGGGTCTACAGCGAGATCGTGCCGAGCAGCATGCCGGTCGCCGAGATGCTCGCCAAGAACCCGAAGGCGATCATCCTCTCCGGTGGCCCGTCGTCGGTCTACGAAGAGGGCGCCCCGCAGATCGACCGCGCGATCTTCGAGGCCGGGGTCCCGGTCTTCGGCATGTGCTACGGCTTCCAGCTGATGGCCGTGACCCTGGGCGGCACCGTCGACAACACCGGCGCCCGCGAGTACGGCCGCACCCCGCTGACCGTCTCCCGCGCCGGCTCCACCCTGTTCGAGGGCGTCCCGGCGCAGCACTCGGTGTGGATGTCGCACGGCGACGCCTGTTCCGCCGCCCCGGAGGGCTTCACCGTCACCGCCTCCACCGACGTGGTCCCGGTCGCGGCCTTCGAGAACGACGAGGCCCGCCTGTACGGCGTCCAGTACCACCCCGAGGTGCTGCACTCCGACCACGGCCAGCAGATCCTGGAGCACTTCCTCTACCGCGGCGCCGGCATCGCCCCGACCTGGACCACCGGCAGCGTGGTCGAGGAGCAGATCGCCCTGATCCGCGAGCAGGTCGGCAACAAGCGCGCGATCTGCGGCCTGTCCGGCGGTGTGGACTCCGCGGTCGCGGCCGCCCTGGTCAACAAGGCCATCGGTGACCGGCTGACCTGCGTCTACGTCGACCACGGCCTGATGCGCAAGGGTGAGACCGAGCAGGTCGAGAAGGACTTCGTGGCCGCCACCGGCGTCCAGCTGAAGGTCGTCGACGCCTCCGAGCGCTTCCTGAACGCGCTGAAGGGGGTCACCGACCCCGAGGAGAAGCGCAAGATCATCGGCCGTGAGTTCATCCGGGTCTTCGAGCAGGCCCAGGCCGAGATCATCGCCGAGGCCGGCGAGCAGGGCGAGTCGGTCGACTTCCTGGTCCAGGGCACCCTGTACCCGGACGTGGTGGAGTCCGGCGGCGGCACCGGCACCGCCAACATCAAGTCCCACCACAACGTCGGCGGCCTGCCCGAGGACCTGCAGTTCCAGCTGGTCGAGCCGCTGCGCAAGCTGTTCAAGGACGAGGTCCGGATGGTCGGCCAGGAACTCGGCCTGCCGGAGGAGATCGTCCAGCGCCAGCCGTTCCCGGGCCCGGGTCTGGGTATCCGGATCGTCGGCGAGGTCACCAAGGAGCGTCTGGACCTGCTCCGCGACGCCGACGCGATCGCCCGCGAGGAGCTGACCGCGGCCGGTCTGGACCGTGAGATCTGGCAGTGCCCGGTCGTGCTGCTCGCCGACGTCCGCAGCGTGGGTGTGCAGGGCGACGGCCGCACCTACGGTCACCCGATCGTGCTGCGTCCGGTCTCCTCCGAGGACGCGATGACCGCCGACTGGTCGCGCCTGCCGTACGACGTGCTGGCCCGGATCTCCACCCGGATCACCAACGAGGTCCGCGACGTGAACCGCGTCGTCGTCGACGTCACCAGCAAGCCGCCGGGCACCATCGAGTGGGAGTAGCACTCCCGCGCCGCTGAGCCGGTGCTGAACGGCCGCGCCGTCGTTCCCGTATGGGGGAGCGGCGGCGCGGCCGTTTGCTCCCCGGGGTGGGACGTCTGGTCCTCCCGGGGGGACGTCCCACCGAAAGCGTGCAGGAGCGGGCAGAATGCGGACCGGACCTGTCAGGGAGTGGCAGGCCGCGAAGGAAGGTGTGAGGGATGTCGGAGGCCAGCAACTCCGTGGCGGTGGACGGGGGCGCGTCCGGCGGGGACGACCGGGACGACCGGGCGGCCCAGCGGCGGGCGCTCGCGTCCGGGTACGCGCTGCTGCCGCTGCGGATCTTCCTCGGCGTCACCTTCGTCTACGCCGCCCTGGACAAGCTCTCCGACTCCCACTTCCTGGCCGGCGCGGGCGATCCGGCCTCGTTCGTCTCGCAGACCCAGGCGGCCAAGGCCGGCGGCAGCCCGATCTCCTTCCTGCTCGGCCCGGCCCTCCACGCGCCCACCCTGTTCTCCCTCGCGGTCGCCTTCGGCGAGCTGGCGGTCGGCCTCGGCACCCTGCTCGGCCTCTGGGGGCGGGTCGCGGCGCTGGGCGGCGCGCTGATCAACCTGAGCCTCTGGCTCACCGTCAGCTGGAGCGTCTCGCCGTACTACCTCGGCAACGACCTCGCCTACCTGATGGCCTGGACCCCGCTGCTGCTGGCCGGCACGCCGTACCTGTCGGTGGACGGCTATCTGGCCGGCCGGGCCGGGCGGGACCGGGAACGCGGGCTGACCGAGGACCACGTCAAGCGCCGGGCGCTGGTGGACGGCGGGATCGCGGCGGTCGCGATCGGCGGCGCCGGGCTGCTGACCGGCTCGCTGACCCGGACCTTCGGCCGGAACAAGCAGGCCGCCCCCAAGCAGTCCGCAGACCCGGCCCCCGCCGCGGCGGACCCCGTCGCGACGGCGTCCGCCGCGACGGCGCCCGCCCCCTCGGTGCCCGCAGCGAGCGTGCCGGTCGGCGGGTCCGCGCAGGTCAAGGACCCGGCCAGCGGGGACGCCGTCTACATCGTCCAGCCCAAGGCCGGGCAGTACTGCGGCTTGTCCTCGGTGTGCACCCACTCCGGCTGCGCGGTGGACGCCCCGAAGAACGGCCAGCTCTACTGCCCCTGCCACGGCTCCCGGTTCGACGCCGCGACCGGCGCGGTGGTCAACGGGCCGGCGGTCAAGCCGCTGCCCAGGTACACCGTCAGCAAGGACGGGGACAAGCTGACCCTGGGCCCACTGCAGAGCTGAGCGCTCCCTCAGTCCTCACGATCGGGCCGGTTGCGCCGGGCCACCGCCACGACCGCGCCGGCCAGGCCGCCGACGCCGAGCACGAGGAACGTGATCGGGACGACGATCCGTCCGCTCACCGTCTCGTCGTTGAGCGCCGCCACCAGGTAGCTGACGGCGATCACGGTGAACAGTCCGCCCGCGATCAGCGAGAACAGGTCGAGCCGGTGCTTCCTCACTGCTGGACCACCTTGATGTCGCCGATGCCGATTCCGAGTTCGAGGTCGAGCGTGCCCTTGGACGGGTGGCCGACCGGCGGGCTGAGCACGTAGGTGTGCCGGCCGGCGCCGTTGTTCTGGTCACCCGGGACGTTGATGTTGCCGAGGCCGACCCGGGCCACCAGGTTCACCGTGACGTCGGACGGCAGGGTGACGGTCAGTTGGCCGGCGCCGAGGTCGACCTTGGTGGCGAGGGTGGTCCCGGCGGGGTCGAGCCCGGCCAGGTCCATCCGGATCTCGCCGGCGCCGAGGTCGTAGCGGTCCTTCAGCTCGGCGGCCGAGGTGATCGTCCACGAGCGGTCGCCGACGGCGTCCTGCACGGAGTGCGGCGAGCGGCCGACGAAGGTCAGCGCCAGGGTGACCAGCAGGCCCAGCACCGCGAGCTTGCGGGCCTTGCCGAACTTCGCGGCCAGCAGCAGGCTCAGGCCGACCACCAGCAGCCCGGTGGCCAGCACCACGGTGCTCAGCTTGGTGACGTCGGTGTGGCCGACCGAGGCGGACCAGACCGCGGTGGCCGCGCCGATCGCCAGCAGGAAGCCGAAGAAGCCGAGCGCCGAGCGCTCCTTGGGGCGCCGGACGACGGCCGGTTCGCGGCGGCGCTCCGGGCGCTCCTTGCGCAGCGGGTCGCCCTCCGGCAGGTCGGTGCGCTGCCACCAGGGCTGGGCCGGGCTGCCGGGCGGCGGCACCTTCGTACCGAACGGGGGCGTGGTGGTCGAGGAGGCGGGGACGGCGTCGCCGTACGGGTTGCGCTCGGGGTGGCGCGGGTCCCACAGGTAGCCGCTCGGGCCGGGGGAGTCGGCGGGGACCTTCCCGGCGGCCTGGTCGGCGGCGTGCTGGGCGCGGGCCGCCTCGTCCTGCGGCGGGCGCGGCCAGGTGTGGCCGTCGGTCTCGGGGAAGTGACGGTCGTACGGGCCGCCGCGCCGGCGGCCGCGGATCCGGCCGCGGCGGCGCTCCGGGTCGTAGCGCACCGCCAGGAAGACCAGGCCGCCGAGCAGCAGCAGCGGGAACTGCTGGTCGCCGTCGCCCATCGAGGAGAAGAACACCCCGGTGCCGATCACGGTCAGCAGCACCGCGCCGACCGACTGGCCGTCCACCCGGCCGGTGAGCACCCGCTGGAGCTCGGTGCGCCCGCCCTTGCCGCCGGTGGCGCCCTCGGTCGGGATGATCAGCCAGGCCAGGCCGTACAGGAACAGTCCGAGGCCGCCGGAGAGGCAGAGCACCACGGTGACCACCCGGAAGACCACCGGGTCGATGTCCAGATGCCGCCCGAGGCCGCCGCAGACGCCGGCCACCACGCGGTGGTGCTCGGCCCGGGTCAGCGGGGGGCGGTCCGGTTCCGGCGGGGCGGCGGGCCCGGCCTCCTGGATGCGGTGGTCCTCGGTCATGGGCACCATCCTTCCGGCAGGGGGCGGTCCGACCCAACCGGGTCCGGCCCTGCCCGTACCCTGACTTGTCCCTGATAGACGTTAGGGACACACCCTGATGCGCCCGCGGCCACCCGCGTGGAACCATCGGTGACGTGGCAGCACCCGGTACCGATCCCCGACCCCTCGCCCCCGACACCACGTCGTCGGCCGGCGGCGACCCGAACGCGCCCGACAGCGGACGGCCGCCGTACCGTCGGCTCTACCGCAGCCCGCAGGGGCGGATGCTGGGCGGCGTCGCACACGGGCTGGCGGTGCACCTCGGGCTGCCGGTCCGCTGGGTGCGGCTCGCCTTCGTCCTGCTGTTCTTCGCGCAGGGGATCGGTGCGCTGCTGTACGCCGCGTTCTGGTTCGTGGTGCCGATCGGCATCGGCGAGCCCTCGCAACGCGGTGGCACGCACTGGGTGAACGTCAACGGCGTCTACATACCGACCTCGGCCTGGCTGCGACCGGGCACCCCGCTGACCAAGCCCGGCGGCGGCTGGGTCGGCCGGCTGCGTGAACTGCTCCAGCACGCCCTCCAGGGCGAGCCGGTCGCCGCGCCCGCCGCCGAGGGCGAGTCCGCCGACCGGCCCGCCGCCAAGACCGGGCAGGGCGGCATCGGCCAGCTCGCCGCCCTGGTCATGGTCGTGATCGGCCTGATCGCCCTGCTGAACGTGCTCGGCGTGCAGACCGCCAAGCCGTACACCTGGCCACTGCTGGCGATCGGCGTCGGCGTCGCGCTGGTCTGGCGGCAGGCCGACGACTCGCGCTGGCAGCGCTGGTTCGGCATCGAGGAGGGCGAGAGGCGCCGCGGCGCCTACACCCGGGTCGGCGCCGGTGTGCTGCTCGCGGTGGCCGGCACCATCGCGCTGCTCGCCATGCAGGGCAGCGGCTCCACGCTCGGCTCGGTGATCGAGGCCTCCCTCGCGGTGCTGGCCGGCGTGCTGGTGCTGCTCGGCCCGTACGGCCTGCGGATGTGGCAGGACCTCGGCGCCGAGCGCACCGCCCGCATCCGCGCCCAGGAGCGCGCCGAGATCGCCGCGCACATCCACGACTCGGTGCTGCACACCCTGACCCTGATCCAGCGTCGGGCCGAGGACCCCAAGGAGGTGCTGCGGCTGGCGCGCTCCCAGGAGCGTGAGCTGCGGCTGTGGCTGTACCGCCCGGAGGCCGCCGCCGAGGCCGCGCCGGACACCATGGCGGAGACCCTGCGCGCCGCCGTCGCCGAGGTCGAGGACCGGCACGGCGTCCCGGTCGAGCTGGTGATCGTCGGCGACTGCCCGATGGACGAGAGGATCGCGGCACAGATGCAGGCCGCGAGGGAGGCGACCGTCAACGCGGCCAAGTACGGTGGCGGGGGACCGGTCCAGGTCTACGCCGAGGTGGAGGGGAGGACGGTGTCGGTGTTCATCCGCGACCACGGCCCCGGCTTCGACCCCGACACGGTGCCCGAGGACCGGATGGGCGTACGGGAGTCGATCATCGGCCGGATGAAGCGCAACGGCGGCACCGCTCGGGTGCGGCCGGCGGCGGGCGGCGGCACCGAGGTCGAGCTGGAGATGGAGAGAACGAATGACTGAGGCAGCGCCGGAGCGCACGGCCAGGGTCGTCCTGGTGGACGACCACCGGATGTTCCGGACGGGGGTCAGGGCCGAGATCGGCCGTACCGAGGTGACCGGCATCGACGTGGTCGGCGAGGCCGACGACGTCGACTCGGCGGTCCGCGTGGTCGCCGAGACCAGGCCGGACGTGGTGCTGCTCGACGTCCACCTGCCCGGCGGCGGCGGCGTCGAGGTGCTGCGCCGCTCGGTCGGCGTGATGGGCGAGCAGGGAGGGGTGAAGTTCCTGGCGCTGTCCGTCTCGGACGCCGCCGAGGACGTCATCGGCGTCATCCGAGGCGGTGCGCGCGGCTACGTCACCAAGACCATCACCGGCACCGACCTGGTCAATGCGGTCTTCCGGATCGCCGACGGCGACGCCGTCTTCTCGCCCCGGCTGGCCGGCTTCGTCCTGGACGCCTTCGCCGCCACCGACACCCCGCCGGTGGACGAGGACCTCGACCGCCTCACCCAGCGCGAGCGCGAGGTGCTCCGGCTGATCGCCCGCGGCTACGCCTACAAGGAGATCGCCAAGCAGCTCTTCATCTCGGTGAAGACCGTCGAGAGCCACGTCTCCGCCGTCCTGCGCAAGCTCCAGCTCAGCAACCGCCACGAGCTCACCCGCTGGGCCACCGCCCGCCGCCTGGTCTGAGCCCGTCAGCCGGGTGCCGTCGAATGTCGCGGTGAGCCCGCCCGCCCTGTTTCCTCCGGGCGGGCGGGCTTGTCCGTGGGTGGCCATAGACTCGTCAGTGCCATGAATAGCCTCTTTGACGACCTCCCGCTCCCCGGTTTCGAGGCACCCGCCGCCGGGTCGAAGCAGCCCGCCGCACCCATCGACGCCGTCGACGAGGAGCCCCCGCCGTACGAGGACGACGTCCCGTACGACGCGTACGAGGAGGCCATCCCGGCCGGGCTGTTCCAGACCGACCACGCGGCCGAGGCCGAGCGGGACGCCTGGTACCGCAACGGCGCCGCCCGGACGGTGGTGGACCCGGCGCAGTTGCTGGAGGGGATGAACGACCCGCAGCGCGAGGCGGTGCTGCACGCGGGCTCGCCGCTGCTGATCGTGGCCGGCGCAGGCTCCGGCAAGACCCGGGTGCTGACCCACCGGATCGCGTACCTGCTGGGCGCCCGCGGGGTGCAGCCGGGCGAGATCCTGGCGATCACCTTCACCAACAAGGCTGCCGGCGAGATGCGCGAGCGCGTCGAGGCGCTGGTCGGCCCGCGCGCCCGGGCGATGTGGGTGTCCACCTTCCACAGCGCCTGTGTGCGGATCCTGCGCCGCGAGTCCAAGGTGCTGGGCTTCACCTCCAGCTTCTCGATCTACGACTCGGCCGACTCGCAGCGGCTGATGTCGCTGGTCTGCCGCGACCTCGACCTGGACCCGAAGCAGTTCCCGCCGAAGTCCTTCACGGCGAAGGTCAGCAACCTCAAGAACGAGCTGATCGACGAGGAGACCTTCGCCGACCAGGCCGCCAACCCGATGGAGAAGAAGCTCGCCGAAGCGTACGCGCTGTACCAGCGGCGGCTGCGCGAGGCCAACGCGCTGGACTTCGACGACATCATCATGACGACGGTGAACCTGCTGCAGGCCTTCCCCGACGTCGCCGAGCACTACCGGCGCCGGTTCCGGCACATCCTGGTCGACGAGTACCAGGACACCAACCACGCCCAGTACACGCTGGTCCGCGAGCTGACCGGCGGCTCGGTGGCCGACGCCCCCAAGCGCACCGTGGACGGCGAGCTCGTGAACCCGGCGGCCGGGCGCCTGGCCGAGGTGCCGCCGGCGGAGCTGTGCGTGGTCGGTGACGCGGACCAGTCGATCTACGCCTTCCGCGGCGCGACCATCCGCAACATCCTCCAGTTCGAGGAGGACTACCCGAACGCGACCACGATCCTGCTGGAGCAGAACTACCGCTCCACCCAGACCATCCTGAGCGCCGCCAACGCCGTCATCGAGCGCAACGCCAACCGGCGCGAGAAGAAGCTCTGGACGGCCGGCGAGCACGGCGAGAAGGTGGTCGGCTACGTCGCGGACGACGAGCACGGCGAGGCCCAGTTCATCGCCGACGAGATCGACCGCCTCACCGACAAGGACGAGGCCAAGCCCGGCGACGTCGCGATCTTCTACCGCACCAATGCCCAGTCCCGAGTGTTCGAGGAGGTGTTCATCCGGGTCGGCCTGCCGTACAAGGTGGTCGGCGGGGTGCGCTTCTACGAGCGCAAGGAGGTCCGGGACGTCCTGGCGTACCTGCGGGTGCTCTCCAACCCGGAGGACACCGTGCCGCTGCGCCGGATCCTCAACGTGCCCAAGCGCGGCATCGGCGAGCGGGCCGAGGCGATGGTCGACGCGCTGGCCGCGCGGGAGCGGATCTCCTTCGCCCAGGCGCTGCTGCGGGTGGACGAGGCGTACGGGATGGCCGCGCGCTCGGCCAACGCGGTCAAGAAGTTCAACACCCTGATGGCCGGGCTGCGCCAGGTCGTCGAGTCGGGCGCGGGCCCGGCGGCGGTGCTGGAGGCCGTCCTGGAGGAGACCGGCTACCTGGCCGAACTCCAGGCCTCCACCGATCCGCAGGACGAGACCCGGGTGGAGAACCTGCAGGAGCTCGCCTCCGTCGCCCTGGAGTACGAGCAGGACCCGGGCGAGCGGCCGGACGCCGGGGAGGAGGGCGCGCCGCCGGTCGGCTCGCTGGCCGACTTCCTGGAGCGGGTCGCGCTGGTCGCCGACTCGGATCAGCTCCCGGATGCGAAGCAATACGGGACCGAAGGAGGAAGTCCCGACGAGGACGAGGAGGGGCAGGGCGTCATCACGATGATGACCCTGCACACCGCCAAGGGCCTGGAGTTCCCGGTGGTCTTCCTGACCGGCATGGAGGACGGGATCTTCCCGCACATGCGGGCGCTCAACCAGGTCAAGGAGCTGGAGGAGGAACGTCGGCTCGCGTACGTGGGGCTCACCCGCGCCCGCGAGCGGCTCTACCTGACCCGCTCGGTGCTGCGCAGCGCCTGGGGGCAGCCGGCCTACAACCCGGCCTCACGGTTCCTGGAGGAGATCCCGGAGACGCTGGTCGAGTGGAAGCGGACGGGCGCGGCGCAGGCGCCGGTCCAGCGCGGCTTCTCCTCGGGCTCGTCCTGGGGCAAGTCCTCGTCCGGGGGCTCGCGCTCCGCCGGGTCTTCGTCGGCGGCCGCCTCACCGAAGGCGGGTTGGGGCCAGTCGGCGCGGCGCGCCGGCAAGGTGGTGGAGCGCGAGGCCGTCTCGCTCGCGGTCGGCGACCGGGTCACCCACGACACCTTCGGACTGGGCACGGTGGTGGGCGTCACCGGCTTCGGCGACCGGGCGCAGGCCACGGTCGACTTCGGCTCGGAGGGGCGCAAGCAGCTGCTGCTGCGCTACGCGCCCGTCGAGAAGCTCTAGCGCGGATCGAGTCCGTTCGCGAGGAACCAGGGCAGCGGGTCGACCGGCCCGCTGCCCGGCGGCCGGATCTCGAAGTGCAGGTGCGGCCCGGTGCTGTTGCCGCTGCTGCCGACGAAGGCGATCACGTCGCCCTGCTTCACCGGGCCCTTGCGCACCTTGTAGGCGCGCAAGTGGCAGAACCAGGCCTCGGTGCCGTCGTTCATCTTCAGGATCGACATGTAGCCGTAGAACGGGTTCCACTGCGTGCGGATCGTGCCGTCGGTGACGGCGTAGACCTCGGAGCCGCCGTCCACCGGGAAGTCGATGCCGGTGTGCAGCTTGGCCCAGTGGGTGCCGGCCGCGCCGAACAGCTCGCCGAGGCCGTGCTGGGCGACCGGCATGACCACCTTGGGCTTGGCCGGTTCCGCGGTCGGCTGGGCCGTCGGGGTGTCGGTGGGCTGGGCGTCGGCGGGTTGGGCGCCGGCCAGCGGCTGGCGGGCGTCGCCGCGCGAGGCCTGGGCCTGGCCGTCGCCCGCGACCGCCTGCTGCGCGGCCTGCCGGGCGGCGGTGTCGTCCGGGGTGTCGGCCGCCGTCGCCTGCGGCGGCACCCGGTCGGCCTGCTCATGGACCACCGTGACGGCCGCGGCCCCGGCGACCCCGAGTGCGGCGACCGACGGGACCGCGACCCGGAACAGCGCGGCCCGGGTGGCCGCCTTGGCGGCGCCGCGGCGCTGGGCGCGGGACTGCTCGCGGGCGGCGAGGCGCAGCTCCGCACGGGTCGGGCGGGCGGCTGCTTCGGGAGCCATCGGGGGCTGCCTCCTCGGTGGGCCTCGGGCACGTCGTCGGGCGAGAGGGAAAACAGCCGTGACTGTAGCCGCAAGGCCGACACCCCGGAAAAACCTCCGGTTGTCAAGGGGGCGGCCGGGGGTCTGGCCGGTGTCTGTACGGACGGTCCGCGGAGGGGTGTACCCACTGGTAGCAAGGCCTGGGGCTGTGACTTTGCCCTCCTCTTGGGAGGCGGTGCGACCATCCGGGCCGGGTGGCGCTAATCTCCCCTCAGGTTGGTTGGTTATCGAGCGTTAACCGCACCCGTGGGCCCACGAGGTCCGGTCGGATGGTGGACGACGAGGTCCAGGAGGCAGTGATGAGTGTGTCGGGGCCGATCCGTGTGGTGGTCGCCAAGCCGGGGCTCGACGGTCACGACCGTGGTGCCAAGGTCATTGCGCGCGCCCTGCGCGACGCCGGTATGGAGGTCATCTACACCGGGCTGCACCAGACGCCCGAGCAGGTGGTCGACACCGCGATCCAGGAGGACGCGGACGGCATCGGGCTGTCGATCCTCTCCGGCGCCCACATGACGCTGTGCGCGCGGGTGCTGGAGCTGTTGAAGGAGCGCGACGCGGAGGACATCAAGGTCTTCTGCGGCGGGATCATCCCGGACGAGGACATCGCCGAACTCAAGGCGATGGGCGTCGCGGACATCTTCACCCCGGGCACGCCCACCCGGGACGTGGTGGCCTGGGTCGAGGCCAACCTGCGCACCGCCAGCTGAACCCGGACGCGAGGAGCGGGCCGGTCCCGGTGCGGACCGGCCCGCTCCGCCGTGCTCGGGACGCGCGTCGGGCGAGCGGCTCAGGGCGCCGGGTCGGTCGGCCTCAGCTCATTCAGCATCGCGGCCCGGAAGCGCAGCGTCCCGGCCAGCCGGGCGAAGGTCTCCGACCAGGCGGAGTCGGGGGCGGCCCCGGCGGCCAGATCCTCCACCGCGGCGGCCGTCTCCGGGGCGAGCGCGCGCTCCGTCATCCCGAGCACCCCGCTGTGGCTCCACGGGTACGCGCCGGAGGCGGCGGCCCGGGCCAGCGCCGTCACCACGGCGGTGGACAGCGGCGGCGTCCACGGGGCGGCGCAGGCGCCGAGCAGTTGGAAGGCCTCGCCCAGGCCGTGCACCTCGATGAAGGCGGCCGTCCAGGCGGCCCGCTCCTCGGGCGGCAGGACCGCCAGCAGCTTGGCCGGGGCGCCGGTGGCCCGCTGGGCGCGGGCCCGTCCGGCGCCGCGGGCGGGCGGTACCGGGGCCGGGCCGAGCAGTGCCCGGGCCCAGTCGACGTCGTGCTGGCGGACGGCGGCGCGGGCCCAGGCCTCGCGCAGGTCGTCGGCCCAGCTGCTGCTGGTCTCGTCCACGCTGTCGCCGACCCGCAGGGCGAGTAGCTGCTCGGGCGTCAGGCCGGTGCTCCGCGACCAGGTCGCGAGCGGTGCGGCCGCCACCACCTCGCCGAACCACCAGGCCCGTTCGCCGCGCCCGGTGGGGGACTTGGGGGCGATGCCGTCGCGCTGCATCCGCTCGTCGCACTCGACGGGCGGGGTGACCAGCAGATGGGTGCCGCTGTCGGCGAGGCGGACGGCGGCCCGGGCCCGCTCGGCCATCCGGAGCGCGAGCGCGGAGCCGGGCAGGGTGGAGAGCAGTTCCGCGGCGGTGGCCCGGACGTTCTTGCTGCGGTCGCCGAGGGCGGTCTCCAGGAACGGTTCGTCGGCGGGGGAGAGGCCGTCCTGCAGGGCGTCCAGGAAGAGCAGCCGGTCCTCGGCGCGTTCGGTGGACCAGGTGCTCCGCAGCAGCTCCAGCCCGGCGGCCGGGTCGCTGCGGCGCAGCAGGGTGAGATGGGTGACCCGCTCGGCGAACAGGCCCTCGTGCCAGAGCCGGTGGTCGGTGGGGTCGTCCGGCCGCCCGGCCGGCTCGGGCGGGGCGGTGCGCAGCACGAACCGCCAGTCGGGGTTCTGCTCGGCCAGCCAGCGGCCCGGTGGGCCGGCCAACGCGACGGCGTCGGAGCGCAGTTCGCTGCGCGCCCGGGCGGTGTCGAGCAGCCCGGGTATCAGCGGGGCGGGCGGCCGCAGGCCCTGGGCGCGGGCGGTGGCGAGCCACTGCGGCAGCAGCTCGGCCAGGTTGGCCAGGGTGCCGCTGCCGCCGGTGCGCCCGGCGAGCAGTACGGCCAGTCGGCGGGCGGCGGCCTCGGGCAGCTCGGGGCGGGTGTCCTCGGGCGCGGGCGGGCCGGGCGGTTCGACGGCCGGCACGGGCAGCGCGCCGGCCCGGCGGCGGACGGTGGCCAGCGCGGCCAGCTCCAGCAGGGCGGTGGCCGGGTCGCTCGGGTCCACGGCGTCGGCGAGCGGCAGGGCGGTGGCCGGCACCGGGCGGCGGTCGGTGCCGAGCAGGGCGCTGGTCCGCAGGGTCTCCCACGGGTCCTGGGTGATCGTCATTCGGTGCTCCTAGGTGAGGCGTGTCTCGTGGATCTGGGCGGGCCCGGCAGGGATCCGCAAGACACGCCTAAGTGAGGCCGACCGGGCGGTGCTCGGCGGTCCAGGCCGTGACCGGGGCGAAGCCCTGGTGGCCGTACTCGCCGAAGACCGTCAGCGGGCGGCCGGTGGAGACCGCGGCCAGCCGCCACAGCGCCGCCTCCGGGACGGCCGAGGCGCGGACGGGGACGGTGTGGTGGCCGTCCGTCAGGTGCCAGCCGTCCGGGGTGCGGACCGGGACGACCTCGGCCAGCAGCGTCGGCCAGCCGTCCAGCCACGGGTCGTCGGCCACCGCGGCGCCGTACCCGGCCACCGCCTCGGCGACGGTGAGCCCGGCGGGCGCGCCGGCCGGGCCGGGCCCGGGCACGCCGTAGCGGGTGCCCAGGGCGGCGCGCAGCGGGCGGGCGCCGGGGTGGTAGGCCAGCTCGGCCTCCAGCAGGTGGCCGGTGGGCAGGGCGAGGTCGGGGGCCTGGCCGGGGCGGCCGAAGGCGAGCAGCAGGGCGTGGCGGCCGGTCTTGGCGCCGCGCAGCCAGAGCCGGCGGGTGGTGAGCCGTTCGTCGGACGTGTCCCGGCTGCCGAGCACCAGCCAGCGGTCCCGGACGGTGGGCCCGGCCAGTACCTCGGCGGCGTCCAGGGTGTAGCCGACCCGGGCGCGGACGGTCGCGGCCAGCTCGGGCGGCAGCTCGTCGATCCGGGTGGCGGCGGTGGCCAGCAGGTGCAGCATCGCGTACTCCTCCAGCATCCGTTCCTGCGGCAGGGTGTCCAACTCCCGTACCCGGGTGGCCAGTCCGGGGGCCTGCGCGTCGACCATCCGGGCGGCGACCTCCTCCCAGGGCCCGGCGGTGGACTGGTCGGCCAGGCCGTGCCGGACCCGGTCGGCCAGCCGTAGCCGCAGCTCGGCCGCGCCGGCCGCGACCCGGGCGCCGCGCCGCTCGGCCCGGCGGCGCGCGGCCTCCGGATCGGCCGGGGGCGCCGCTCGCTTCTCGGCTCGCTCCTGGCGGCTCTTGAGCCAGTCCGCCGCCCAGTCGGCGGGTTCGCCGGCCGGGACGGCCTCGGGGGCGCCGCTCCACAGCAGGAGGAGCCCGAGCGCGTGCTTGCACGGGAACTTCCGGCTGGGGCAGCTGCACTGGTAGGCGGGCGTGGCGAGTTCGATCACGGTGCGGTACGGCGTCCGACCGCTGCCCCGGCACTCGCCCCAGAGCGCGGCGCCGTCGGTGCCCGTCCCGGACCAGGGCGCGGGCGAGGAGAGCTTGCCCGCGGCCTTCCGCGACGCGGCGTCAGGTGCCAGGGACAGGACGTGTTCGGTGCTCCAGCGTTCCTCCATGCGACCGACGGTAGGCGGCGGCACTGACAGCGGCTGACTGTCCGTCCGGCGTCCGTCCGCTCGTCGTCAGCCGTTGTCAGCCGTTGTCAGTGGTGCGTTGCAGGCTGGTTCCCACAGGCCGTGACGCCGACCTGGCTCCCCCCCGATCACCCCGTCGCCGGGCCACCCGTGTGCCCGGCGGCCGACCCGAAGGAGTCTCGATGACCGACGTTCTGCGGCAACACGCCGAGGACGCCTTCGCCGGTGAACTGGCCGCGCTGGCCGCGCAGGACGACCGCCCGCGCCCCGAGCGCTGGAAGCTCTCGCCGTGGGCCGTGGCGACCTACCTGCTCGGCGGAGACATGCCCGACGGCACCGCGATCACCCCCAAGTACATCGGCCCGCGCCGGGTCGTGGAGGTCGCCGTCACCACCCTGGCGACGGACCGCGCGCTGCTGCTGCTCGGCGTGCCCGGCACCGCCAAGACCTGGGTGTCCGAGCACCTGGCCGCGGCGATCAGCGGGGACTCCACGCTGCTGGTGCAGGGCACCGCCGGCACCCCCGAGGAGGCCGTCCGGTACGGCTGGAACTACGCCCAGCTGCTCACCCACGGCCCCAGCCGGGACGCCCTGGTGCCCTCGCCGTTGATGCGGGCGATGGCCGACGGCAAGATCGCCCGGGTCGAGGAGCTGACCCGCATCCCGGCGGACGTGCAGGACAGCCTGATCACCATCCTGTCCGAGAAGACGCTCCCCGTACCGGAGTTGGGCACCGAGACCCAGGCCGTCCGCGGCTTCAACGTGATCGCCACCGCCAACGACCGCGACCGCGGCGTCAACGAGCTGTCCAGCGCGCTGCGCCGCCGCTTCAACGCCGTGGTGCTGCCGCTGCCGGGCTCGCTGGAGGAGGAGGTCGACATCGTCACCCGCCGGGTCGACCAGCTCGGCCGCTCCCTCGAACTGCCCGAACTGCCCGGCGGCGCCGAGGAGATCAGGCGGGTGGTCACCGTCTTCCGCGAGCTGCGGGCCGGGATCACCGTGGACGGCCGGACCAAGGTGAAGACCCCGAGCGGCACCCTCTCCACCGCCGAGGCGATCTCGGTGGTGACCAACGGCCTGGCCCTGGCCACCCACTTCGGCGACGGCGTGCTGCGCGCCGGGGACGTGACGGCCGGCATTCTCGGCGCCGTCGTCCGCGACCCGGTGGCCGACCAGGCGGTGTGGCGCGAGTACGTCGAAGGGGTGGTGCGCGAGCGCGACGGCTGGAAGGACTTCTACCGCGCCGCCCGCGAGGTGGGGGCGTGAGCGAGCGAAGCGAGCGAACCATTAAGAGGTGCGCGTTGCGCTCAGCGCCTGCCGAGCGCAGCGAGGTGGGGGCATGAGCGAGGTCGAGGTCGCCCTGCTGGGCATCCGGCACCACGGCCCCGGCTCGGCCCGGGCGGTGGCCGCCGCGCTGGCGACGTGGCAGCCGGACGCGGTGCTGATCGAGGGCCCGCCGGAGGCCGACGGCATCGTCCACCTGGCCGCCGAGAAGGACCTCGTCCCGCCGGTCGCCCTGCTCGCCCACGCGGTGGACGACCCGGCCCGGGCCGCCTTCTGGCCGTACGCCGAGTTCTCCCCGGAGTGGGTGGCGATCCGGTACGGCGTGGAGCACGACCTGCCGGTCCGCTTCATCGACCTGCCCGCCGGGTGCGGCTTCGCGCCCACCGCCGAGGACGCCGACGAGGACGCCGACGAGCCGCCCGCCGACCCGATGGCCCTGCTCGCCGAGGCCGCCGGGCACGACGACCCCGAGCGCTGGTGGGAGGACGTGGTCGAGCACCGCGCCCCCGGCACCGACGCGCTGGCGCCCTTCGCCGCCGTCGCCGAGGCGATGGGCGCACTCCGTGCCGAGGGCCTCGGCGAGTCCCGCCGGGACCTGCTGCGCGAGGCGTACATGCGCCAGCAGATCCGCGCCGCCCGCCGCGCCGGGCACCGCCGGATCGCCGTGGTGTGCGGGGCCTTCCACGTCCCCGCGCTGGCGGTGATGCCCACCGTCGCCCACGACCGGGCGCTGCTCGCGGAACTGCCGAAGAAGGTGAAGGCGGACATCACCTGGATCCCGTGGACGCACCGCAGGCTCTCCCAGGCCACCGGCTACGGCGCGGGCATCCAGTCACCCGGCTGGTACCACCACCTGTTCACCACCGAGGGCGACCCGGTGCCGCGCTGGCTCACCCGGGCCGCCGAACTGCTGCGCGCCGAGGACCACCCGGTCTCCTCCGCGCACGTCATCGAGGCGGTCCGGCTCGCCGAGACCCTCGCGGTGCTGCGCGGCCGCCCGCTCGCCGGGCTGACCGAGACCCTGGACGCCGTCCGCGCGGTGCTCTGCGAGGGCTCGGACGTCGCGCTGGAACTCGTCCGGGACCGCCTGGTGGTCGGCGACGAGCTCGGCGAAGTCCCGGACGCCGCACCGGCGGTGCCGCTGCAGCGCGACCTCGCCCGGCTGCAGCGCTCACTGCGCCTCAAGCCCGAGGCCGCGCCCAAGGACCTCGACCTGGACCTGCGCAAGGACACCGACGCCGCCCGCTCCCGACTGCTGCACCGGCTGCGGCTGCTGGGCGTCGAGTGGGGTGTGTCCGCCCGCTCCTCGGTCGCCTCCACCGGCACCTTCCGGGAGAGCTGGCGGCTGTGCTGGCAGCCCGAGTTCGCGGTCCGGATCGCCGAGGCCGCCCAGTGGGGCACCACGGTCGAGGAGGCCGCCGTCGGCAAGGCGGTCGGCACCGCCCGCGCCGCCGTCGAACTCGCCGAGCTGACCGGCCTGGTGGAGACCTGCCTGCTGGCCGGGCTGTCCGGCGCGCTGCCCGCCGTGATGCGGGTGCTCGCCGACTGCGCGGCCCTGGACACCGATGTCGCCCACCTCGCCGGCGCGCTGCCCGCGCTGGTCCGTGCGCTGCGCTACGGCGATGTGCGCGGCACCGACCACGGCGCGCTCGCCGAGGCCGCGGCGGGCCTGGCCGAACGGGTCTGCGTCGGACTGCCGCCCGCCTGCGTCGGCCTGGACGCGGAGAGCGCGGCGGCGATGCGCGCCCGGATCGACGAGGTCCACGGCGCGATCGCCCTGATCGACTCCGGTGACGCCGCGGCCCCGGACGGCCTGGCCGACCGCTGGGCCGCCGCGCTGCAATCGCTGGCCCGCCGCGAACCCGCCGGCGGACCGGCCACCGGCGCCCCCGGCCTGCTGCGCGGCCGCGCCGTCCGGCTGCTGCTGGACGACGGTCGGCTCGACTCCGAGGAGGCCGGCCGCCGACTGCGGCTGGTGCTGTCCGTCGCCAGCGCCCCCGCGGACGCGGCCGGCTGGGTCGAGGGCTTCCTCGCCGGCGGCGGCGCCCTGCTGCTGCACGACCCCCGACTGCTCGCCCTGCTCGACGAGTGGCTCACCGGTGTCAGCGCCGAGGTGTTCACCGACGTCCTGCCGCTGCTGCGCCGCACCTTCGCCGGACTGGAGGCGGGCGTGCGCACCACCATCGGCGGCCGGGTCGCGGCCGGCCCGCTCGGCGCGGCCCCGGCGGCGCCCGAGACGGCCGGCGAACTCGACCGGGCCCGCGCCGACGCCGCCGTGCCGGTGGTGGCCGTGCTGCTGGGCGTCCGCCCGACGATCCCGCGCCAGGCCACCGGCCGCAACACCTGACCGAAGGAGGAGGACCCGATGGCGACCACGACCGACGAACGGCTGCGCCGCTGGCGGCTGGTGCTCGGCGGCGAGGCCGACGGCACCGGCTGCACCCTGCGCGGCCGCGACGCGGCGATGGACGGCGCCCTCGCCGCGCTGTACCGGGGCGCCCCCGAGGAGGCCGGCCGGCCCCCGCGCGGCGGACGCCGCAGCGCCGGGCTCGGCGGCTCGGCCCCGCAGGTGGCCCGCTGGCTGGGCGACATCCGCGAGTACTTCCCGTCCACCGTCGTCCAGCTGATGCAGCAGGACGCGATCACCCGGCTCGGCCTGGACCGGCTGCTGCTGGAGCCGGAGATGCTGGAGGCCGTCGAACCGGACGTGCACCTGGTCGGCACCCTGCTGTCGCTCAAGCACGCGCTGCCCGAGACCACCCGGGAGACCGCCCGGGCCGTGGTCGGCAAGGTGGTCGCCGACCTGGAGCGCCGGCTCGCCGACCGGACCAGGGCCACCCTGGGCGGCGCCCTGGACCGCAGCGCCAAGGTGAACCGGCCCCGCCACCGGGACATCGACTGGGACCGGACGATCCGGGCCAACCTGAAGAACTACCTGCCCGAGCACGGGACCGTCGTCCCCGAGCGACTGGTCGGCTACGCCCGCGCCCAGCGCGCGGTGAAGAAGGACGTCATCCTCTGCATCGACCAGTCCGGCTCGATGGCGCCCTCGGTCGTGCACTCGGCGGTCTTCGGCGCGGTGCTCTCCTCGATGCGCACCCTGGACACCCGGCTGGTCGTCTTCGACACCTCGGTGGTCGACCTCACCGAGCAGCTCACCGACCCGGTGGACGTCCTGTTCGCCACCCAGCTCGGCGGCGGCACCGACATCAACCGCGCGCTCGCCTACTGCCAGTCGAGGATCACCCGGCCCTCCGAGACCGTCGTGGTGCTGATCAGCGACCTGTACGAGGGCGGCATCCGGGACGGCATGCTCAGGCGGGTCGCCGCGATGAAGGCGGCCGGCGTCCAGTTCATCGCCCTGCTCGCGCTCTCCGACGAAGGCGCCCCGGCCTACGACCACGCCCACGCCGCCGCGCTGGCCGCCCTCGGCGCCCCGGCCTTCGCCTGCACTCCGGACGCCTTCCCCGAGATCATGGCGGCGGCGATCGAGAAGCGCCCGATCCCGCAGCACCTGGTCAAGGGCGCGGACCAGGGGATGTGACGGTCTCACTCGGGCGGGTGAACTCACCCGATCGGTGGACGGGGCGTCCGGGCTGATCTGTGACGGTTCTCACCCAAGACGGACAGGCCCCGGGCGGAACAGGCCCGTCCCTCGGGGATAACCTGCCAGACGGACGTGACGCGCGTGTTGATTGACGTGTGCGCCCGTGGCTGTGTGGGCCGCAAGGCCGTACCTCTGCGTACCCGCACCGCCCCGACGACCCGCAGCGAAGATCCTGCCGTGGCACGCTCGTAGAGACACAATCCGCGACCACGAACAAGGACAAACACGTGGACCTGTTCGAGTACCAGGCGAGGGACCTCTTCGCCAAGCACGGTGTTCCCGTGCTTGACGGCGATGTCATCGAGACCGCCGCAGACGCTGCCGCCATCGCGGAGCGCTTCGGCGGCCGCGCCGTCGTCAAGGCTCAGGTGAAGGTGGGCGGCCGAGGCAAGGCCGGTGGCGTCAAGCTCGCCGCCGACCCGGCGGACGCCGTCGCCAAGGCCGAGCAGATCCTCGGCATGGACATCAAGGGCCACACCGTCCACAAGGTGATGCTCGCCCAGACCGCCGACATCAAGGACGAGTACTACGTCTCGTTCCTGCTGGACCGCACCAACCGCACCTTCCTGGCCATGGCCAGCGTCGAGGGCGGCGTGGAGATCGAGGTCGTCGCCGAGGAGAACCCCGACGCGCTCGCCAAGATCCCGGTCGATGCCAACGAGGGCTGCACCCCGGAGAAGGCCGCCGAGATCGTCGCCGCGGCGAAGTTCCCGGCCGAGGTCGCCGACCAGGTCGCCGAGGTCCTGCAGAAGCTGTGGAAGGTCTTCATCGCCGAGGACGCCCTCCTCGTCGAGGTCAACCCGCTGATCAAGTCCGGTGACGGCAAGATCATCGCGCTCGACGGCAAGGTCTCCCTGGACGAGAACGCCGAGTTCCGCCAGCCCGAGCACGAGGCGCTGGAGGACAAGGCCGCGGCCAACCCGCTGGAGGCCGCCGCCAAGGCCAAGGGCCTGAACTACGTCAAGCTCGACGGCCAGGTCGGCATCATCGGCAACGGCGCGGGCCTCGTCATGAGCACCCTCGACGTGGTCGCCTACGCCGGTGAGAAGCACGGCGGCGTCAAGCCCGCCAACTTCCTCGACATCGGTGGCGGTGCCTCGGCCGAGGTCATGGCGAACGGCCTGGAGATCATCCTGGGCGACCCCGACGTCAAGTCGGTCTTCGTCAACGTCTTCGGTGGCATCACCGCCTGTGACGCGGTCGCCAACGGCATCGTGCAGGCCCTGGAGCTCCTGAAGAGCAAGGGCGAGAACGTCACCAAGCCGCTGGTCGTCCGCCTGGACGGCAACAACGCGGAGCTGGGTCGCAAGATCCTCGACGACGCCAACCACCCGCTGGTCCAGCGCGTGGACACCATGGACGGTGCGGCCGACCGCGCCGCCGAGCTGGCCAACAAGTAAGGAAGGGGACTTTTACACCATGGCTATCTTCCTTACCAAGGACAGCAAGGTCATCGTTCAGGGCATGACCGGCTCCGAGGGCATGAAGCACACCCGCCGCATGCTCGCCTCCGGCACCCAGATCGTCGGCGGTGTCAACCCGCGCAAGGCCGGCACCACGGTCGACGTCGACGGCACCGAGGTGCCCGTCTTCGGCTCCGTCGCCGAGGCGATGGAGAAGACCGGTGCCGACGTCACCGTCATCTTCGTGCCGCCGAAGTTCACCAAGGACGCCGTCGTCGAGGCCGTCGACGCCGAGATCGGCCTGGCCGTCGTCATCACCGAGGGCGTCCCGGTGCACGACACCGCCGCGTTCTGGGCGTACGCCGGTTCGAAGGGCAACAAGACCCGGATCATCGGCCCGAACTGCCCCGGCCTGATCAGCCCCGGACAGTCGAACGCCGGCATCATCCCGGCCGACATCACCAGCTCCGGCAAGATCGGTCTGGTCTCGAAGTCCGGCACCCTGACCTACCAGCTCATGTACGAGCTGCGTGACATCGGCTTCTCCTCGGCCGTGGGCATCGGCGGTGACCCGGTCATCGGCACCACCCACATCGACGCCCTCAAGGCGTTCCAGGAGGACCCGGAGACCGAGATCATCGTCATGATCGGTGAGATCGGTGGCGACGCCGAGGAGCGTGCCGCGGCCTACATCGCCGAGCACGTCACCAAGCCGGTCGTCGGCTACGTCGCGGGCTTCACCGCCCCCGAGGGCAAGACCATGGGCCACGCCGGCGCCATCGTCTCCGGCTCCTCGGGCACCGCCCAGGCGAAGAAGGAGGCCCTCGAGGCCGCCGGTGTCAAGGTCGGCAAGACGCCGTCCGAGACCGCCCGCCTGGCCCGCGAGATCATCGCCGCCACGGCCTGATCCCCGCCCTCGCGCAGTGAGCGCCCCCGCCCTTCCCGGGCGGGGGCGCTCGCCGTTTCCGTGCCCGGCGTTTCAGTGCCTCGGGCCGGTGGTGCAGGGCCGCGGGGACCACAGCAGACAGGCCGCCGGTCCCTGCCGCTCAGGCGGGGCCTGAACCCCCGACGCGGCCGGCAGCTTCCAGCCCGCCACCGCCTGCCGGCCCACCACCACCGCCTCCAGGCCCGGCGCCGGGCTGCACCACAGACTGCTGACGCCGTTCGGCGCCCCGCCCGGCAGCAGCGGCACACCCGGCGGCTTCACCTTCGCGTCCGCGGCCGGTACGCACACCGCGGGGGACGGCGGGTCCGACGGCTGGAACAGCACCGCCGGGCGCAGCCCCGCCAGGGTCGCCAGCGTCGCCCCGCCCACCGCCACCGTCAGCAGCGCCGCCGCGCCCGTCCGGCTCGCCGTCCACAACCGGTGCCGCGCCCGCAGCACCGGCACCGGTGAACGGTGCGGCTCCGGGCAGCCCCGTACGGCCGCCCCGTGCAGCAGCCCGCTCAGCCCGTCCGCGAATCCCGGCGCCGCCGGATCCGGCCCCACCAGCTCCGGCACCCACTGCGCCAGTGCCGCCCGCGCCGCCCAGACCCGCCCCTCGGCCGCCGCCCGGGTCGACTCCACCTCCACCGCGATCGCCGCCGCGGGCAGCCCCAGCCCGTCGTGCAGCACCAGCGCTCGCCGCTGCGGCCGCGGCAGCCGCCGCAGGGCCTTCAGCAGCGCCTGGTCCCGGTCGGTCAGCCGGTCGTGGTCCGGCAGCACCGCCTGCGCCTCGTCCGCCGGCCGCACCTTGATCCGCCGGTGCGGCAGCGACCACGCGTGCGCCCACCTCGGCCCGCCCCGGTGCCACGGCGACAGCGCCGACTCACACGCCCGCACCCGCACCCAGCCCTCCGGATCCCCCGACCCGACCACCGCGTCCCACTCCCGCCGCGCCTGCCCGAACGCCCGCCGCACACAGTGCACCGCCCGATGCCGGCACGCGGTCAGCAGGAACACCTGCTGCACCAGTCGGGTGTGCGCCTCCGCGTAGAGGTCGTCGAAGCTCGGGACGGGTTCGTCGGAGAGGTCCCGCCCGCTCCCGGCTTCGGTGAGGGCCATGTCGATGCGCTCCCTGCGGCCGGAGAGCGAGGGGGCGTCCTGCCGCGGTACGGGCTGCTGCTCCGCGCCCGCGCTCCGACCGGTGGCCGCGCCGCCGTGCTTCCGGGCATCGGCGGGGGCGGCCGGCAGTCCGCGCCGCGCCGCGGGGAGCTGCTCGTCGCGTGCCGCCTCGGCCAGGGCCGTCGGCCTCTGCCGCGGCGGGGTCGGGCCGTCGGTCTCGGCCCGGCCGGGGGCCGCACCGGTGCGCTCCGGGACGGGTGCCGTCGGCAGGTCGCGTCGGGAGCCGGGGGTCGTCGGCGCGTGCCCCCGCGGGGCCGAGGCTCCGGGCTCGGTGGGTGCGGTCGGCGGGCTGTGCCGCGAGGCCGTGCCCTCCGACGCGTTCGCGGCTCGGTCATGGGCCCCGGCGCTGCGCTCCTGGGGCGGCGCCGTCGCCGGGCCGCGCCGTGACGTGAGGTCCTGATCGTCGGCCGCGTTCGCGGTGGGGGCCGTCGGTGTGTTCCGCCGTGAGGCGGCGCCCTGTCCG
The DNA here is from genome assembly GCF_040609455.1 of Kitasatospora sp. NPDC004669. Lineage (NCBI taxonomy): Bacteria > Bacillati > Actinomycetota > Actinomycetes > Kitasatosporales > Streptomycetaceae > Kitasatospora > Kitasatospora sp. NPDC004669. The sequence goes on from NZ_JBEXKB010000004.1 coordinate 149,714, forward strand.
CCGCTCGTGACCCGGCCGGGGGCCGGGCTGCCGGGCTTCCGGGGATCGGCGTGGGGCGTCGGGGTCTTCCGCTGTCCGGCTGCGCCCTGCCTCCCGGTCGCAGTCTGGCCGGGCGAAGCCACTGCGCGCCCTGCGCCGGGGCGGGTCACCTCCCCGGCCGAGGGCGCCTCCTGCGCCACACCGCCCGTGGCGGCCGCCCGGGTGCCGGCCCGCCGTTCCTTCGCGGCCCTGGTGGCGGTCCGCGCCTCGTGTGCGCTGAGCTCCGGGGCCTTGACCACTGTCCGGGGGCGCGCGGCGTCGCCCGGCCCGGTCGCAGCGGACCCGGCCGCCGGCTCCGAGGCCGCGGCGGATCCACGCCGGCCGCCCTGCTCCGGCGGAGCCTCCGGTGCGGCCGTCCCGGGGCCGTCTCCGCCCTCCTTCCCGCGTTCGGTGCCGACGACGGGGGGGCGGTGGTGCCGTTCGCTCCCGTCGGGTGCGCCGGTCGTCGGGGCCCGGGTCGCGGAGGGTGTGCTCGTCGTACCGCCGTGTTCTCCCGAGGCCGCGGGGGCCACTCGGGTACGGGTGCCGATGGGGGGCGCCGTTCCGAGGAGGGCGATGGCGGCGGCTTCGGTGGGGCAGCCGAGCTTCCGCAGGGCGCGGTGGAGGTGGTTGCGCGCGGTGGTGGGGGTGACACCGAAGGCGGCGGCGGTGTGGTGGATGTCGTGGCCCGCGGTGAGGTGGGCGAGGGCCTGGGCCTCACGGGGCGTCAGTCGACGCAGCGGGTCGGGGTCGCGGGTGGGTGGCGTGGTCATCAGACGCTCCGGGCCGGGGCGTTGGCGGCTTGGGGGCCGGGTCTGAAAAGGCGCATAAGCCAATAATCTGGGACACGGCGGCGGTTTGCCGCTTCGCATGGCATGGCGAGTCGCCTTGGCAGCATGAGCCCCATGACACAGCTGATGGACCGTCCGATCCTGGAAGCGCCGGGCCAATCGGGCGGATACCCCGTGCTGGCCGACCTGTTGGCGGGGGTGCGGACGGCACTGGTCGGCCTGGCGGTGGTCACCGTACCGGTGCTCGGGCTCTGGATCGTGACACCGTACGCCGACTCGGGCGCGGCGGGTGTCACCCGGTTGGCGGGTGTGCTCTGGCTGCTGGGGCACGGCGCGCCGGTGCTGCGCGGGGGCAGGGACGCCCCGCTGACGGTGACTCCGCTGCTGCTCGGCGCCCTGGCGGTGGTGCGGCTGTACCGGGCGGGGGCCGGGGTCGCGGCGCGGCGCGGGCTGCGTTCGCGCTGGGGCGGCCCGCTGGCGCTGTGGGCGGGCTACTGGGCGGTGGCCGTCGGGGTGGCGCTGAACTGCGCGGGTGCCGGGCCGTTCCGCAGCCGGGTGCTGCCGGATCTCCTGGCGGTCGGTCTGCTCGCCGCACTGGTGACGGCCGTCGGCGTCCGCTCGGCGCGGCCCGCACCCGTCACGGTCCTGCCGCTGCTCGACCGCATCCCTGCGGATTGGCGGCCGACCGGCGTCGCGGCCGCGGTGCGGCGGGCGGCCGGCGCGGCCGGGGCCGGGCTGGTCGCGGCCGGCGGGGTGCTGGTGGCGGTGGCGGCGGCGCTGGACGCGGTGGCCGGCGGCGGGCACGGGATGGCGCTGCTCAGGGGCGGGCCGGCCGCGCTGCTCGGGTTGCTGCTGCTCACCGTGGTGCTGCTGCCGAACGCGGTGCTCTGGGGCGCGGCGTACGCGCTCGGCCCGGGCTTCAAGGTCGGCACCGGGACGCTGGTGTCGCCGGGCGGTACGGAGCTCGGCCCGGTGCCGGAGTTCCCGCTGTTCGCCCTGCTGCCCCAGGAGGGCCCGGGCGGCTGGCGGCTGGCGGTGCTGGTGCTGCCGCTGCTGGCGGGGCTGGTGCCGGCGGTCCTGCTGGGCCGCGCGGCGGCGGGCCGGCGCTCGCCGTACGAGGACGGTGACCCCTGGCGGCCCGCCGCGACGGTGGCGGCGGCCCTGGTGGCCGCGCTGCTGCTGGGTGCCGGGGCGGCGGCGCTCGGCTGGCTGTCGGGTGGTGCGCTGGCGGGTGGGCGGATGGCCTGGCTGGGGCCGGTGCCGTGGTGGACGGGACTGGCGGCGGCCGGCTGGCTGGCGCTGGTCGCCGTCCCGGGCGCCCTGCTGGTACGGCACCGCGCGCTCGGCCCGAGGGCCGGCCGGACCCCGGCGGACGCCCCGGTCGGGTACGCCGGGCTCGCGGTGTACGCGCGCCGGAGCGCGCTGCGGCTGCGCGCCCGTACGTACGTCCTCGTGCTGCGGCTGTCCGGCCGGGGCCCCGCCGACTGAAGCCGACGGCTACTCCGCGTTCCCGGTGAAGTCCACGTACCACTGCGGCGCGTAGCGGTCGCAGTTCTCGGCCCCGACGCTGGTCAGCGAGTCCCGGACGCAGGTCGCGTAGTCCTGGTAGTAGACCCCGAGCCCGATCACCAGGCCGACCATGGCGACGGTCATCGCCCCGGTCAGGATCCCGGCCAGCGCGGCCGGGGTGAGCGGGTTCGGCCTCGGCCCCCCGGGGACGGCGGCGGCCTGGGCGCCACCGGCCTGGGCCGTCGGCTGCTTGGCCCGCAGCGCGCTGACCCCCCAGTAGATCCCGAGCACCCCGACCAGCAGCGCGATCCAGTGGAACTCCGCGAACAGGCAGACGAGCGCGAACGGCCCGGCCAGTGCGGCGTTGCGGGCCCGGCGGTGGGCCGGGTTGGTCGGGTCGAGCCGGGGCGGCTGCGGCGCCGGAGGACGCTGGCCGGGGCGGCCGTCGCCGATGCCCTGGCCCCACGGCGGCGGGAGCTGCGGGCGGTCGCCGCCGCCCTGGCCGCCCTGGCCGCCGTTGCCCTCCTGGCCCTGGCCGGGCCAGGAGCCGCGCGGCTGCCACGGCTGGTCCGGGGCGTCCGCCGGCGGCGGCGCGAAGGGGTTGTGCTCGCCGTTGTCGTCGCCGCTGCTCATGGGTTCAGCCATTCCTTCTCGGTCGGGGCTCGTTCGGCGGGTCTCGCGTCGGAGCGGTCTTCCGCGCCCCCAATGATCCCGCAGCCGTTCGGGGGCCCGCCGGGGGCCCGTACCCCGAGCCGGGGCGGGCACGCGCAACTGCGGTGTGTCACCTGAGGAGATCCCCGTCTCAACTACGCGCGTAGCGCCGCTGGGAGGGTGCGGAGGCCGTCCGACCAGCCGTTATCGTGGTGACGGTCAGCAGCTCACATAGGTTCCCCGGGGCCCGCGTCGCGGCGGGTTCTCCTGGTGTTCCCCTTGGCTCGACCTGCCGTTCGTAGTGGCCCCACCGCCGGTGGATGTACCAGCGGACGGCGCCCGACCTACGGAGAATCGCGCAGTGGCCGCCGCCCCCGCCCAGCTCTTCCCGCCCCGTACGCCCGGACCGGCCCGCCTGGTGGTGCTGGTCTCCGGCTCCGGCACCAATCTGCAGTCGCTGATCGACGCCGTCGCCGACCCGGCCTACGGCGCGGAGATCATCGCGGTGGGCGCGGACCGGGACGGGATCGTCGGCCTGGAGCGGGCCGAGAAGGCCGACCTGCCGACCTTCGTCCACCGGGTGAAGGACTTCCCGGACCGCGCCGACTGGGACCGCGCGCTGACCGCCTCCGTCGCCGCCCACCAGCCGGACCTGGTGGTCACGGCGGGCTTCATGAAGATCCTCGGCCCCGAGTTCATCGCGGCCTTCGGCGGACGGATCGTCAACACCCACCCCGCACTGCTGCCCTCCTTCCCCGGCGCCCACGGCGTCACCGACGCGCTCGCGTACGGGGTGAAGGTCACCGGCTGCACCGTCCACCTGGTCGACGCCGGGGTGGACACCGGGCCGATCATCGCGCAGGGCGTCGTCGAGGTCGTCGACGCCGACCACGCCGATGGCGGCGAAGCGCTGCACGAGCGCATCAAGACTGTCGAGCGCAAGCTGCTCGTCGACGTCGTGGGCCGGCTGGCCCGCGAAGGTCACCGCATCGAGGACCGAAAGGTATGGATCCCGGCATGAGTGCCAGCTCCACCACGCCCCCCGTTTCGGAGAACATCCGTCCGATCCGTCGCGCGCTGATCAGCGTGTACGACAAGACCGGTCTGGAGGAGCTGGCCCAGGGCCTGCACGCCGCCGGGGTCGCCATCGTCTCCACTGGCTCCACCGCCGGCCGGATCGCCGCCGCCGGTGTCCCGGTGACCGAGGTCTCCGAGCTGACCGGCTTCCCGGAGTGCCTGGACGGGCGCGTGAAGACGCTGCACCCCCGCGTGCACGCCGGCGTGCTCGCCGACCTGCGCCTGGAGTCGCACCGCGCGCAGCTGGCCGAGCTCGGTGTCGAGCCCTTCGACCTGGTCGTGGTGAACCTCTACCCGTTCAAGGCCACCGTCGCCTCCGGCGCCACCCCGGACGAGTGCGTCGAGCAGATCGACATCGGCGGCCCGAGCATGGTCCGCGCCGCCGCCAAGAACCACCCCTCGGTGGCCGTCGTGGTCGACCCGGCCCGCTACGGCGACGTGCTGACGGCCGTTCGGGAGGGCGGCTTCGACCTGGCCACCCGCAAGCGCCTGGCCGGTGCCGCGTTCGCCCACACCGCCGCCTACGACGTGGCCGTCGCCTCCTGGTTCGAGGCCGGCTACGCCCCCAGCGACGAGCGTTTCCCCGAGTTCCTGGGCGCCACCTGGGAGCGGCAGAACGTGCTGCGCTACGGCGAGAACCCGCACCAGGGCGCCGCGCTGTACAGCGACACTGGGCTGATCAGCGGCTTCGCCGCGGGGGGCGGCCTGGCCGGCGCGCAGCAGCTGCACGGCAAGGAGATGTCGTACAACAACTACGTCGACACCGACGCCGCCCGCCGCGCCGCGTACGACCACGCCGAGCCGGCCGTCGCGATCATCAAGCACGCCAACCCGTGCGGCATCGCGACCGGCGCCGACGTCGTCGAGGCGCACCGCAAGGCGCACGAGTGCGACCCGGTCTCCGCGTACGGCGGCGTGATCGCGGTCAACCGCCCGGTCACCGTCGAGCTGGCCGAGCAGATCGCCCCGATCTTCACCGAGGTCGTCGTGGCCCCCGGCTACGAGGAGGGCGCCGTCGAGGTGCTGGCCCGCAAGAAGAACCTGCGGGTGCTGGTCGCCCCCGAGGCGCCGGCCAACCGCCAGGAGGTCCGCCCGATCTCCGGCGGCGTGCTGCTCCAGGACGCCGACCGGGTGCAGGCCGAGGGCGACGACCCGGCGAACTGGACGCTGGCCACCGGCGAGGCGCTCTCCGCGGCCGAGCTGGCCGAGCTGGCCTTCGCCTGGCGGGCCTGCCGGGCCGTCAAGTCCAACGCGATCCTGCTGGCCAAGGACGGCGCCTCGGTCGGCGTCGGCATGGGCCAGGTCAACCGGGTCGACTCCTGCAAGCTCGCGGTCGAGCGGGCCGGCGAGCGGGCCAAGGGCTCGTACGCGGCCTCGGACGCCTTCTTCCCGTTCCCGGACGGCCCGGAGATCCTGATCGCCGCGGGCGTCAGGGCGATCGTCCAGCCGGGCGGTTCGATCCGCGACGAGCAGGTCATCGAGGCCGCTGCCAAGGCGGGCGTGACGATGTACTTCACCGGCGCGCGCCACTTCTTCCACTGATGATGTGACGGCATGACAGAGCGGCCCGGCTCCCTCCTCGGAGGGAGCCGGGCCGCTCTGTCGTGGTCTCGTACCGTCAGTACCGCGGCCGGTTGAACCAGTTGACGCCGTCGCGGACGCACATGGCGGTGATCCAGATGACGCAGATCGCGACCCAGATCAGGCCGAATACGATGTTCACCGTGACCTTCTGGGAGATCCCGCCGACCAGGTCGATCAGGCCGAACAGCGAGGCGATCGAGGCGTAGACGATGGTGGTGATCCGGACACCGTTGCCGCCCCTGCCGAACTTCGCACCCAGCGTGATGGACAGCGTGGCGGCGAGCGCCCACACGATGCCGATGACGACCGCGATGCCGGCGGCGGCGTGGCCGATCGAGGAGATGAAGTCGTCGCTGCTCGCTCCGCTCTTGTTGACGGCGTCATTGGCGACCGCGGCCCCGATCAGGAAGGCGAGCGCGAGCAGCACCTGCGCACCGCCGACGATGAACAGCAGCACCCGGGTGGTCATCACCAGGCCCGGCATGGACTGCGGCACGGCCGGCGCGTAGCCGTAGCCCGGCGCGACCGGCGGGGCCTGTTGCGGGTAGCCGTAACCCGGGGCCGGCGGGGCCTGCTGGGGGTAGCCGTAGCCGGGGGCGGCCGGCGGCTGGCCGTACGGGTTGTTCGGGTCGGGCGGGTAACTCATGGATGCCTCCGGGCAGTTACGGGACGCGGGGACGGTACGGCGGAGGACCCGGTTGCGGCCGGCGAGTCGGGTCGGCGACAGAACGGGACGGTATCGGAGCACAGTGACAGCCCGGCGGCGCTGACGGGCGCGGCCGGCTCAGCAGTGCGATGAGGAACGGGCGAGCGAGGGCCGGGACGGGCACGGCACGGCGAGGACGGCACCGTGGTGGTCGGGCTGCTCGGTCTGCTGTGGTCGGATCACTGGCTCTTTCCCCCGGGTACGCCCCGCCGCGGGATCCGTCGGCCCGTCACCGGGCCGGGTCGCGGCAGGGAATGCCCGCATATCGTCAACCGGGCGGCAGTACCGTGTCCAGCCGGTTCCGGGTGCCGGGCCAAGACTGTGGCGCAACCGCAATGTGGTGCGGACCTTCCGTACCCGTCCGGCCGGCGGAGCGGCCCCGGTGCGGACGCCGGTCGCGATCCGGGAGAATGGGGTCATGACTGCCCAGATTCTCGATGGCAAGGCCACCGCGGCCGCGATCAAGTCCGAACTCGCCGCCCGCGTGGCGGCCCTCAAGGCGAAGGGCGTCACGCCCGGCCTCGGCACCGTCCTGGTCGGCGACGACCCGGGCAGCCGCTGGTACGTCAACGGGAAGCACAAGGACTGCGCCGAGGTCGGCATCGCCTCGATCCAGCGCGAGCTGCCCGCCACCGCCACCCAGGAGGACGTCGAGAACGTCGTCCGCGAGCTCAACGCCGACCCGTCCTGCACCGGCTACATCGTCCAGCTGCCGCTGCCCAAGGGCCTGGACCAGAACCCGGTCCTGGAGCTGATGGACCCGGACAAGGACGCCGACGGCCTGCACCCGACCTCGCTGGGCCGGCTCGCCCTGGGCATCGACGGCCCGCTGCCGTGCACCCCGCTGGGCATCGTCGAGCTGCTGCGCCGCCACGACGTCGAGATCAACGGCGCCGAGGTGGTCGTGGTCGGCCGCGGCATCACCGTCGGCCGCTCGATCGGCCTGCTGCTGACCCGCCGCAGCGAGAACGCCACCGTGACCCTGTGCCACACCGGCACCCGCGACCTCGGCGCCCACCTGCGCAAGGCCGACATCATCGTGGCCGCCGCCGGTGTCCCGCACCTGGTCAAGCCGGAGGACGTCAAGCCGGGCGCGGCGGTGCTGGACGTGGGCGTCAGCCGCAGCGAGGGCAAGATCGTCGGCGACGTCCACCCGGGTGTGGCCGAGGTGGCCGGCTGGATCTCCCCGAACCCCGGCGGCGTGGGCCCGATGACCCGCGCGATGCTGCTCAACAACATCGTCGTGGCGGCCGAGCGCCGCGCCGGCGTCTGACCCCCGAGGGACGGCGAGCATGACTGAACCGCGACCGGCGCGGACCCGGCGCAGGCCGGTCAAGACCACCGGCACCCTGCCGCCCGAGGGCGCGGCCCCGGCCCTCGGGCGCGACCACGCCCTGCCGGTCCGGCAGTGGCCGATAACGCTGGTCCTGTCGGTGGTCGGTGCCGGCCTCGCGGTCACCTGGTTCGCCGACTTCAAGGACGGCTTCAAGTACGGGCTGCTGATCCTCGGCGCCGGGGTGCTGCTCGGCGCGGTGCTGCGGCTGGTGCTGCCCGAGGTCGGGATGCTGGCGGTGCGCAGCCGCTTCACCGACGTGATCGTGCTGACCTTCCTGGGCGCCTCGATCGTGCTGCTGACCCTGGTGGCGCAGCCGAACCCGTGGCTGGAGTTCCCGCTGCTCGACAACATCGGCCAGTTGATCGGTCGGCCCAAGCACTGAGCCGCCTTCGCACTGCGGCCCCGTCCGGGATTTCCCGGGCGGGGCCGCAGTGCGTCTGTGACGCATCAGCCACGCCCGCACACGCGGCGTACGCTTCCCTTTGCGATAACCTGACGCCGGTCTCTCGATGTCGAGAGATCATCCCTGGCTCCAGTGCCGGTGTGCCTGGGGCACCTGGCGATTTGCTGGAGAAGGTAGAAATGACCCGCACCCCCGTCAACGTCACCATCACCGGAGCGGCCGGCCAGATCGGCTACGCGCTGCTCTTCCGCATCGCCTCGGGCCACCTGCTCGGTGCCGACGTGCCGGTGAACCTCCGCCTCCTGGAGATCCCGCAGGGCCTCAAGGCCGCCGAGGGCACCGCCATGGAGCTCGTCGACTGCGCCTTCCCGCTGCTGCGCGACATCAAGATCACCGACAACCCGAACGAGGCCTTCGACGGCGCCAACGTCGCGCTGCTGGTCGGCGCCCGTCCGCGCACCGCCGGCATGGAGCGCGGCGACCTGCTGCAGGCCAACGGCGGCATCTTCGGCCCGCAGGGCAAGGCCATCAACGACCACGCCGCGGACGATATCAAGGTCCTGGTCGTCGGCAACCCGGCCAACACCAACGCCCTGATCGCCCAGCGCAACGCCCCGGACGTCCCGGCCGAGCGCTTCACCGCGATGACCCGCCTGGACCACAACCGCGCGGTCGGCCAGCTGTCCGCCAAGACCGGCGCCCTGGTCTCCGACATCAAGCGCGTCACCATCTGGGGCAACCACTCCGCCACCCAGTACCCGGACGTCTTCCAGGCCGAGATCGCCGGCAAGCCGGCCTTCGAGGCCGTCGGCAGCGACCTGGCCTGGCTGGAGAACGACTTCATCCCGACCGTCGCCAAGCGCGGCGCCGCCATCATCGACGCCCGCGGCGCCTCCTCGGCCGCCTCGGCCGCCAACGCCGCCATCGACCACGTGTACACCTGGGTCAACGGCACCGCCGAGGGTGACTGGACCTCCATGGGCGTCGTCTCCGACGGCTCCTACGACGTCCCGGCCGGCCTGATCTCCTCCTTCCCGGTCACCACCAAGGACGGCAAGTTCGAGATCGTCCAGGGCCTGGAGATCTCCGACTTCTCCCGCGCCCGCATCGACGCCTCGGTCAAGGAGCTGACCGAGGAGCGCGACGCGGTCCAGGAGCTGGGCCTCATCTGAGTCCCGCCCGCACGGTCCGCCCGGACGGCCCGCCCTCTCCCGAAACCGGGGGACGGCGGGCCGCCGCCGTGTTCGGGGTCCCGTACACACCGGCCACCTACACTGGCCCGCTGTGAACGAAACCCTCGGGGACGCCGCGCTCGTCCTCGTCTTCATCCTGCTGGGCGGGCTGTTCAACGTCGCCGAGATCTCGCTGATCTCGCTGCGCGAGGGCCAGATCCGGACCCTGGAGGCGCACGGCACCCGGCGCTCGGCCCGGGCCGCGCACCTGGCCGCCGACCCCAACCGCTTCCTGGCCGCCGTCCAGGTCGGCGTGACCTGCATGGGCTTCCTGTCCGCCGCCTTCGGCGCGGACACCCTGGCCGGCAAGGTGGCCCCGCTGTTCGTCGACGCCGGGCTGTCCCAGGGGGTGGCCGACGCGCTCGCCCTGGTCGGCCTCACCCTGGTGATCAGTTACGTCTCGCTGGTGCTCGGCGAGCTCACCCCCAAGCGGATCGGCCTGCAGCGCGCCGAGTCCATCGCGGTGGTCGCCGCCCCCGTGGTGGACGTGATGTCGGTGGTGCTGCGGCCGGTGATCTGGCTGCTCGGCCACTCCACCAATCTGATGGTCCGCCTGCTCGGCGGCGACCCGGCGGCCGGGCGCGGCTCGATGAGCTCCGAGGAGCTGCGCGGCCTGGTCGCCGCCAACACCGAACTGGGCAGCGATGAACGGGCGTTGATCGCCGATGTGTTCGCCGCCGGGGAGCGCCAGCTGCGCGAGGTGATGGTCCCGCGCACCGAGGTGACCTTCCTGGACGCCGAGCGCCCGCTGGCCGCCGTGCGGCACCAGGCCGAGACCTCGCCGCACTCCCGCTACCCGGTGGTCGAGGGCAGCGCCGACGTCGTGGTCGGCTTCGTCCACGTCCGCGACCTGTACGGCGCCCGCGGCGAGCAGGCCGTCAAGGTCCGCGACCTGGCCCGCCCGGTCAAGCTGCTGCCCGCCACCAAGCTGGTGCTGGAGGCGATGGGCGAGATGCGCCGCGAGGGCCACCACCTGGCCATCGTGGTGGACGAGTACGGCGGCACCGCCGGGATCGTCACCCTGGAGGACCTGGTCGAGGAGGTGATCGGCGAGATCCGGGACGAGTACGACCGGCCGGAGACCACCACCACCCGCCGGCTGGCCGGCGGCGGCATGGAACTGGACGGCCTGCTCAACCTGGGTGACTTCGAGGAGGAGACCGGCGTGTCCCTCCCCGAGGGCCCGTACGAGACGGTGGCCGGCTGCCTGGTCGCCTCGCTCGGCCGGCTGCCCAGGGACGGTGACCAGGCCCGTATCCCGCTCGACGGCGGGGGAACGGCGTTGCTGACGGTGGCGAAGGTGGAGGGTCGGCGGATCGCCCGGGTGAGGGTGAGTGCCGTCACACCGGCCGAACCTCCGGGGGCGGACGTTTCCTGAGCGACCGGTGGAACTGGAACAATGGCCCGCATGGTCAACGCAGCGGTCACTGGTCCGGTCAAGGACCGTCCCCGGGTGCTCTCCGGCATCCAGCCCACCTCCGGCTCGTTCCACCTCGGCAACTACCTGGGCGCGGTGCGTCAGTGGGTCGACCTGCAGAAGGAGAACGACGCCTTCTACATGGTCGTCGACCTGCACGCGATCACCGTGCCGCAGGACCCGGCGACTCTGCGCCAGAACACCCGGATCTCCACCGCCCAGCTGCTCGGAGCCGGCCTGGACCCGGAGCACTGCACCCTGTTCGTCCAGTCGCACGTGCCCGAGCACGCGCAGCTCGCGTGGGTGATGAACTGCCTCACCGGCTTCGGCGAGGCCTCCCGGATGACCCAGTTCAAGGACAAGTCCTCCCGGTACGGCGCCGACAGTGCCACCGTCGGCCTGTTCACCTACCCGATCCTGCAGATCGCGGACATCCTGCTCTACCAGGCGGACGCCGTCCCGGTCGGCGAGGACCAGCGCCAGCACGTGGAGATCACCCGCGACATCGCGGAGCGCTTCAACTCGCGCTACAGCCCGACGTTCACGATCCCGAAGCCGTACATCCTCAAGGAGACGGCGAAGATCATGGACCTCCAGGACCCGGGCATCAAGATGAGCAAGTCGGCCTCCTCGCCCAAGGGCCTGGTCAGCCTGCTGGACGACCCGAAGGTCAGCGCCAAGAAGTTCAAGAGCGCCGTGACCGACACCGGCACCGTCGTCTCCTACGACGAGGAGCGGAAGCCGGGCGTCTCCAACCTGCTGAGCATCCACTCCGCGCTCAGCGGCCAGTCGGTCGAGCAGCTGGTCGCGCACTTCGAGGGCAAGATGTACGGCGCCCTGAAGACCGAGCTGGCCGAGCTGTTCACCGAGTGGGTCGCCCCCTTCCAGGAGCGCACCAGCACCTTCCTGGACGACCCGGCCGAGCTGGACCGGGTGCTGGCGGTCGGTGCCGAGAAGGCCCGCGCGGTGGCCTCCGAGACGCTGGCGACGGTGTACGACCGGATCGGCTTCCTCCCGGCCGCCAAGCGGTGACTCCCCTCACGCACCTGCCCGATGGTGGCGACCTCCCGGAGGTCGTCACCATCGGCGTGTCCGTGAGCGTCCCGGACCCGTACGGGGCGCGGATCCAGGACGCCCGGGCGGGGCACGGCGACCCGCACGCCCGTTCGATACCGACGCACGTCACCCTGCTGCCGCCGACCGAGGTGCCGGCCGAGCTGCTGCCGAAGATCGAGGAGCACCTCGCCGCGGTGGCGGCCGCGCACCGGCCGTTCCGGATGCTGCTGCGCGGCGGCGGCACCTTCCGCCCGGTCTCCCCGGTGGTGTTCGTCCGGGTCGAGGAGGGCGCGCAGGAGTGCCGGCTGTTGGAGGCGGACGTCCGCTCCGGCCCGCTGGCCCGTGAGCTGGCCTTCCCGTACCACCCGCACGTGACGGTCGCGCACGGACTGCCGGACGACGTGCTGGACCGGGCGTACGAGCAGGCGCGCGGCTTCCGGGCGTCCTTCACCGTCCCGGGCTTCTCGCTCTCCCGCTTCGACGCGGACGAGGTCTGGCGGCCCTGGCGGGGCTACTCCTTCTCCTGAACCGGCCGGCCGACGGCGACTGCCGCTCGGTGCGACCGCCGCTCGGTGCGACTACCGCTCGGTGCGGCCGAGTTCGAGCATCCGGTCGACCACCCGGCGGGCCGCGCCGCCGTCGTCCAGCGCGCAGTGCTCGGCCCGGAAACGCCGGTAGCGCTCCGCGTACCCGGGCGGCAACTCGGCACCGCTGTCGGCGAGTTCGCGCAGCGCGCCGAGCAGTTCGGCCGAGGTCGGCACCAGCGGGCCGGGGGCGTTCGGCTCGAAGTCGAAGTAGAAGCCGCGCAGGGTGTCGCGGTAGTGCTCCAGGTCGTAGGTGAAGAAGTACACCGGGCGGCCGGTGATCGCGAAGTCGAACATGATCGACGAGTAGTCGGTCACCAGGACGTCCGCGACCAGCAGCAGCTCCTGCGGGTCGGGGTAGTCCCCGCAGTCGTACAGGAAGCCGTCGCCGGCGCCCGGCAGCGGGTCGCGCACGTGGGAGTGCGGGCGGACCAGCAGCACGTGGTCCTCGCCGAGCAGCCGGCGGGCGTGGTCGAGGTCCAGCCGCAGGTCGAGCCGGAAGCCCTGGCCGTCGCCGCGCTGCTGGTCCTCGCGCCAGGTCGGCGCGTACAGCACGATCCGCTTGCCCTCCGGCACGCCGAGCCGACGCCGGACGGCCGCCGCGGTGCGCGGGTCGGCCTGGGCCAGTACGTCGCCGCGCGGGTAGCCGGACTCCAGCACCTCGCCGCCGTAGCGGAAGGCGCGCTGCAGGATCGGGGTGGCGAACGGGCTGGGGGAGAGCAGCAGGCTCCACTGCGGGGTCTCCCGGTCGAGCGCCTCCAGGTAGCCGTGGTCGGCCAGCCAGGGGTTGTCGACGTCGTGGGCGATCCGCTTCAGCAGCGAGCCGTGCCAGGTCTGCACCACGACCTGGCCCTCGCGGCGCTCCAGGAAGTCCGGGAAGTGGGTGTTGCCGACCAGGTACCGGCAGGTGGCCAGCGCGCGGTACCACTCCGGGCTCCAGATCCGCACCGGGCGGACCCCGGGCGGCAGCTCGGCCTGGGCGTCGTCGACCACCCACAGGTGCTCCAACGGCTCGCCGCGGCGGGCGAGTTCGGCGTGCACCGCGCGCGGGGAGTCGGCGTAGCCGCGGCCGCCGAAGACGTCGTACAGCACCGCCTCGCGCAGCGGCTCGCGGCGGGCGGCCGGGTAGCGCTCGGTGCGCAGCCGCTGCTGCGTCCAGGCGCTGCGCTCGGTGGGGTCGAGCACCGGGGTGGAGTCCACCAGCAGGGTGTCGTGCCAGCGGCGCTGCAGCAGCACCTGTTTGCCGCCGACCGCGGCGGTGGCGGGCAACGCGGGCAGCGCGGCGGGGGCGGCGAGCAGCGGCCGGGCCGGGCCGGAGCGGTCGACCGGCTCCAGCGCGGCCTCCCAGACGCCCTTGCGCAGCGGCAGCACGGCGCCGTCCGAGCCGGTGCGGGTGGCGGGCATCCGGACCCGGAAGCGGCCGCCCGGTTCGGGCTCGACCGGGGTGCGGACCTCGCCGGCGCTGCCGGTGTGCCGCAGCACCAGCTCCAGCCGGTCGGCGGCCGGGTCGGGGCAGTGGCCGGTCAGCACGAAGCCGCCGAAGTGGACCGCGATCCGGTCGACCATCCCGGCCGCCGGCTGGACGCAGACCTGGAGCCGGCCGTCGGCGAGGTGCTTGAGGTAGAGCACCCGGTCCAGGGCGTCCGGCAGCGGGTACTGGCCGGACACCGGGCCGCCGCGCTCGTCCAGGCAGGGCCGCTCGGTGCTGCCGTCGGGCCGCAGCAGTTCGGCGTCCCAGTGCTCCAGCTCGCCCCGGCCGCGCCCGGCGGTGGTGAACGGCCGGTACGGCAGGTGGACGGTGAAGGTGTTGCCGGTGCGGGTCACCGGCTGTTCGAGCACCGCGTCGCTCTGCCGGTGCCGCAGCCGCAGCACGGTGCCGGAGGGGCAGTGGTCGGCGATGCCACTCAGCTCGATGCCGTCGGCGCCGGGTGCGGCGCGGTTGATCCGCATGCCCGGGCGTTCCAGCCGCAGCCGCAGTCGGCCGTCCTCGAAATGGGGCTGGAGGCGGACGCCCTGGTCCACCCAGCGGGCCGGGGGGTACTCGCCGGAGCCGCACCAGTGCGGGGCGAGGGCGCCGTACTGGCGGCGCAGCCGGGTGGGGCGGGGGTGGGTGATGAGGGTGGTCTCGATCTGCCAGTCGCCGAGCAGCCAGTGGCCGTCGGGGCGCAGTCGGTCGGGCTCGATCAGCGCGGTGAAGCCGGACCAGTCGTGGTTGTACTCGGGCTGGGCGCTGTCGTCGGTGACCTCGGGCATTCTCCGGGGTCTGGAGCGCAGGTGGACCGGCGGCCGGCTCTCGTCCTCGTGGCGCAGGGTCAGCCAGGTCCAGGCCGAGCCGGGGCGGCCGGTGTCCAGGTTCAGCGGGCGGGCGAAGCCGGTGAGCTCCAGGCCGCGGCCGTGCCAGCGGGCCCGGAGCAGGCCGAACACCACGTCCTCGTCGACGGCGGGCCGGCCGGCGGGCACGCGGGGGGCGGCGTGCGGCAGGACGAACCGGGTGAGCGCAGGCATGGTGCGGGGGAGCCCTTCGGGGACGGGGTCCCGGACATGGCGGTGACCGGGAGGGGCCGCGAGCCGATGGCGAACCGGTCCGGGGCCGAATTGATATCCCATACCCGGAAGGCGCCCGTGGTCAACTGTACAGTTCGGAGAATTTCCTTTGAAGTTCGTCAGTTAAGCGTAAGTTCAAGTGCAAAATGGACGTAAAGGGTGAGGCGGATCTCAGGAAATTCCCAGGCAGCGCCGAGGCGCCCGGCGTGAACCGCGCCGGGCGCCTCGGAGGATGCCGGTGGCTACTCCTTGCGGAGCATCGCGTCGACCACCCGGGCGGAGGCCTTGCCGTCGTCCAGATCGCAGTACGCCTCACGGAACGCGGCCGCCTTGTCGGCGTACTCGGCCGCGACCTCGTCCACCCGGCCCAGCGCGGCGACCAGCTCCTCGGAGGTGGCCAGCAGCGGACCGGGCGCCTCGGCCTCGAAGTTCAGGCTGAAGCCGCGCAGGTTGTCCCGGTAGTGCTCCAGGTCGTGGGTGAAGAAGAGCATCGGCTTGCCGGTGGTGGCGAAGTCGAACACGCTCGCCGAGTAGTCGGTCACCAGCACGTCGGCGATCAGCAGCAGCTCCGCCATGTCGGGGTAGCTGCCCACGTCCCAGATGTAGCCGTTGCCGGCGCCCGGGATCTGGCCGCACATCACGTTGTGTCGGCGCACCAGCAGCACCTGGTCGTCACCGAGTGCGGCCCTGGCCGCCGCCAGGTCGATCCGCAGGTCGATCTGGTAGCCGCCGTTCGGCCGGCGCCGGTCCTCGCGCCAGGTCGGCGCGTACAGCACGACCTGCTTGCCCTCGGGCAGGCCGAGCCGTTCGCGAACCTGCTCGGCCGTCTTCTCCCGGTCGGCCGCGAACAGAAGGTCATTCCTGGGCGAACCGCTTTCCAGGATCTCGCCCTTGAAATCGAACGCGCGCTTCAACACCGGGGCCGACCAGGTGTTGCCGGCCACCAGCAGGCTCCAGTTCGGAATCTCGCGGATCAGGCCCTTGAGGTAGTTGGAGTCGGTGAACCAGACCTTCTCGAAGTCGAAGCCGACCTGCTTCAGCGGGGTGCCCTGCCAGGCCTGCAGGACCACCTGGCCGGGGCGGCGGACGAAGAAGTCGGGCAGGTGGGTGCCGGTGACGATGTACTTGGCGGTCGCCAGCGCCTCGAACCACTCCGGGCTCCAGAGCCGGATCGGGGTCGCCGACTGCGGCAGGTCGGCCTGCAGGTCGTCGCTGCCCCACAGGTGCTCCAGCGGCAGGCCGCGGCGGACCAGCTCCTGGTGGATCGCCTTCGGCGAGTCCGCGTACACGCTGCCGTGCCCGGCGTTGTACAGCACCGTGTCACGAATCGGCAGATGGCGGGCGGTCGGGTAGTGGTCCGTGCGCAGCAGGCGCTGGCGGTAGCCGGCCCGCTCCTCGGGCAGCAGCGCCGCGTGCGACTCCAGCGACAGGCCGTCGTGGTAGCGGCGCTCCAGCCCGATCCGCTTGCCGCGGGATTCCACTTCGAGCGGCAGCGTGCCGAAGCAGTCCGGGGTGACCATCGCCGAGGAGTCCGGCAGGTCGGCCACCGGCACGCCGACCGGGCGGAAGAAGACGTTCCAGGTACCGGCGGCGAGCGGCACCTGCCCGGCGAAGGAGGCGGTCGGCACGGCGGGCAGCGCCGTGCGGAACCGGCCGTCCGAGATCTCCACCGGGTAGACGTGCTCCTCCTCGCGCCAGTGGTGCCGGACCACCAGCTCCCAGCGGTGGGCGCCGGGCAGCGGGAAGGAACCGCTGAGCAGGAAGCCGTCGGCTCCGCGCGAGGCCACCTCGTCCACCAGCGGCTGCAGCAGCTGGTCGCAGAACTGCAGGTGGCCGCCCGGGGAGGGCTTGGAGTAGAGGGCCCGGCGCGGCTTGCCCGAGGACTGCGGGTCCAGCGGCAGGTGCAGCTGCTCAGGCGCGTTGCGGTCGTCCCAGGCCAGCCGGACGGCGCTGCCGTCGGCCAGCAGCAGTGCGGCGTCCCAGCGGTCGCGGCTGCGCTCGGCGGCCACCGGGTCCAGCTCGGCCCAGGCCTCGCGGACGGCGGTCAGCTCCGCGACCGGGAAGGAGGCCGTGAACGGCTGCAGCGTGCCGGCCGGCGCGCCCAGCTCCAGCGGGAAGGACAGCTCGCGGTCGGACTCGAGGTGGGTGAGCTGCAGCCGGGCCCCGGCGAAGCTCACCCCGGAGCGCGCGGCGCCGGAGACCTCCACCCGGCCGCCGTGCGCGGCCAGGCCGGTCACCCGGGCCTTGACGGTCTCCACGTGCAGGTAGACGAAGCTGTCCCGGACCCACGGCACGATCCGCACGTCCGGCTCGACCCAGTGCGCCGGGATGTACTCCGCGGTGTCGCTCCAGCCGGCCGAGACCCGGCCCTTGTACACCCCGCCCTTGCCCGCGCCGGCGACCAGGACGCGCCAGTGGCCGTCCTTCCACTGGCCGCGGTGCTTGAGCTTCTTCGGGTCCAGGGCGACGGTGAAGCCGGACCAGTCGCAGCTGTACAGGTCGTGGCTGCAGCTCGCGGTGGCCTCGGGGCTGTACTGGGTCTTCATCGGCACCGCGACGACCCGGCGGCCCTTGGTCTCGCGCAGCACCAGCGTGCGGACCATGTCGTGCTTGGACGCCGCGCCCAGCTGCTCCGGGTACGCGTACCCGGTCAGCTGCAGCTTCCCGCCCACCCAGGCGCTCTCGTACAGCCGGCTGCGCATGACCAGCGAATTGTCCAGCTTGAGCACGCCGGCCGGCACGCTCCTGCGCCCGCCGCGCAGGAACGGGTAGTCGGCGTACGGACGCAGCAGACCGCGGGCCTGGACACCGCCGTTGCTCTCGCCCTCGTACTTGATCTGCTCGACGAACTCGTCGATCCGGCCCTGCAGGGTCAGGTGGTACTTCAGCCGCAGCGGCGCGCGCAGCTTGCGGACCTGCTCGGGGCCGATCGCCCGGAGCAGCCGGCTGACGTGCTGGATGTAGGCGTCCCGGTACTCCTTGTCGCCGTCCACGACGGACCAGAAGAACATCGGGATCTCCTCGACGAGGGTGTTCTCGTCGTAGGAGCGCAGGTACTGGGCGAAGCGCGGATCGGTCTGCTTCTTCAGCCAGCCGCGGACCAGCTCGACCGAGGTGACGCGGTCGACCAGGCCCTTGGGGTTGGTGCGCATCTGCGTGATCGACATCTCGCCGACCTCGCGCTCGCGCCAGTGGTAGATCGGCTCGGAGAGCACGTCCACGCTCTTGGCCAGGTAGTGGTGCGGGACGCTGACCGGCGCGTCCTCGTACAGGATGCCCTCGGGGTAGAGCAGCCCGGCCGCGTCGAAGAACGAGCGGCGGTACACCTTGTTCCACGCGGTGCGGTCGGTGACCAGCGCCGGGATCTCGGTGATGTGGGTCTTGAGCTTGGTCGTCCTGAACGGCTTCGAGTGCCCGCCGGACTGGTAGTAGCCCACCGCGCGGAAGCGCAGCACGTTGCCGGTGCAGAAGTCCGAGCCGGTCTCGTCCAGCGTGTTGATCATCAACTCGTACGCGCTGGGCGGCATCGAGTCGTCGCTGTCCACGAAGCACAGGAACTCGGCGTCCGGGTCGATGTGCCGGATACCGGTGTTGCGGGCCGCGCCGAGGCCCTTGTTCACCTGGCGGACCAGCCGGAACCGGGAGTCCTTGGCCGCGTACGCCTCGGCGAGGGCCGCGCTGTCGTCCTTCGAACCGTCGTCGACCATGACGCACTCGAAGTCCGTGAAGGTCTGGGCGGCGATCGAGTCGAGGCATTCGACGAGATAGCGCTCGACGTTGTAGATCGGAACGACGATGGAGAGGCGGGGAGCCATCGGCTACGCAGGCCTTTCTCGGGAGGAGCGTGGCAGCCCGGTGGGGGCCTGGCCGCACATTGGATCGGTGCGTACGTGCGCCCCGATCCTACCTCCGGGCTCGAGGCCCCTCCCCGGGCCACTACGCTGGGCCCCGTGCCCCGCTTCAGCCTGATCGTCCCCGTGTACCAGGTCCAGGACTACCTCGCCGAGTGCCTCGACTCGGTTCTCGGCCAGGGTGGCCCCGACATCGAACTGATCGCGGTGGACGACCGCTCCCCGGACGGCTGCGGCGCCATGCTGGACGAGGCGGCCGCCACCGACCCCCGGGTGCGGGTGCTGCACCTGCCGGAGAACGTCGGCCTCGGCCGGGCCCGCAACGCCGGCCTGGAGGTCGCCACCGGCGACTACGTGGTCTTCCTCGACAGCGACGACACCCTCACCCCCGGCCTGCTGAAGGCCGTCGACGACCGGCTCGCCGCCACCGGGGACCCGGACATCCTGGTCTACGACTACGCCCGCACCTACGCCGACGGCCGGATCACCCGGGCCGCCTCCGGCCACGTCTTCGGCGCCGCCTCCCCGGACGTCTTCGACCTCGCCGCCCGCCCCGACCTGCTCGACCTGCTCCAGGTCGTCTGGAACAAGGCCTACCGCCGCGCCTTCATCGCCGAGCAGCGGCTGGTCTTCCCGGCCGGCTACTACGAGGACACCCCCTGGACGTACCCGGCGCTGCTCGCCGCCGCCAGCATCACCCTGCTCGACCGGGTCGGCGTGCACTACCGCCAGCGCCAGGAGGGCGGCAACATCCTGGCCACCGCCAGCCGCAAGCACTTCGACGTGTTCGCCCAGTACGACCTGGTCTTCGCCTTCCTCGACCGCCGCCCCGACCTGGACCACTGGCGCCCGGTCGTCTACGGCAAGATGCTGCACCACCTCAACACCGTGGTCGCCAAGCCCGGCCGGGTCCCGGCCGGCGACCGCCGCGAGTACTTCCGCCGCGCCGCCGCGCACTGCGCCCGGCTGCGCCCGGCCGGCTACCGCCCGCCGGCCGGCGTGGAGGGCATGCGCACCGAACTGCTCAGCCACGGCCGCTACGGCGCCTACCAGGCCGTCCGCGCCCTCGCCAAGGCCCGCCGACTCGTCAAGCGCTAGGACTGTGCCTGACGGCCGTTCGGGGGACGGGCCGGTATAACCGGTCGGGTGGAATTCCTGACCCGCCTTCCGGTCATCGGCCCCCTGCTGACCCGGGTGCTGCGCAGCCGCCCGTACCGGGTGTACGAGTACTTCGCCGCCGCCCGAGGCAACCGGTTGGCCGGGGCCGTCACCTTCTTCGGCTTCCTCGCCCTCTTCCCGCTGCTCACGGTGGGCCTGGCGATCGCCGTCGCGACGCTCGACGACAGCCAGGTGGACGACCTGCAGAAGCGCATCTCCGACCAGCTGCCCGGCATCTCGGACGCGCTCAACCTGCCGTCCCTGGTGGCCGACGCGGGCACGGTCGGACTGGTCGGCGGTGCGCTGCTGCTGATCTCCGGCCTCGGCTGGGTGGACACCATGCGCACCTCGATCCGGGACCTGTGGCAGCTGCCCGAGGAGAAGGGCAACCCGGTGCTGCGCAAGGCGCGGGACGTCGCGGTGCTGGGCGGCCTCGGCCTGGTGTCGCTGTTCTCGCTGGCCGCCTCCGCCGCCGGGACGACGCTCGCCGGGCGGATCGCCGACGAGATCGGCCTCGGCAACGGCTACCTGCTGACCGGGGTCGGCGTGCTGATCTCCATAGGGTGCGACACCCTGCTCTTCGTGTACCTGTTGGCGCCCTTCCCCGGGATCACCGGCCAGCGCCGCCGGGAGCTGCTGCGCGGCGCGCTGATCGGCGCGGTCGGCTTCGAACTGCTGAAGCTGCTGCTGGCCTCCTACCTCGGCTCGGTCGCCGGGCGGAGCCTGTACGGGGCCTTCGCCACACCGGTGGCGCTGCTGCTGTGGATCAACGTCGTCTGCCGACTGCTGATGTACTGCGTGGCCTGGACGGCGACGGCCGACCCGGAGGCCGCCCGGGAGCGGACCAGGGCGCACGGCCGGGCGCTGCTGGCGGCGGCGGACGAGATGGAAGCGGCCCGACCTCCCGCGTGAGGCTGGGCCGGGGTAGGGCGTCCTCGGCCGTTCGAGGGCTAGACCGTTCGGCGCCGCAGCACCGTCAGGGCCCACGCGCCCACCACGGCCCCGACCGCGACGACCGCGAGCCAGCCGCCGACGCCGATCCAGTCGGTCCCGTCACCCGATGCGGCCGATGCAGCCGATGCGGCCGATGCCGCCGGGGTGGACGGCGACAGGTGCGGCGGCGGCTCGGGCAGTCCGGAGGCCTCGCCCGCCGGGGCGGTCGGCTCGGCGTCGCCGGCCGGCAGGTCGTCCGCCAGCCGGCCCACCGGCTGGACCTTGCCGGCCGCCGAGAAGCCCCAGTCCAGCAGTTCGGCCGTCTCGTCGTAGACCTTCTGGTACGACGCGGGGTGCATCACCGTCACCAGCAGCGTGCGGCCGTTCCGCTCGGCGGCGCCCACGAAGGTCGAGCCGGCGTTGGTGGTGGTGCCGTTCTTCACGCCGATCAGACCGGGGTACTTGCCCAGCAGCCGGTCGGTGTTGGCGATCCCGAAGCTGCCGCGCTGGCCGGTGTTGCGGTCCACCGCGCCCGGGAACATCGCGGACCGGGTCGCGCAGTACGTCCGGAAGTCGGGGTTGCGCAGCCCGGCCCGGGCGAACAGCGTCAGGTCGTAGGCCGAGGAGAGCTGGCCGTCCATGTCGTAGCCGTCCGGGGAGATCACCGTGGTGTCCCGCGCCTGGAGGGCGTCCGCGCGCGCCTGCATCTCGGCGACGGTCCGCTGGACGCCGCCGTTCATGTGCGCGAGGACGTGCACGGCGTCGTTGCCCGAACTGAGGAACACCCCGCGCCACAGGTCCTCGACGCGGTACTCGAGGTTCTCCTTGATCCCCACCAGGCTGCTGCCGGGCCCGATCCCCTGGATCTCCTCGTCCGCGACCTTGTGCACCGCGTTGCGGTCGAACTTGGGCAGCACGGTGTCGGCGAAGAGGATCTTCAGGGTGCTGGCCGGCGGCAGCCGCAGATGGGGGTTGTACGCCGCCAGCACGTCCCCGGTGGCGGCGTCGGAGACTATCCAGGACTGGCCGGTCAGATCCCCCGGGAGCGCCGGCGCGCCGGCCGACGGCGAGACCTGGACCCCGGACTGGCCGAGCCGGCCGCCCCCGACCACGGCCGACGGGGCCGGCTCGGACGGGGCCGCGACCGCCCCCGGGGCGGCGAGCAGCGCGGGGAGGACGGCGGTGGCGGCGACGAGCCGGTGCGCGAGCTTTCGAAGGCGTGCAGTCACCCGCAGACCGTACCCACCCGGCGCCGCCGCCGTTCGCCACGCCGCAACGCTCCTCCCTGCGAGGGGCCCGCCGTACGCCGATCGGCGGCCCGCGCATACTGGGGGTGCTGCACACCGCCTCCCCCACCGCCGCCGAGGACCCCGCATGAAGCTCAGCCGCCGCACCTCCTGGTTCCTGACCGCCTTCGGCGTCTGGTCGGTGATCATCTGGACGACCTTCGTCAAGAACCTGTGGAAGGACTCCGGAGGCCAGGCCTTCGTCAACGGCGACCACTCCCAGCCCACCGCCTTCTTCTGGATCCACCTCCTGCTCGCCGTCACCTCCTTCTGCCTCGGCATCGCCGTCGGCGCCATCGGCGTGCGCGGCCTGCGCGCCACCCGCCGCACCCCGGCCACCGACTGAGAAATCCCCGTTGCCACTGTCGGTGCGCACTGGCAAGATCCTCACCGCTCGATCACGAAATCGTTCCAGGGTGGGGAAACTTGATGAAGCACACGCATGCCCGGCGGCTGGGGGCGGGCGCGGTGTTCGCCGTGGCCGCGGGCCTGGTCGCCGCAC
Source organism: Kitasatospora sp. NPDC004669 (assembly GCF_040609455.1). Taxonomy (NCBI): domain Bacteria; kingdom Bacillati; phylum Actinomycetota; class Actinomycetes; order Kitasatosporales; family Streptomycetaceae; genus Kitasatospora; species Kitasatospora sp. NPDC004669. The sequence continues at coordinate 172,352 of NZ_JBEXKB010000004.1, forward strand.
CGTCGTCGGCGGCGGCCGACACCGCGCCGGCCGTCCTCGGCACCAGCCAGGGCGTCGGCTACAACACCGCCGCCTGCGACTCGACCGCCGATCCGACCTGGCTCGGACGGTCCGTCGACGGACCGGCGCTCAACGCGAAGGTCACCGGCAGCGGGGTCCGGTTCAGCGTCTGGGACGTGACCACGGGCGCGGAGGACCCGGTGTTCACCGGCGACGCCCAGACCTACGGCCAGCCGAGCGCCGGCCTCCACGTCCCCGGCCTGGTGGACGGGCACAGCTACGCCTGGCACGCCTGGGCGCTGCAGGGCACGCAGCTCTCCGCGCCGTCGGCGGACTGCCACTTCACGGTGGACACCACGTCCCCGACCGTCACGGTCTCCTCGCCCGACTTCCCGGCCAGCGGCTCCGGTGGCACCGCGACCAAGTACGCGGGGCAGAAGGGGACCTTCGTCCTCAAGACCGCCGACCCCGCCCCGGCCGGCGGGGAGGCCTCCGGGGTCGCCTGCGTCCGGTACGGATTCGACTACCTCGGGGTGGGCGGCTGCAGCTCGCCGGATGCCGTCACGCCGGAGGGCGACGGTACGGTGACGCTCGATCTCAAGGTTTTGAACTGGGGCACCAACAACCTCAACATCCAGGTGATCGACAACGCGGGCAACGTCGGCGGGGCGTCCTACAGCTTCTACGCCCCCTCGAACCCGAACCCGCCGAAGACCCTCGGCGACGTCGACGGGGACGGCGTCGCGGACATCCTGCTGCCGGACGCCCAGGGCAACCTGCAGTACATCAGCGTCAACGCGTCCGACACCACGCCCAATTCGGTGATCGCGGGCGCCCATGCGCCCCACGACGGCAGTTGGGCGCCGTTCCAGGTGGCTCACCGGGGCTGGTCGAACCAGCACGCGCCGTCCTCGGACGACCTCTTCATCCACAAGCCGGGCGACGGCTGGCTCTACCAGTACCGGAACCTCGACTACGGCTCGTTCACCCAGGGTTGGACGGGCGCCCAGCGCTCGACCCGCTGTGTGAACGACACCGGGGCTTCCGCGGCGTGCCCCGCCGACTACGCCTCCGACTGGTCGAAGGTGGACCAGCTTGTCGCGCTGGGCCCGGTGACCGGTGGCTTCACCCCGTCGCTGGTGACCCTCGAAGGCGGCAACCTCTGGCTGCACGCCGGCGGCGACTTCAGCTTCGGCTTCCAGAAGGTCCGCAAGCTCACCACCTCCGGCGCCTGGAACGGCTACGACCTGATCGCCCCCGGGGCGGACAAGGACGGCAACCTCGCCCTCTGGGCCCGTGACCGGGCCACCGGCGAGCTGCATGCCTACCCCATCCCGAAGAAGGCCGACGGCACCTTCGACTTCTCCGCCCTCGCCGACCCGAAGGCGGACGTGGTCGCGAGCGGCTTCACCGTGGCCGCCTACCCGACGCTCGGCAGCTCGGGCGACGCGGACGGCGACGGCAAGCCGGACCTGTGGGCCGTCACGGCCGACCGGCACCTGGTGATGTACAGCGGCTGGACCGACGCCAACGACCTCGGCGCGCTGAACTGACGGAAAGCGAAGGCCCCCGTCCGATCCTTCGATCGGGCGGGGGCCTTCGGCGTGTGTCAGGCAGGGATCAGAAGCGGCGGGTGACCAGCGCCCGCTTCACTTCCTGGATCGCCTTGGTGACCTCGATGCCACGCGGGCAGGCCTCGGAGCAGTTGAAGGTGGTGCGGCAACGCCACACGCCCTCACGGTCGTTGAGGATCTCCAGGCGCTGCTCGGCACCCTCGTCGCGCGAGTCGAAGATGAAGCGGTGCGCGTTGACGATGGCGGCCGGGCCGAAGTACTGGCCGTCGTTCCAGAACACCGGGCAGGACGACGTGCACGCGGCGCACAGGATGCACTTGGTGGTGTCGTCGAAGCGCTCGCGCTCCTCGGCGGACTGCAGGCGCTCGCGGGTCGGGTCGTTCCCCTTGGTGATGAGGAACGGCATGACGTCCTTGTACGCCTGGAAGAACGGGTCCATGTCCACGACCAGGTCCTTGAGGACCGTCAGGCCCTTGATGGCCTCGATCGTGATCGGCTTCTCCGGGTTGACGTCCTTGATCAGGGTCTTGCACGCCAGCCGGTTGCGGCCGTTGATCCGCATGGCGTCGGAGCCGCAGATGCCGTGCGCGCAGGAACGGCGGTAGGTGAGGGTGCCGTCCTGCTCCCACTTGATCTTGTTGAGCGCGTCCAGGACGCGCTCCTTCGGGTCCATCGTCAGCTGGTAGTCGACCCACACCGGGTCCGGGTGCTCCTCCGGGTTGAACCGGCGGATCCGGAAGGTGACGGTGATCAGCTGGGTGCCACCGGCCTCGACCGCGTCCAGAGCGGCCGAGTGCTCCACAGTCGGAGTGCTCATCAGTACTTACGCTCCATCGGCTGGTAGCGGGTCTGAACGACCGGCTTGTAGTCGAGGCGGATGGAGGTGCTGCCGTCGGCGGCGACCTCCTGGTACGCCATGGTGTGCTGCATGAACTTCACGTCGTCACGGGTCGGGAAGTCCTCGCGGTAGTGACCGCCGCGGGACTCCTCGCGGGCCAGCGCGGAGACGGCCAGCACCTCGGCCAGGTCGAGCAGGTTGCCCAGCTCGATGGCCTCCAGCAGGTCCGTGTTGTAACGGAAGCCCTTGTCCTGGATGGAGATGTTCTTGTAGCGCTCCTTCAGCGCGGCGATGTCCTCGACCGCCTGCTTCAGGGTGGCGCCGGTGCGGTACACCATCGCGTTGGCGTCCATGGTCTCCTGCAGGGCCGTGCGGATCTGCCCCACGGACTCGGTGCCGGTCGACTCGCGCAGCTTGTCGACCATGCCCTGGACCAGCTCTTCCGGGTTCTCCGGCAGCGGGACGAACTCGTTCGCGTTGGCGTAGTCGGCGGCGGCGATGCCCGCGCGACGGCCGAACACGTTGATGTCCAGCAGCGAGTTGGTGCCCAGGCGGTTGGCGCCGTGGACGGACACGCAGGCGACCTCGCCGGCCGCGTACAGGCCCGGGACGACGTCCGTGTTGTTGCGCAGGACCTCACCCTCGACGTTGGTCGGGATGCCGCCCATGGCGTAGTGCGCGGTGGGCTGGATCGGGATCGGGTCCGTGTAGGGCTCGATGCCGAGGTAGGTGCGCGCGAACTCGGTGATGTCCGGGAGCTTGGCGTCCAGCTGCTCCGGCGGCAGGTGGGTCAGGTCCAGGTAGACGTGGTCGCCGTCCGGACCGCAGCCGCGGCCCTCGCGGATCTCGGTGTAGATCGCGCGGGAGCAGACGTCACGGGACGCGAGGTCCTTCATGACCGGGGCGTAGCGCTCCATGAAGCGCTCGCCGTCCTTGTTGCGCAGGATGCCGCCCTCACCGCGGGCGCCCTCGGTGAGCAGGATGCCCATGCGCCAGATGCCGGTCGGGTGGAACTGGAAGAACTCCATGTCCTCCAGCGGCAGGCCGCGGCGGTAGGCCACCGCCTGGCCGTCACCGGTGAGGGTGTGGGCGTTCGAGGAGACCTTGAACATCTTGCCGGTGCCGCCGGAGGCGAACACGACCGACTTGGCCTGGAAGACGTGGATCTCGCCGGTGGCCAGCTCGTAGGCGACGACGCCGGCGGTCTTGCCCTCGTTGATCAGCAGGTCGAGGACGTAGTACTCGTTGAAGAACTCGACACCGTGCTTGACGCAGTTCTGGAACAGCGTCTGGAGGATCATGTGGCCGGTGCGGTCGGCCGCGTAGCACGAGCGGCGGACCGGGGCCTCGCCGTGGTTGCGGGAGTGACCGCCGAAGCGGCGCTGGTCGATCCGGCCCTGCTCGGTGCGGGAGAAGGGCAGACCCATCTTCTCCAGGTCGAGGACGGCGTCGATGGCCTCCTTGCACATGATCTCGGCGGCGTCCTGGTCGACCAGGTAGTCACCACCCTTGACCGTGTCGAAGGTGTGCCACTCCCAGTTGTCCTCCTCGACGTTGGCGAGGGCGGCGCACATGCCGCCCTGGGCCGCGCCGGTGTGGGACCGGGTCGGGTAGAGCTTGGTCAGGACCGCGGTGCGGCTGCGCTGCGTCGACTCGATGGCCGCGCGCATGCCGGCGCCGCCGGCGCCGACGATGACGGTGTCGTACTGGTGAATCTGCATGGGGGGTTAACTCGCCTCTGGCCTCTGCCGATGGTCGATGGTGCTCGCGGCTCAGATGTTGGGGTCGAAGGTGAAGATCACCAGGGTGCCGAGCAGCACGGTGAAGACCGTGGCGGTACCCATGAGCCCCTTGAGCCAGAGCCGGGTCGAGTCCTTCTCGGCGTAGTCGTTGATGACCTGACGCATGCCGTTGGCGCCGTGCAGCATGGCGAGCCAGAGCATCAGGAGGTCCCAGCCCTGCCAGAACGGCGAGGCCCAGCGGCCGGCGACGAAGGCGAACCCGATCTTGGAGACGCCGCCGTCGAGCAGCAGCATGATGATCAGGTGGCCGAGGATCAGGGCGACCAGGACGACACCGGACAGGCGCATGAAGAGCCAGGCCAGCATCTCGAAGTTGGTGCGGGTGCGGCGCGGGGTCTTCGTGGTCCGCTTGCGGGGCGGCTCGATGACGAAGGCTTCGGCCGGGTTGCCGGTGCCGAGACCCTTGCCGGTGTGCGCCTGCTTCGAGGGGACGACGACGGCGTCGGAGATTTCCGTGGACATGTCTCAGCTCACTTCCCGAACCAGGAGATCAGCGTGTGCTGCAGGATCCCGTAGAACGAGCCGGCCATCAGGACGACCCAGACTCCGACCACGGTCCAGAGCATCTGCTTCTGGTACTTCGGGCCCTTGGACCAGAAGTCCACGGCGACGACGCGCAGGCCGTTGAGCGCGTGGAACAGGATGGCGGCCACCAGGCCGTACTCCATCAGGTTCACAAGGGGAGTCTTGTACGTCTGGATGACGGTGTCGTAGGACTCCGGCGACACTCGCACCAGGGCGGTGTCCAGGACGTGGGCGAACAGGAAGAAGAAGATGAGGACGCCGGTGACTCGATGAGCCACCCAGCTCCACATGCCTTCCCGGCCGCGGTACAGCGTTCCAGCCGGCACGGAAAAACCCTCCGGAAGCGATTGGGGGCTCGGCCGGCTTCGGTGTCGGTCAGCCCGGCCGGGTCGGTCCACCGGCCGCCAGCATCCTATCGACGCCTTGTCGGGAACCGCCTCCGGGGCCCCCATGTGTGATCAATCAGGCACTTCTGGCCTAGTAGCGAGGGAACCGGCCCCGCTTTGGTGACGCTGGGTGACCGTCGGGCTGCGCTACGGTGGCACCCCCCCCGCCCGCCGACACCCTGCCGAGGCGTCCGTGTCATTTCGCCCCACCCGTCCGGTGACCCTGATGACGCCCGGTCACGGCGACACCGGGGCGGGAGGCCGCGGACGTTCCGGTCTGTCAGCCGGATTCACCCTCACGAATGAATCGGGTACGGCCGTGCCGGACGAACGGATCGTCCGGCAGCGGGTGGCCGAGCTGCGCGTCGCGCAGGCGAAGGGGAGGTGGCCGGGGCCGGACGGGCCCTACCGGGCCCCGGCCTCCGAGTGGGTGGCGACCAGGTGCTCCAGTCGGGTGAGGGCGATCCGCCGGAGCTCGTCCGCCGAGATCAGCCGCTCCTCGTCCGGGTCGTTGGCCAGCCGGGTGCGGATCGAGGAGAGCACGGTGTCGAGCATCTCCTCCGGGGCGACGCCTTCCAGGCAGACCACGAACACGTGGCCGAACCGGGCCTCGTACGCGGCGTGCGCCGCCCGCAGCGCGGTGTGCGCGGCCTGGCTGCCGGGGGCCCGCATACCGAGCAGCGGCTGCGGCATCCAGCTCTCGTCGGCCAGTGCCTCGGCCAGGTCGGCCGGACGCAGGTCGTAGGAGGCCTCGCTGGCGGCGGCCAGCAGGGACTCTATGTCGGGGTAGGGCCGGTGCGCGGTGAGCCTGAGCGCCCAGCGGTGGCTGCCGCAGCAGGCCAGCAGGGCCTCCTCGGCGGCGCCGGCGTCGGCCTCGTTGAAGCGGTGCAGCCCGAGGAGGGTCGGCTCGGTGCTGGCGTCGAGCCGCTGTGGCGGGATGTCGCTGGCCAGCGGGTCCTCCTCGTGAGGGCGGGAAGGTGCCGGTGGAGTGGGGTGGTGAAGCAGGTGAAGTATGGAGGCTGCGGGGGGCGCACGGCGCCGGTCGGGCAGCGACTCAACGGTAGTTGAGCCGTCATCAGTTGGGGAGGGCGCGCGCGGAATTCATCCGGACGAGCTATCAAGTTGTGACGTTGACACCTTCGCGTCATCGCCCTCCCCGCCGTCGTCTGCCGGTTCACCGCCGTGGGCTCAGGAGCAGCGGGTCCCCTCGGCCGGCATGGTCCCCTCGGTCAGGTAGGCCTCCAGAGCCCGGTCGATGCAGGTGTTCCCCTTGCCGAAGGCGCCGTGGCCCTCGCCCACCCGGGTGAGCAGGGTGGCCTTGGCGAAGCCCTTGGCCAGTGACTCGGCCGCGGCGTACGGGGTGGCCGGGTCGCTGGTGGTGCCGATCACCAGGATCGGCGCGGCGCCCTCGGCCCGGATGGTGTGCGGCTTCTCGGGGGACTGGTACGGCCAGCCCTCGCAGGCCGCGTCGGTGAAGTCCTCGGCGGTGACGCCCTTGGTCAGCAGCGGGGCCTTCTCCTGGAGCTCCTTGACCGCGGCCTGGGCGCGTTCGGGCGAGGGCGCCGGGGCGGAGCCGTCGGCGCAGCTGATCGCGGTGTGGGCGGACTCCATCGGGGAGTAGTGGCCGTTCTCGTCCCGCTCCAGGTAGCTGTCCGAGAAGGCGAGCAGGATGTCGCCTTGCTTCATGGTCATCGCCATGCCGAGGCCCACCCGCAGGTACTTCCAGTCCTGGGTCTGGTCGCCGTAGAGGGCCGCGGTGACGCCGTTCCAGGCCAGGTCGCGGCCGACCTTGCGGCCGTCCTTGGTGGGCAGCGGGTTGTCGATCAGGCCGTCCAGGAAGTCGGCGGCCTTCTTGGCGGCCTGGCCCTTGTCGGTGCCGAGCGGGCACTCGTCGGCGTGGTTCTCGACGCAGTCGGCGGCGAAGTGCTCGAAGGAGGTCTCGAAGCCGATCCGCTGCTTGATCGCGGAGTCCAGGTCGTCGGCGGCCGGGTCGACCGCGCCGTCCAGCACCAGCCGGCCGGTGTTCTGCGGGAACTCCTCGGCGTAGAGCGAGCCCAGGTAGGTGCCGTAGGAGACGCCCAGGTAGTCGAGCTTCTTGTCGCCGACCGCCGCGCGCAGCACGTCCAGGTCGCGGGCGGTGTTGCGGGTGCCGACGAAGGGCAGCAGCTTGCCGGACTTGGCCTTGCAGGCGGCGATGTACTCGGTGTTCTGCTTCTCCTCGGCGGTCCGGCGGGCGGCCGGGTCCAGCGGGGAGTCCACCTGGTTCTGGGCGTCGCGCTGCTTGTCGTCCAGGCAGAGGACGGGCGAGCTGTCGCCGGTGCCGCGCGGGTCGAAGCCGATCACGTCGAAGCGGTCGTGCAGGGCGCCGGCGAAGTCCTTGGCGCCGTACTTGACCATCTCGACGCCGGAGCCGCCGGGGCCGCCCGGGTTGACCATCAGCGAGCCGATCCGCTGGTCCTGCCGGCCGGCGGGGTACTTCACCAGCGCGAGGTCGATCGCGTCGGCGCCGGGGTCGGTGTAGTCGAGCGGGACGTGCAGCTTGCCGCACTTCATCCCGGAGACGTCGGCCTTGGCCTCCTCGGCCTTGGGGTCCGCCGGGCAGTCGGACCAGCTGATCTTCTGACCGTAGAAGGGCTTCAGCGCCGGGTCCGCCTCGCCGCCGGGCTTGGACGCCGGGGCGGCCGACCGGCTCGCGGTGGCGCCGGTGGTGCCGGCGGCCTGGTCCCGGGACGGCTGTGCGGTGTCGTCGCAGGCGGAGGTGAGCAGCAGAGTGCCTGCCGCCAGCGCGGTCAGCAGGACACGTGGGCGGGCGGCCCGGAAGGTCTTCATCGCACGTGTGTACCACCCTGGGGTGGCGTGTTCGATCTTGACCCCTGCCGGTCCGCCCGCCCGTCGTCGGTCAGCCGCGGTGGACCTTGTGGTTGGCGGCCTGCGCCCGGGGGCGGACCACCAGCAGGTCGATGTTCACGTGTGAAGGCCGGGTGACCGTCCACGCCACGGTGTCCGCGATGTCCTCCGAGGTCAGCGGCTCGGCCACGCCCGCGTACACGGCGGCGGCCTTCTCCTCGTCGCCGCGGAAACGGGTGACGGCGAAGCCCTCGGACTTCACCATGCCGGGCGCGATCTCGATCACCCGGATCGGCTCCCCGCACAGCTCCAGCCGCAGCGTCGCCGCGATGGTGTGCGCCGCGTGCTTGGCCGCGACGTACCCGCCGCCGCCCTCGTACGCGGCCAGCGCGGCGGTCGAGGAGAGCACCAGCACCGTGCCGTCGCCGGTGGCACGCAGCGCGGGCAGCAGCGCCTGCGTCATGTGCAGCACACCGAGCACGTTCACCTCGTACATGGCCCGCCAGTCGGCCGGGTCGCCGTGCTCGACCGTCTCGGCGCCGATCGCGCCGCCGGCGTTGTTCACCAGGACGTCCACCCGGCCGACCTCGGCCGCGAAGGCGTCCACCGCGGCCCGGTCGGTGACGTCCAGGGTGACCGCCCTGGCTGAACCGCCCCGGCCGCCGATCTCCTTGGCCAGCGCCTCGATCCGCTCCGTCCGGCGGGCGGTCAGCACCACGTCGAAGCCCTCGGCGGCCAGCCGGCGGGCGGTCGCCGCGCCGATTCCGCTGCTGGCACCGGTGACCACGGCCACCTTCTGCTCGGTCATTGCCACTCCCTGGGGGCTCATCGGTCGTTCAGCCGATCATCTCAACCGCGTCGGCGACCCCGCCGCCCGGTCGCGTTCTACATTTCGAGAACCGACCTGTGCCCCCGCCGATCCCGTGGAGGGACCCATGGCAGCCGAGCCGCGCCGCACCGAGTCCGGCCTCCCGATCGAGCCCCTGTACGGCCCCGACGCGCTGGCCGGCTGGGACCCGGACACCCGGCTGGGCCGACCGGGTGAGTACCCCTACACCAGGGGCGTCTACCCGACGATGTACACCGGCCGGCCGTGGACGATGCGCCAGTACGCGGGCTTCGGCACCGCCGTCGAGTCCAACGCCCGCTACCGGCAGCTGATCGCGGGCGGCGGCACCGGCCTCTCGGTGGCCTTCGACCTGCCCACCCAGATGGGCTACGACTCGGACGCGCCGCTCGCCGCCGGGGAGGTCGGCAAGGTGGGCGTGGCGGTGGACGGCGTCGAGGACATGGCGGTGCTCTTCGACGGCATCCCGCTCGGCGGGGTGTCCACCTCGATGACCATCAACGCGCCGGCCGCCCTGCTCCTGCTGCTCTACCAGCTGGTCGGCGAGGCCCAGGGGGTGGCGCCGTCCGCGCTCACCGGCACGGTCCAGAACGACGTGCTGAAGGAGTACATCGCCCGCGGCACCTACATCTTCCCGCCGCAGCCCTCGCTGCGGCTGGTCGCGGACGTGTTCCGGTACTGCCGGGCCGAGATCCCGCGCTGGAACACCATCTCCATCTCCGGCTACCACATGGCCGAGGCCGGGGCCGACCCGGCGCAGGAGATCGCCTTCACCCTGACCAACGGCATCGCCTACGTCCGGACCGCGCTCGCCGCCGGGATGGCCGTGGACGACTTCGCGCCCCGGCTCTCCTTCTTCTTCGTGGCCCGCACCACGCTGCTGGAGGAGGTGGCCAAGTTCCGGGCCGCGCGCCGGATCTGGGCCAGGATCATGCGCGAGGAGTTCGGCGCGAGGGACCCGCGCTCGCAGATGCTGCGCTTCCACACCCAGACCGCCGGGGTGCAGCTCACCGCCCAGCAGCCCGAGGTGAACCTGGTCCGGGTCTCGGTGCAGGCGCTGGCCGCGGTGCTCGGCGGCACCCAGTCGCTGCACACCAACAGCTTCGACGAGGCGATCGCGCTGCCCACCGAGAAGGCCGCCCGGCTCGCCCTGCGCACCCAGCAGGTGCTCGCCCACGAGACCGATGTGACCGCCACCGTCGACCCCTTCGCCGGCTCCTACGCGGTCGAGTCGCTGACCGACGGCGTGGAGGCCGCCGCGCTGGCCCTGATGGCCCGGGTCGAGGAGCGGGGCGGCGCGGTGGCCGCGATCGAACAGGGCTTCCAGAAGGGCGAGATCGAGCGCACCGCCTACCGCCTCCAGCAGGAGACCGACTCCGGCGAGCGGACCGTGGTCGGCGTCAACCGCTTCCGGCTGGACGAGGAGGAGCCGTACCAGCCGCTGCGGGTGGACCCGGCGATCGAACGGCAGCAGGCCGAGCGGCTGGCCCGGCTTCGGGCCGACCGGTCCCCGACCGCCGTCACCCGGGCGCTGGACGCGCTGCGCCGTACCGCCGAGGGGTCGGACAACGTGCTCTACCCGATGAAGGAGGCGCTGGCCGCCCGGGCCACCGTCGGCGAGGTCTGCGACGCGCTGCGCGGGGTGTGGGGCACGTACGTTCCGGTGGAGCGCTTCTGACATCCGGTGCGCCTGACCGGCGCGTCCGATCGGGGGGTCCGGACCGGCACGCTGAGCCGTCGTCAATGACCGGAGTCCGTCAAGCCGGTGGTGGCCGTGACCACCGGCTCGGGTGATCGTTGCACAGGGCAAGCAACCCGGGGAAGGCGGCTGAAACGAGATGTCATACCCACCTGTCCGGCCGGTATGCGCCCATCCGGGGACTAGTTTTCCGGAAGTCGGGCCAAATCCCCCCAACGGGCCTACTCTTGGGGAGATGAACCGTCCTGAGCCCGCTCAGTCGGGCGCTACCCTCGCCGCCGCACGCCCCGCCGCCGAATTGCGCGGCCGGGTCAGGAGGCTGGAGCCCGAGCTGGTCGCCTTCCGCCGCGATCTGCACCGTCACCCGGAGCTGGGCCGCCAGGAGTTCCGCACCACCGACCTGCTGCGCGACCGGCTGGTGCAGGCGGGCCTGGACCCGCGGGTGCTGCCCGGCGGCACCGGCCTACTGGTGGACATCGTCCCGGCCGGCACCGTCCCGGGCGCCGAGTTCCTGGCCTTCCGCGCGGACATCGACGCGCTGCCGATCGACGACGCCAAGACCGACGTCCCCTACCGCTCGACCGTCCCCGGCCGGGCCCACGCCTGCGGCCACGACGTGCACACCTCGGTGGTGCTCGGCACCGGCCTGGTGCTGGCCGAGGCCGCCCGCGCCGGTGAGCTGCGAGGCCCGGTCCGGCTGGTGTTCCAGCCCGCCGAGGAGGTGATGCCCGGTGGTGCGCTGGACGTCATCAAGGCCGGCGGGATGGACGGCGTCGGCCGGATCTTCGCGGTGCACTGCGACCCGAAGGTGGAGGTCGGCCGGATCGCCCTGCGCACCGGGGCGATCACCTCGGCCTGCGACCGCCTGGTGCTGCACCTGGACGGGCCCGGCGGTCACACCGCGCGCCCGCACCTGACCACCGACCTGGTGACCGCGGTCGCCAGGATGGCTGCGGAGCTCCCGGCCGCGCTGGCCCGCCGGATGGACCCGCGCTGGGGCGTCAGCCTGGTCTGGGGCCGGATCGCCTCCGGCTCCGCGCCCAACGTCATCCCGCAGCACGCCGAACTGGAGGGCACCGTCCGCTGCCTGGAGCTGGACGGCTGGCGCGAGGCGCCGGACCTGCTGCACGAGCTGATCGCCAAGCTGGCCGAGACCTACCGGGCCAAGTGGACGCTGGACTACCACCGCGGGGTGCCGCCGGTGGTCAACGAGGCGGTCTCGGTCGCCCGGCTGGACGCCGCGATGACCGCCCGCTTCGGTCACGGGGGCGAGGGTCACGAGCCCGTCGACGGACTGAGCGGCGCCCAGGTGGTGGAGAGCACCGAACAGAGCCTCGGCGGCGAGGACTTCTCCTGGTACCTGGAGCACGCCCCGGGCGCGCTGGCCCGGCTCGGCGTCCGCGCCCCCGGTGACACCACGGTCCGCGACCTGCACCAGGGCCGCTTCGACGTGGACGAGCGGGCGATCGGCGTCGGGGTGGAGCTGTTCGCGGCGCTGGCCCTGGAGGAGGACCGGGACTGACCGTTCACCGGCGAGTTGTGGTCGGTGCGTGATCGCGTTGTCGAGACCCGGAGTTCCGATTGGGTTCCGTAAACTGGGTCGGACCAATCTCGGATCGCCGTCCGTGCACGGGAATGGAGCCTTCGGAAGGCCTTCAGACCACGGTTTGATAACAACCCGAATGCTCCGGCACCCCGTAATACAACCGTGTTCTACGCGCGTTACGGTGGCGTCCGACCACGCTAAACGGGTGCGTGTGAGAAGGAGATACTCCCTTGCGCCGTTCAATGAAGCTCGCCGCGGTTGTGCTCTCGGGTTCCCTGGGCATGGCCTCGCTCGCCGCTTGCGGCGCAAAGAGCACTGACACCAACGCCTCCTCCGGTTCGTCCGACGGTCTCAAGGTCGGTATGGCCTACGACATCGGCGGCCGTGGCGACCAGTCCTTCAACGACTCCGCCGCGCGCGGTCTCGACAAGGCCAAGTCCGACCTGGGCGTCTCCGTCACCGAGGCCGAGGCCAAGACCGGTGAGGCCGAGGCCGACAAGGAGACCCGCCTCAAGAACCTGATCGACGGTGGCTACAAGACCATCATCGCCGTCGGTTTCGTCTACCAGCAGGCGGTCGACAAGGTCGCGAAGGACAACCCGAACGTCAAGTTCGCGATCATCGACTCGAACGACAAGGACCAGCCGTCCAACGTCACGTCGCTGGTCTTCGCCGAGCAGGAGGGTTCGTACCTCGCCGGTGTCGCCGCCGCGAACAAGTCGAAGGCCCACCACATCGGCTTCATCGGCGGTGTGCAGTCCGAGCTGATCAAGAAGTTCGAGGCCGGCTACAAGGCGGGTGCCAAGTCCGTCGACCCGAACATCCAGATCGAGACCACCTACCTGACCACGCCCCCGGACTTCACCGGCTTCAACTCGCCCGACAAGGGCAAGGAGGCCGCGCAGGGCCAGCTCGACAAGGGCGCGGACGTCGTCTACTCCGCCGCCGGCTCCTCCGGCAACGGTGCCATCGAGGCCGTCGCCAACGCGGGCAAGCTCGCCATCGGTGTCGACTCCGACCAGGCCAGCCAGCCGGCCCTGGCGAAGTTCAAGAACAGCATCATGACCTCGATGGTCAAGAACGTCGACACGGCGGTCTACTCGTACATCGACTCGGTCAAGAAGGGCTCGCCGTTCACCGGCGTCAAGCTGTTCGACCTGAAGGCCAACGGTGTCTCGCTCGCCACCACCGGCGGCAAGATCGACGACATCCAGGACAAGCTGAAGGCCGCCACGGACGCCATCACCAGCGGCGCCACCACCATCCCGACCACGCCGGCCCAGTAAGGCCCGCGCGTCTCGGACGCGTCATGCGCCTGCCGCCTGCCCGGTGGCGCGATGATCGACACAGTTACGGGAGGGGCCCGGCAGGGTGCGCTCAACGCGTACCCCCGGGCCCCGTTCCGTCTTCACGTTTCCCCCCCTTGGCCCTCCCCGCGCAATGACGCGCCTCCAGACCACCAGGAGATCGCCATCACCGGATCCGACCCCGTCCCCCTGCGCAAGGACGGCACCCCCAGCGCGGGGACGGCGACACCGGCCGTCGAACTGCGCGGCATCACCAAGCGCTTCCCCGGTGTCGTGGCCAACCACGACATCAACCTCACCGTCCGCACCGGCACCGTGCACGCCCTGATGGGCGAGAACGGCGCCGGCAAGTCGACGCTGATGAAGATCCTCTACGGCATGCAGAAGCCGGACGAGGGCACCATCGCGATCAACGGTGAGCTGTGCGAGTTCCACACCCCGGGCGACGCCATCGCCCGCGGCATCGGCATGGTGCACCAGCACTTCATGCTCGCCGACAACCTCACGGTGCTGGAGAACGTCGTCCTCGGCGGCGAGCAGCTCCACGGCATCGGTGCCAAGGCGAAGGCGAAGATCAAGGAGATCTCCGACCAGTACGGCCTGGGCGTGCGCCCGGACGCCCTGGTCGAGGACCTCGGCGTCGCCGACCGCCAGCGCGTCGAGATCCTCAAGGTGCTGTACCGCGGCGCCAAGATCCTGATCCTCGACGAGCCCACGGCCGTGCTGGTCCCGCAGGAGGTCGACGCGCTGTTCGACAACCTGCGCGACCTCAAGTCCGAGGGCGTCACCGTCATCTTCATCTCGCACAAGCTGCACGAGGTGCTCGCGGTGGCCGACGCGATCAGCGTCATCCGGCGCGGCACCACGGTCGGCGACGCCGACCCGAAGGCCGTCACGGCCCGGCAGCTCGCCGAGCTGATGGTCGGCGCCGAGCTGCCCTCCCCCGAGAGCCGCGAGTCGACCGTCACCACGACCGAGATGCTCAAGGTCGAGGACCTGCGGATCGCCAAGACCGACGCCGAGGGCATCGAGCGCGTCGTCCTGGACGACATCTCGCTGCGCATCCACAAGGGCGAGATCCTCGGCATCGCCGGTGTCGAGGGCAACGGCCAGGCCGAACTGGTCGAGGCCATCATGGGCATGCTGCCGCTGGACGGCGGCACCGTCACCCTGGACGGCAAGGACCTCTCCGGCACCCTCACCCGGGCCCGCCGCGAGGCCGGCATCGGCTACATCCCCGAGGACCGCCACAAGCACGGCCTGCTGCTGGAGGCCCCGCTCTGGGAGAACCGCATCCTCGGCCACGTCACCGAGGAGCCCAACTCCAGCGGCCTCCTGCTCAAGCCCACCGCCGCCCGCGAGGACACCTGGCGGATCGTCGAGCAGTACGACGTCCGCACCCCCGGCATCGAGGTCACCGCGGCCTCGCTCTCCGGCGGCAACCAGCAGAAGCTGATCATCGGCCGCGAGATGAGCCACCAGCCCAAGCTGCTGATCGCCGCCCACCCGACCCGCGGTGTGGACGTCGGCGCGCAGGCGCAGATCTGGGAGCACATCCGGTCCGCGCAGCGGGAGGGCCTCGCCGTCCTGCTGATCTCCGCCGACCTGGACGAGCTGATCGGCCTCTCCGACGCCATCCGGGTCATCTACCGCGGCCGCCTGGTCGCCGACGCCGACCCGGCCACCGTCACCGCCGAGGACCTCGGCACCGCGATGACCGGTGCCGCCGCCGGCCACATCGAGTCCGAGCCGGAGGCCGTCGCCGAGGCGCAGGCCGCCGCGGCCGAGGGCACCGAGGCCGCGGCCGAGCACCCGCACACCGACACCGCCGACGACCAGCAGGCGGGGGAGTAACCCATGACCAGTCCCAACCCCGCCGCCAAGCGCAGCCTGGCGCAGCGGATCAGCGGTGAGCGGATCGTGCTCGCACTGGCGGCGCCGGTGCTCGCGGTCGTGCTGTCCGTCGCGATCTGCTCCGTCCTGCTGGCGACCTCTGGCAAGAACCCGTTCGACGCGTGGAACGTGATGATCACGTACGCCACCAAGTCGGACGGCCAGGTGCTGATCCTCAACCGGGCCACCACCTACTACCTGGCCGCCGCGGCCGCCGCCTTCGGGTTCCGGATGAACCTGTTCAACATCGGCGTCGAGGGCCAGTACAAGGTCGCGGGGCTGTTCGCGGCCTTCGTCGGCGCCCAGGTCGACCTGCCGTCGTTCATCCAGATCCCGCTGCTGCTGATCACCGCCATGCTGGTCGGTGGTCTGTACGCCAGCATCGCCGGTCTGCTGAAGGTCTACCGCGGCGTCAGCGAGGTCATCTCGACCATCATGCTGAACTCGATCGCGGTCGCGATCGTCGGCCTGCTGCTCGCTCCCGGCGTCTTCGCGCCGAAGACCAGCGCCACCAGCAACTCGATCCAGACCGACCCGGTCTCGCAGTCCAGCCACTTCTTCAGCATCCCCACCGCCGGTGGAGACCTCTGGGGCTTCATCTTCATCGCCGCCCTGGTCGGTGTGCTGTTCCAGTTCACCCTGACCCGCACCCGCTTCGGCTTCGACCTGCGCGCCACCGGCCGCTCGGAGTCCGCCGCGACCGCGTCCGGCGTGAACGTCAAGCGCATGGTGATCATCTCGATGGTCGCCTCGGGCGCCATCGCCGGTCTGATCGGCCTGCCCGAGCTGCTGCAGAACTCGTACTCCTACGGCCAGAGCTTCCAGCCCGGCCTCGGCTTCCTGGGCATCTCGATCGCCCTGCTCGGCCGCAACAGCCCGATCGGCATGGCCTTCGCGGCCCTGCTGTTCGCCTTCCTGGACGCCACCGGTTCCCAGCTGCCGCTGCAGGGCGGCTTCCCGTCCGAGATCGTCGCGGTCATGCAGGGCACCATCGTCATCTGCGTCGTCGTCGCGTACGAGCTGGTGCGCCGCTACGGCCTGAAGCGCCAGCAGCAGAAGGTCGGCGCCCAGCTCGCCGCCCAGCTCGCGGCCACTGAGAAGAAGGAGGTGTCGGCATGAGCACGGCTACCGCTGCTCGTCCCAAGGCGCCGGGCGCGCCTGCTAAGAAGCGCAAGCTGTCCTGGCCGGTGGTCCTGCTCCTGATCGCGGGCGCCCTGGTCCTGTTCTCCGCCGTGGGCATGGCCACCGGCAACCACTCGCTGACCTCCTCCGGCCAGGTCACCGCCGCGCTCAGCGCCGCCGTGCCGATCGGCATGGCCGGTCTGGGCGGTCTCTGGTCCGAGCGGGCCGGTGTGGTCAACATCGGCCTCGAAGGCATGATGGTCGCCGGCACCTTCTGCGGTGCCTGGGCCGGTTACCTGGTCAACCCGTGGGTCGGCCTGCTGGCCGGCATGCTCGGCGGTGCGCTCGGCGGTCTGCTGCACGCGGTCATCACCGTCACCTTCGGCGTCGACCACATCGTCTCCGGTGTCGGCATCAACCTGCTGATCCCCGGCATCTGCGCGTACGTCAACCGGATCTACTACAAGGACTACATCTCGGCCGGTGCCGGTGCGAACCAGTCCCCGCCGGCGGATCCGCTGCCGTACATCACCGTTCCGGGGCTGTCCTCGGGCCTGAAGACCATCGAGAGCCACCACTGGTTCCTCGTCTCGGACATCGCCGGCGTGCTCGGCGGTCTGGTCACCAACATCTCGGTGGTCGTGATCCTGGCCGCCGCTCTGATCGTGGTCAGCTACTTCGTGCTCTGGCGCACGGTGTTCGGCCTGCGGCTGCGCTCCTGTGGTGAGAACCCGACCGCGGCCGAGTCGCTGGGCGTCAACGTCTACAAGTACAAGTACATGGCGGTCATCGCCTCCGGCGCCTTCGCGGGCCTCGGCGGTGCGTACCTCTCGCTGGTCGCCGCGCACTTCTACAAGGACGGCCAGACCCTCGGCCGAGGCTTCATCGGCCTCGCGGCGATGATCTTCGGCAACTGGATGCCCGGCGGTCTCGCCATGGGCGCCGGCCTGTTCGGCTTCACCGACAGCCTCCAGCTGCGCGACCCGGAGTCGGTCCACGTGCTGATCCTGATCGTCTCGATCGCGATGGCGCTGCTCGCCCTGTGGCAGCTGTACCGCCGCAAGTACGTCGCGACGGTGATCTCCTTCGTGGTGGCCGGCGGCATGGGTGCCTGGTACGCGCTGACCGATGAGGTCCAGCGTCCGCTGATCGTCGCCACGCCGTACCTGATCACCCTCGTGGTGCTCTCGCTGGCCTCGCAACGACTGCGGATGCCCAAGGCGGACGGTCAGATCTACCGCAAGGGTCAGGGCAAGTGACCGCCCCCGTGATCGACTGGGAGCGGCTGCGCGAGGCGGCGCGCGTGGCGATGGGCCGCGCGTACGCCCCGTACAGCAAGTTTCCGGTCGGCGCGGCGGCGCTGGTCGACGACGGCCGGGTGGTCAGCGGCTGCAACGTGGAGAACGCCTCGTACGGGCTCGGGCTGTGCGCCGAGTGCGGTCTGGTGTCCGCGCTGCACGCCTCCGGCGGCGGCCGGCTGGTCGCCTTCACCTGCGTCGACGGCGCGGGTGAGCTGCTGATGCCGTGCGGGCGCTGCCGCCAGCTGCTGTACGAGCACGGCGGTCCCGAGCTGCTGGTCGACCTGGCCTCGGGCGTGAAGCCGATGAGCGAGGTTCTGCCCGACGCGTTCGGGCCGGAGCGGCTCTAGCATCGGCATTTGTTACGCGCGTAGAGTGTCGCGAGTGGGCCGGAACCCGGTCATCTCGCGGCACTCTTCGCATTTCAGGCTTTTAGAAACCCCACTGGGAGCACGCATGGACGCCATCTCCGTCATCAGGACCAAGCGCGACCGCGGAGAGCTGAGCGACGCTCAGATCGACTGGGTCATCGACGCCTACACCCGTGGCGAGGTCGCCGACGAGCAGATGTCCGCGCTGGCCATGGCGATCCTGCTGAACGGCATGCAGCCGCGCGAGATCAGCCGCTGGACCGACGCCATGATCCGCTCCGGCGTCCGGATGGACTTCTCCTCGCTGCCGCTGCCCACCAGCGACAAGCACTCCACCGGCGGCGTCGGCGACAAGATCACCCTCCCGCTCGCCCCGCTGGTCGCCGCCTGCGGCGCGGCCGTCCCGCAGCTGTCCGGCCGTGGCCTCGGCCACACCGGCGGCACCCTGGACAAGCTGGAGTCCATCCCCGGCTGGCGCGCCCTGCTCTCCAACGACGAGATGATGGACGTGCTGCGCGACGCGGGTGCGGTCATCTGCGCGGCCGGCGACGGCCTCGCGCCCGCCGACAAGAAGCTGTACGCGCTGCGCGACGTCACCGGTACCGTCGAGGCCATCCCGCTGATCGCCTCCTCGATCATGTCCAAGAAGATCGCCGAGGGCACCGGCGCGCTGGTGCTGGACGTCAAGGTCGGCTCCGGGGCCTTCATGAAGACCCTGGACGACGCCCGCGAACTCGCGCGCACCATGGTCGGCCTGGGCACCACCGCCGGGGTCAACACCGTCGCCCTGCTCACCGACATGTCCACCCCGCTCGGCCTCACCGCGGGCAACGCGCTGGAGGTCCGTGAGTCCGTCGAGGTGCTGGCGGGCGGCGGCCCGGCCGACGTCGTGGAGCTGACCCTCGCGCTCGCCCGCGAGATGCTCGCCGCGGCCGGCGTGCACGGCAAGGACCCGGCCGACGCGCTGCGCGACGGCTCCGCGATGGACCACTGGCGCCGCATGATCGCCGCCCAGGGCGGCGACGTCGACGCCCCGCTCCCGGTCGCCCGCGAGCAGCACGTCATCCCCGCGCCCGCCTCCGGTGTGCTCACCGCGCTGGACGCCTACGCCGTCGGCGTGTGTGCCTGGCGTCTGGGCGCCGGCCGCGCCCGCAAGGAGGACCCGGTGCAGGCCGGCGCCGGTGTCGAGATGCACGCCAAGCCCGGTGACACCGTGGTGGCCGGCCAGCCGCTGCTGACCCTCCACACCGACACCCCCGAGCGCTACGACTACGCCATCGAGGCGCTGACGGGCGGCATCGAGGTCTCCCCGGCCGGTACGGCGTTCACCCCGAACCCGATCGTGCTGGACCGCATCGCCTGACGGGCCTGAGGTCTGCTCACGTACGCGAGGTCAGGCGTACGTGAGCAGACCGCTGGTGTCGAGCGTCCACGGACCGACGGCGATGCTGTCGCCGAAGGAGAACTTCTCGCGGGACTGGTAACCGGGCTCCGAGTGCACGATGCCGGTGCCCGTGCGGGGGTCGACGATCACGTAGAGCGGAATGCCCATGGCGGCGTAATCGTGGACCTTGTTTCGATAGTCGTTCTCAGGGTTGGACTTGGAGACGATCTCCACGACGAGCAGCACTTCGTGAGGCAGAAGTGCGGGCTGGTCGCTTTCGAGCACTTTCTCGGAGAAGACCATCAGATCAGGGTTGCGAAGCCTGCCCAGACCGGCATCTTCCAGGTCCGCGCCGGGATGCGCGATGTAGCCCGGGTGAGTGGTCGGCAATTGAGCGTTGAGCTGCCGGGCGATCCGGATGACGGCGAGTTCGTGCTTCCTGACCGGTGACATCATCATGACGATCTCGCCGTCGGCGATCTCGATCTTCCCTATCCCCGGCACCTGTGGCAACTGGTCGGCGATCTCCCGCAGCCGGGCGTACACAGCAGGATCGATGCTCATGTCCCGGAGTGTATCGGCGCCCACTGTCAAGCGTCGGCGACCGCCCGCCGGGCCGTGTGCGCCTGACGGCTGGCGTAGAGGGTGACGGCGGCGGCGAGGGCCATGGCGATGAGGCCGACGGTGGCGGCGCCGGGCCAGCCGGTCGCGTGGTAGGCGTCGGCGCCGAGGGTCCCGCCGAGGCTGTTGCCGAGGTAGTAGGCGATCAGGTAGAGGGCGGAGGCCTGGGTGCGGCCCTCGGTGGCGGTGCGGCCGACGGCGGAGGAGGCGGTGGCGTGGCCGGCGAAGAAGCCCGCGGTGATCAGGACCAGGCCGAGCAGCGCGCACGCCAGTGAGTCGGCGAGGGAGAGCAGCAGGCCGGCGGCGGTGACGCCGATGGAGACGTAGAGGGCGCCGCGACGGCCCAGACGGGCGGAGAGCCGGCCGGCCGCGGCGGAGGTGCCGGTGCCGACCAGGTAGACCACGAAGATCGAGGCGGCGACCGACTCCGGCAGGTGGAACGGCGCGGAGATCAGCCGGTAGCCGACGGTGTTGTAGACCGCGCCGAACACGGCCATGAACAGCATCCCGAGCGCGTACAGCCGCACCAGCAGCGGGTTGCGCAGGTGCCGGCCGACCGTACGGGCGAGCGCGCGGGCGTCCACCGGGGCCGGGGCGAAGTGCCGGGCGGCGGGGATCAGCAGCCGGAAGGCGAGCGCGGCGAGCAGCGCGAGGACGGCGGAGGCGGCCAGGCCCCAGCGCCAGCCGAGGGCGGCGGCGGTCCAGCCGGAGAGCAGCCGCCCGCCCATGCCGCCGATGCTGTTGCCGGCCACGTACAGGCCCATCGCGGAGGCCAGCGCGCTGGGGTGGACCTCTTCGGCGAGGTAGGCCATCGCGGTGGCGGGCAGTCCGGCGAGGGCGGCGCCCTGCAGGACGCGCAGGGCAACCAGGGCGGTGAGGCCGGGCGCGAAGGGCAGGGCGACGGCGAGGGCGGAGGCGGCGAGGGTGGAGGCGGTCATCACCGCGGTGCGGCCGAACCGGTCGGACAGCGCACTGGCCGGGAGCAGCCCGAGGGCGAGGCCCAGGGTGGCGGCGGAGGCGGTCCAACTGGCCTGGCCTGGGGTGAGGTCGAGGTCGGCCGAGAGGATCGGCAGCAGGCCCTGGGTGGAGTAGAGCAGGACGAAGGTCGCGATCCCGGCGGCGAACAGGGCGAGGTTGGCGCGGCGGAAGTCGCGCTGGCCGGGGCGGTGGCGGTCGTCCTCGGTGGGGACGGTGGCGGCGGTGGCATCCGGGGCGGGCGCGGATGCCCTGGTATTTGAGGGCTGCATGGCGTCGACCGTAGGCCCGGCCCGGTTGATGCGTCCAATGCATGAAGAGTGGATGATCGATGCATTGGCGTATGAGTCGAGGTGGTGGCGGGATGGCGGTGCCGGATGTGTCGGACGGCACGGAGCAGCGGTACCGGGCAGCCGAGTTGGGGCCGGACGAGCCGGCCGTCCTGCTGGCGCCCCGGCTGGCCCAGTTCGCCGCGGTGGCCCGGCTGGAGCACGTGACCCAGGCGGCGGCGCTGCTCGGGGTGCCGCAGCCGACGCTGTCGCGCGCGGTGGCCCGGCTGGAGGAGGAGCTGGGGGTGGACCTGCTGGCCCGTCAGGGCCGGGCGGTCCGGCTGACCAGGGCGGGCCGGCTGCTGCTGGCCTCGGTGGAGCGGGCGCTGGCGGAGGTCGAGCGCGGCGCGGAGGCGGCCCGGGCGGAGGCGGACCCGGCGGTGGGTCGGGTGGCCTTCGGCTTCCTGCACACGATGGGGCCGGATGCCGTCCCGGCGCTGCTGCGCGGCTTCCGGGCGGCGCACCCGCAGGTGCGGTTCCAGCTGGTGCAGGACTACGGCATGGCGATGCTGGAGCGGCTGCGGGCCGGGGAGTTGGACCTGTGCCTGGTCGCGCCGCTGCCGGACGACCCGGCGTTCACCGCCCGCCCGCTGGACGAGCAGCGGCTGCACCTGGTCGTCCCGGCCGACCACCGGCTGGCCGGCCGCCGCCGGATCCGGCTGGCGGAGGTGGCCGAGGAGCCGTTCGTCGGGCTGGAGCAGGGGTACGGGCTGCGCGTGATCACGGACGGCTTCTGCGCCGAGGCCGGGTTCACGCCCCGGCTGGCCTTCGAGGGGGAGGAGACCGAGACGCTGCGCGGGCTGGTGGCGGCCGGGCTGGGGGTGGCGCTGCTGCCGCCTGCGCTGGTGCCGCGGCCCGGGGTGGTGGAGCTGGAGGTGACCGCGCCGCGGACCAGGCGGGCGATCGGCCTGGCCTGGGCGGCGGGGCGGCCGTTGACCCCTCCGGTGGCGGCGTTCCGGGACTTCGTGCTGTCCCGGCGCGGGCGGCTGCTGCACCACGACTGAGATGGCGCAACCGTCACCGGTTTGGCGGATCCTATGGACCGGTCGGTGGAATTCTGGGCCGGGTTTGGACCATTCGGTGCTGTTCGCGGTGGTAGGTCTACGCGCGTAGGGGCTATATTTCCGCAATGGAGAAGCAGATTCCCGTCACCACCGCGGGCACCGGCCCGCGCATCCCCACCCCCGAACAGATCCGCCGCGCGCCGAAGGTCCTGCTGCACGACCACCTGGACGGCGGGCTGCGTCCGGAGACCGTCGTCGAGCTGGCCGCCGCGACCGGCTACGAGGGCCTCCCGACCACCGACGTCAAGGAGCTCGGCGAGTGGTTCCGCGAGGCCGCCGACTCCGGCTCGCTGGTCCGCTACCTGGAGACCTTCGCACACACCTGCGCCGTCATGCAGACCCGTGACGCCCTGATCAAGGTCGCCGCCGACTGCGCCGAGGACCTGGCCGCCGACGGCGTCGTGTACGCCGAGGTCCGCTACGCCCCCGAGCAGCACCTGGAGGGCGGCCTGACCCTGGACGAGGTCGTCGAGGCCGTCCAGGAGGGCTTCCGTCTGGGCGAGGCCAACGCCCGCGCGGCCGGCCACCGCATCCGCATCGGCACCCTGATCACCGCGATGCGGCACGCCGCCCGCTCGCAGGAGATCGCCGAGCTGGCCAACCGCCACCGGGAGCAGGGCGTCGTCGGCTTCGACATCGCGGGCGCCGAGGCCGGTTACCCCCCCACCCGCCACCAGGCCGCCTTCGACTACCTCAAGGGAGAGAACAACCACTTCACCATCCACGCGGGCGAGGCCTTCGGCCTGCCGTCGATCTGGGAGGCCCTGCAGTGCTGCGGCGCCGACCGGCTCGGTCACGGCGTGCGGATCGTCGACGACATCACGGTGAACGAGGACGGCAGCGTCGAGCTCGGCCGACTGGCCGCGTACGTGCGTGACAAGCGCATCCCGCTGGAGATGTGCCCGACCTCCAACCTCCAGACGGCGGCGGCCAGTTCGTACGCCGAGCACCCGATCGGGCTGCTCAGCCGACTGAAGTTCCGGGTCACCGTGAACACCGACAACCGGCTGATGAGCGGCACCAGCATGAGCCAGGAGTTCGGCCACCTGGTGGACGCCTTCGGCTACACCCTGGGCGACATGGAGTGGTTTACCGTGAACGCGATGAAGTCCGCGTTCCTGCCCTTCGACGAGCGGCTGGCGATGATCAACGACGTGATCAAGCCGGGCTACGCCGAGCTCAAGGCGGAGTGGCTGTTCAGCGCGGGTACCGGCGGCAACTGAGTCGACACCCCGTCCTTGCGGTCGGATGAACGCGGCTTCCAGGCATGGAAGTTGGCGTTCATCCGACTACTCACTCGGGTGAGTGAACACCCTTTGGTTCTCGCGCGACCCTGTCACTACGGTGTGCCAGTCATTGCCGACAGGCCATGGCGTCGGTCGCCCGTCCGGCGGCCCCGCGCGATGTCGGCCACCGACGACGACCCAAGGGGACGAACCATGAAGCAGGCTCTCAAGGCCGCCGGCACCGCGGCGCTCGGCATCGCGATCGCGGCGGTCGGCGCCGGCACGGCCTCCGCGGCCGCCGGCCAGGCGACCGGCGGCCTCGGGCTGCCCACCAGCGCGGTGACGAACCCCGCGGTGACCGGCGCGGTCACCGACACCGCCGCCAAGCTGCCCGGCGGCGACAAGGTCGCCGGCACGCTGGGCACCCTGGCCCCGACCGCCGGTCAGGCCGCGTCCGCCGCCGACGTCGCCCCGATCGCCGGTGTCACCCAGCAGCGCGGCGCGCTCCCGGGCGTCCCCGGCCTGGACAAGACCCCCGTCGGCGGACTGGCCAACACCCTGCCGGGCCTGCCGCTGGGCTGATCCGCCCAGGCCCTGAACGGCGACGGGCCGCCCGCCCCCGGAGAACCCGGGAGCGGGCGGCCCGTCGCCGTGCCCGCCCGTACGGCGTCACGGTTCCTGGGGGAGCAGCACCCACAGGGCGAGGTAGATCAGGAGCTGCGGGCCGGGCAGCAGACAGGAGAGCAGGAAGACCAGGCGGACGGTCCACGGGGTCAGGCCGAAGCGCTCGGCGATCCCGGCGCAGACGCCGGCGATGACGCGGTTGTGACGGGGGCGGGCGAGACGGGCACTCATGTCGGCTCCTCGGGCTGGCGGCCCGGTCCGGCTGGTCCGGCGGGCGTACTTCCATACTCGGCGTCCGCCGGCCCGAAAACCTCCGCCCACCAGGCGATTCCCCACCCCGACAGGTCACCGGGGAGGCGTAGGCCGGAGTCGGGGTCCGTCTCAGGGACGCCCCTGAGACAAGGTCCCGCGGGGTGCGGAAAACCCGTTCGCAAAGCTGTACGACCGGGGGGATATGATTCCGCGGTCGCGGATGGTGGGGGGCGGATCGGCGGCGCCTGCACGGCCTCAAACGGCTCCTCACGCCTGCGA
Source organism: Kitasatospora sp. NPDC004669 (assembly GCF_040609455.1). Lineage (NCBI taxonomy): Bacteria > Bacillati > Actinomycetota > Actinomycetes > Kitasatosporales > Streptomycetaceae > Kitasatospora > Kitasatospora sp. NPDC004669. The sequence continues at coordinate 197,161 of NZ_JBEXKB010000004.1, forward strand.
TTTCGCACTCTCCTCGGGTGTTCGCCCGAATTCTTCCGTGAGGTTCCATTGCGCAGTCAGTCCCGCAGACTCCTCGCCGCAGCCGCCACCGCCGCCCTGGTCTCCGGTCTCGCCCTGGCCTCGGCCCCGGCCGCCGTCGCGGCCCCGACGGCCGGCCCCACCGCCACGGGCTCCACCGCCCCCACCCCCGGGCCGCACGGCTGGGCGTCGCCCGTCGTGATCACCACGAGCGGCATGCCGGCCACGGTCAAGGCGGGCACCGTGGTCGAGCTCACCTCGACCCTCAAGAACACCGCCGACCACCAGGTGGACGTGACGACCGGCTTCGTCGTCACGACGGTCCGCGGCAGCGGTCCCAGGCCGAGCCAGCTCAAGCTGGAATACCAGCGCCCCGGCGACACCCAGTGGCAGAACGCCAAGGCGCAGGGCACCGACGCCGGCGGCCTTTGGGACCTGGACCCGTTCGCCACCGAGCTGCACCTGGCGCCCGGCACCGAGTTCACCTACCGGCTGCGGCTGACCTTCGCCGCCGACGCCGCTCCCGGCCCGGCCTCCGCGGCCCTCAGCGCCGTGGTTTCGGACCCGACCCTGCCCCCGGAGCAGCGCGGCACCCCAGTCTGGGGCGGCACCCCGAACTTCACCGTCGAGAGCAGCAACCCGACTACCCCGGCCCCGGCCGGGATCCCGGACGTGAAGGTCGAGGGTGTGCCCGCCTCCTTCACCGCCGGTGGCGAGGCCAAGCCGTTCAAGGTGGTCTACGGCAACCACACCGGCAAGGACCTCCGGGTCGTCCCGACGGTCGTGTTCGAGGGCGAGGGCCTGCTCCGCGCGGACATGATCAAGATCGAATTCCAGACCCAGGAGGGCGTCTGGATCTCCGGCACGCCGGAGTGGCACGACCTCCCCGGCAGCCAGCTGGGCGTGCAGCTGCTCAGCGGCTCCAAGGACGCCGACGTCATCGCGCTGGCGAACGGCGAGACCCGTACGGTCAACCTGCGGGTCGCCTGGACCAAGGGCGCTCCGGCGGCGGCCGAGTCGGTGTTCGCCAACGGGTGGAGCCTGGCCGGCCCGGGCGGGCACGAGTCCGCCGCCACCAGCCCGAAGGTCGCCTTCCGGATCGAGGCCGCCGCGGGCGGCACCGACACCCCGGCCCCCACCTCCCCGGCCACCGGTGCGGCGCCGACCACCCCGGCCGCCACCGCCGACCCGTCCACCGCACCGGCCGTCCCGGCCGTGCAGGCCACCACCGGTGCGCCGAGCCCGGCGGCCGCCGTCGAGCAGTCCGGCGACACCGTGCGGGCCGCCGCGGTCCCGGCCGCCCCCGTCGCCGGGACCGGCACCCAGCTGGCCTCCACCGGGGGCGGCTCCTCCGCCGCCCCGATGGCGATCACCGGTGCGACGGCGATCGCCCTCGGCGTCGGCACCATGGTCGTGGCGCACCGCCGCAAGGGCGCGCAGGGCACCGGGAACTGACCCCGTACGACCCGAAGGCCCGCCCGTCACCCGCTGCGAAGCGGGGACGGACGGGCCTTCGGCCTACGTACGGCGGGTCAGCCGGCCGGGTGCTGCGGCGGCTGCGGCTGGGCGTACGGGTTGTCCGCCACCGGCTGCGACGGGACGCCCGGCTGGTACGGCGGGGCGGGCACGGCACCCTGCGGCGGCACCGGCCGGCTGGGCTGCGGGGCGTTCGAGTTGAACGGGGCCTGCTGCGCGCCGGGGTTGTACGGCGTGTTGGGGCCGTACGGGGCGTTCGGGTCGTACGCCGCGTTGGGGCTGTGCGTCCCGACCGGCGGGGTCGGCGGCCGCTTCCTGGCCTTGCCGCGATCGACGATCTCCTTCACCAAGGCGGCGATCACCGCGATCGGCACGAGGAACAGCTTGTAGTAGACGGTGTACGTGCCGCCCTCGAACACGAACGCGAGGTAGTAGGCGTACCCCAGGAACCCGAGGCCGACGAGGATGCTGACGATCCGCAGGCCGACCTTCAGGCCGGCGATGGGCAACGCCCCGAAGACCAGCATGGAGATGCCGCTGAACGCCAGCACGACGACGTACCAGGAGAACAGCGGCTCGGCGCTGAAGTCGAGATTGTTCAAGGGGGTTTCCTGTGGGAGGAAGAAAAACGGCGGGAACCGTTCGGGGACGAGAGCGCACAGTACTGGAGGCGGCCGACATCCGTCGTCGCCTTTTCATCACGGTGTTGTTGCGCCGCGCCGGAACGGCAATTGACGAGGTGGGAAATGACTGGCTATGAGGTGCTGCGGGTCTTTTGCGGGCCCGACGGACGGCACGGCAACGAACTCGGTGTGGTGCGCGACGGCGCCGCCGTGCCGGAGCGGACGGAGCGGCAGGCCTTCGCGCGCGAACTCGGCTTCAGCGAGACGGTGTTCGTCGACGACCCGGAGCGCGGGGAGATCGACATCTACACCCCGGGTGTGCGGCTGCCCTTCGCCGGTCACCCCTGTGTCGGCGTGGCCTGGCTGCTCGGCGTGGACCGGCTGGTCACCGCGGCCGGCCCGGTCGCCGTCCGGCACGAGGACGGGCTCACCCGGATCGGGGCCCGGCCCGAGTGGGCCCCCGGGCGCACCCTGCGGCAGTACGGCTCGGCGGCCGAGGTGGACGGGCTCCGGGTGCCGCCGCCGGGGGAGTGGATCTACGCGTGGGCCTGGCAGGACGAGGCGGCCGGGACGATCCGGGCGCGGGCCTTCCCGGGCCGGGGCGACGGGATCGACGAGGACGAGGCGACCGGCGCGGCCGCCCTGCTGCTGACCGCCCGGCTCGGACGGGAGCTGACCATCACCCAGGGTCGGGGCTCGCAGCTGCTGACCGAGCCGCGCCCGGACGGGCTGATCGAGGTCGGCGGCCGGGTGGTGAGGGCGGAACCTCAGCCCACCGGCGGCGTCGGCTCCGCGTAGGCGCGCGGACGGGCCGCGGGCGCGACCGCCACCGTCGGGGCGACGGTGGCGGTCACCGGCGCGCCGGTCAGGACGGCGACCCGCGGTGCCCGCGGATTCGGCCGGCGGTCCCGCAGCAGGTGGCGCAGGCCGGGGACGAGGGCGAGGTGGGCGATCACCACGCCGATCACGGCGAACAGTATGTGGTCCACGTTGAGGACGTGCCCGGGTGTCCAGGAGGAGAGGAACTCCAGGCCGGTCGCCAGCAGGGCGGACACGCCGGTGGTGCGCAGGAAGGACGGCAGCCAGGGGGCCCGGATCCGGCCGCCGGCCAACGGGAGCAGGACCCCGAGCGGGGCGAGCAGCAGGAACTCGCCGACCACCTGCCAGGTGGTGGAGGAGCGGAGCGAGGCGAGCGGCGTCAGGTTGGCGTCGTACACCCAGGCCACTGGCAGGGGTCTCAGCACCAGCCAGAGCGCCAGCGTCAGGTGGAGGGCCAGGCCCGCCAGCCCCGCCAGTCGGAGGGAACGGTGGACGGCCGCCGCCGGCCTCGTCTCGGTCCGCGCGCCGGAACGCTCGTCGCGTGTCCTGGTGCCATCTCGCTGCACGGGGGGAAGGACGTGAACCGGTGGCGCGGCGGTTCCACGCCGGGCGTGAACATTCCCGGACGCGCCCCTTCGCACCGCCTCCTCACTTACACGGCGAGGCCGTCGGCACCGCGCTGAACACGTTGTCCGGCGGCGGCGAACCGGGTGTCACCAGGGTGGGCGACGGGCTCGGGCTGAGGCTCGCCCTGGCCGCCGCGCCGCGGGCCGGGGTCGAGACCGGCGCCGGGCCGGACGGGGTGGCCAGGGCGGTCGGTACGTGCGGCGCGGTCGGGCAGGCGGTCCGGCTGGCCGGCGCGCCGGCGTCCACCGGTACGGCGGTCGGCCGGATGCCGCAGCCGGAGGCCAGCGCGAGCAGGAGCAGTACGCCGGCGGTGCGGCGCACGGTGGTGCGGGTGGGGGCGGTCACGTGGCGTCCTTGTCCTCGGCGGCGTCGCCGGCGGGGCGGCCCTCGGCCTCGCCCGCGGACGGCGGAGGCGGCGGGGCCAGCGGCAGCGTCAGGGTGAACACCGCGCCGACCTCCCCGTTGGCCGCCGTGATCGTCCCCCCGTGGATCTGTGCGTTGGCCATCGCGATGGACAGCCCCAGACCGCTGCCCTCCGAGCGGGCCCTCCCCCGGTCGGCCTTGTAGAAGCGGTCGAAGACCAGCGGCAGCACGTCCTCCGGGATGCCGGGGCCGCTGTCGGAGACCTCGATCACGACCGAGTCCTCGGTCTGCCGGACCTTGACCCGCACCGGTGAGCCGCCGTGCTTGAGCGCGTTGCCGATCAGGTTGGCGAAGACCACGTCCAGTCGGCGCGGGTCGACCACGGCCAGGATGCCGCGCGGGGCGTCCAGTTCGACCGCGTCGTACCAGGCCCGGCCGTCGATGCAGGACATGATCAGGTCGGCGATGTCCACCTCGTCGGCGACCAGCTTGGCGGTGCCGGCGTCGAAGCGGGTCACCTCCATCAGGTTCTCCACCAGGTCGGACAGCCGCCGGGTCTCGCTCACCACGAGCCGGACGGCCGGCTCGATCATCGGATCCAGCGACTCGGCCTCGTCCTCCAGGATGTCCGTCACCGCGGTCATCGCGGTCAGCGGGGTGCGCAGCTCGTGGGACATGTCGGCGACGAACCGCCGGCTCTGCGCCTCGCGCGCGCTCAGCTCCTCGACCTGCTCGTGCAGCGACTCCGCGGCCCGGTTGAACGTCCGCGCCAGGTCGGCGAGCTCGTCGGAGCCCTCGACCTCCAGCCGGGTGTCCAGGTGCCCCTGGCCGAGCCGCCGGGCGGCCTCGCCGAGCCGTTTGACCGGCCGCAGCACGGTCGCCGAGGCGGCCTGGGCGAGCAGCGCCGAGCCGATCAGCGCGAGCAGCGTCGCGATGGCCAGCGACCAGCCCAGGGTGTTGAGGTCGGCCCGCTCGTTCTCCAGCGACTTGAAGACGTATGCCGTCGGGCCGTTCGGCACCACCTTGGTGCCGCCGATCACGAACGGGCGGCCCGCCAGGTTCTGCCGCTGCCAGTACAGGTGGTACGGGTACGGGTTGCTCTCACTGACCTCGCGCGGCTTGGCGACGGTGGACTGCAGTGCCGCCGGCACGTCGGCCAGCGTGTAGCGCTGCGGGTCGGAGGAGGCCGGGCACTCCGGGTGCGCCGGGTCGACCACCACCACGTCGTAGCTCAGGCCGGAGCTCGCCACGTTGGAGGCCAGCGTGGCGAGGTCCGGGCAACTGGCGTTCAGCGGCAGGTCGGAGACGTTGCGGCTGAGCGAGACCCGGAAGTCGTTCAGCGCGGTGTCCTGGGCACGCTTGAGCACCGCGTCGCGGTTCAGCCAGTACGCGATGCCGGAGGCCGAGACGGCGGCGAGCAGCGCGACCGCCGCGAACACCGCGATCAGCCGCACCCGCAGGGAGCGCAGCTTTCGCCACCGGCCCGCGGAGAACCGTCGGGCAGTCTGCTGATGGTCAGTCACAAGAGCCTGTCGTCGTACGGGAGTTCAGAATGCCTGGAGTGCGTGGTCAGACCGTCGGCGGGTCCAGTCGGTAGCCGACGCCGCGCACGGTGCGGATCAGCGTCGGAGCGGACGGTACGTCCTCGACCTTCGCCCGCAGCCGCTGCACGCAGGCGTCCACCAGACGCGAGTCGCCGAGGTAGTCGTGCTCCCAGACCAGTCGCAGCAGCTGCTGGCGGGAGAGCGCCTGACCGGGCCGGCGGCTGAGCTCCAGCAGCAGCCGCAGCTCGGTCGGGGTGAGCTGGAGGTCCTGCCCGTCCTTGGTGACGGTCATCGCCGCCCGGTCGATCACCACGCTGCCGTACGCGGAGGAGTCCGAGCTCTCCCGCTCCCCGCGCCGCAGCACCGCCCGGATCCGGGCGTCCAGGACGCGCGGCTGCACCGGCTTCACCACGTAGTCGTCCGCGCCGGACTCCAGGCCCACGACCACGTCGATGTCGTCCGAGCGCGCGGTGAGCAGGATGATCGGCAGCTGGTCGGTGCGGCGGATCCGGCGGCACACCTCGAAGCCGTCGATCCCGGGCAGCATCACGTCCAGCACGATCAGGTCGGGTCGCTGCTCCTTGAAGAGCTTCAGACCGTCCTCACCGGAGGCGGCGGTGGCCACGCGGTGGCCCTGGCGGGTGAGGGCGAGTTCGAGGCCGGTCCGGATGGCGTCGTCGTCCTCGATCAGTAGGAGGAAAGGCACGGCCCCATTTTGGCCCACCGGAGGCGGCGAATCACCCCCCGGACCGGTCACCGCCCGTATGGGAACCGGAAGGACGGCTACCGGCGTCCGGTAGGGGGGAGGCGGACCGGGACGAAAGGCCCGCCCCTGTGACACCCCTGTGACAGTCGGCGGACAGCGCCATCACAACCGGCGGGCAGGATTTTCCATGTCGCCGCAGGACAGCGGGCCGCAAGGGCCGGCTGGAGGGCGGCAACAGGAACCGCTCGTACCGACCCAGGGGGCGCACGATGAACGCCACGCTTCAGACCCGGACCAACCCGGCTCTCCGCACCGCGCGTTCCTCAGCGACCACCCATCGGACCCGGTACGAGATCAGGACCGACGAGAACTCCGGTGCCGTAACCGTACGGGGGTGCGCGCACAGCACCGGTGGAAACCCTGTCGCACGCCGGGTGAGCGGCGGCGGCAGGACGGGGGAGCTGTACGGGATCGGCCGACTGGGGAGTGCGGTCGACTCCGCCAACACCCTCACGCTGCGGGGGATCCTCCCCGTCCGCGTCGAGGGCAAGGACGCCCTGGGGGGTCATGGGGGAACCAGGGGAACCGGGGGGAACAACGGCCTGCGGACGGTCGGTTCGGGGGAGCCGACCAGCCGCGAGGCCGCCGGTGCGACGCTGCTGCGGCTGAACCCCGCACCGGCCCGCACCACCGAGGCGGGACAGGGAGACGCGCAGGGGGAGCACTCGGCCGTCGCGGAGGACCACATCACGGAGTTCACCGCGTACGTGCGCGAGCGCCGCGCCTCCCTGTACGCCACGGCGTACCACCTGACCGGTGACCGCTACGAGGCCGAGGACCTGCTGCAGAGCGCGCTCTTCAGCACCTACCGGGCCTGGGGCCGGATCACCGACAAGGCCGCGGTCGGCGGGTACCTCCGCCGCACCATGACCAACCTGCACATCTCCGCCTGGCGGCGCCGCAAGGTCAACGAGTACCCGACCGAGGAGCTGCCGGAGACGGCCGGCGACACCGACGCGATGGGCGGCACCGAGCTGCGCACCGTGCTCTGGCAGGCGCTGGCGAAGCTGCCGGAGAACCAGCGGACCATGCTGGTGCTGCGGTACTACGAGGGCAAGACCGACCCGGAGATCGCCGACGTGCTGGGGATCAGCGTCGGCACGGTCAAGAGCAGCATCTGGCGCGCCCTGCGCCGGCTGCGCGACGACGAGCACCTGAACAAGTCGGGCGACACCGTCCGGGCGTTCGGCGAGCTGGTCGCGTAGGACTCACAGAGGACTCCCGTCGGGGGACGGGTAGCGGACGGTCGCGGTTCGGGGGCACCGACTCGGGGGAGCGGGTGCCTGTGGGGAGCCGAGAGCCGTTCGGGAAGGCGACGGGCCCGGTGCGGGGGAGACGCACCGGGCCCGTCGTCGTCGCTGTTCGGGGGATGCGCCCCCAGGGCCTCAGACCGCCGAGAGCTCGCGCCGCCCGGCCGCCGCGCGGACCCGGCGGTAGGCCTCCGGCCCGGCGCACGGGTACGAGCCCAGCGAGACCTGCCGCCCGACGATGGAGCGCTCGGCCCGCATCAGCCGGAAGCCCCGGCGCAGCAGCACCGGCAGCGACTTGCGGCCCTCGCGGACGTCCCGGCGCAGCCGGCGCCAGGCCGTGGTGAGCGCGCCGTTGCGCAGGCACAGGGCGTCGCCCAGCAGCCCCTCGGCGGCGCACTGCGCCACGATCTCGGCGGCGAAGATGCCTTCCGCGATGAACGCGGTCGCGCCGCCCAGCTCCAGGCTGCGGGTGGCGATCCGGCCGTTGTCCGGGATCGAGTACACCGGTACGTCCGCGCGGCCGTGCTCGTAGAGCGCGCGGATCGCGGCGACGGCCTGGTCACGGTGCCAGGCGAGCGGGGAGTCCCAGTCCACGGCGCCGTCCGGCAGCCGGGGCAGGGTCGGGTCGTCCCCGTCCTTGTAGAAGTCGTCCAGTTGGAGCACCGGCAGGCCGCTGCGCTCGGCGAGCGAGGACTTCCCCGATCCGGAGGGTCCGGAGAGCAGGATCACCCGGGCGTGGGCCGGCTGGGCGGGATTCATGGGGGAGTCACTCACGGGACACCAGTCTGACGCATCCCGGCCGGTTGCCGAAACCGGTGTGCGCGGAACTTCCGGGCCGCCGGGGCGGCCGGGGCGAGGTGGACCGTCGGCGGGTAGCGGCTGTCGACGAAAGTCGCCGGAACACCGACGGACCCGCGCCAGGGGGGAGAGGCGCGGGTCCGTCCAATGACCGCCCGGGCCCTGGGGGGGAGAGGGCACTGGGGACGGTCAGTCTGTGGAGTTGTTACCGATCGGCGACGAAGGGTCAGATCCCCATCGGGTGCCAGACCGTCTTCGTCTCCAGGAACGAGAGTAGCCGGTCCGTACCGGGCGCATTCGTCCAGTCCTGGGCGAACGGGTCCAGCTCCGGACGGACCACCCGCTTCAGGGTATCCGCGGCGGCGGCCTCCAGGGCGGGCGCCGCGCCGGGGCCGTCGGAGGCGATGGCCCCGGTGAGGTCCAGCGCGTTGACGTCCTGGTGCGAGGCCAGCGTGGGGGCGATGTCCGCGGTCCGGCCCGAGATGATGTTGACCACGCCGCCCGGGACGTCCGAGGTGGCCAGCACCTCGCCCAGCGACAGCGCGGGCAACGGGGCGTCCGCGGCGGCCGCGACCACGACCGTGTTGCCGGTGGCGATCGCCGGGGCGATCACCGAGACCAGGCCGAGCAGCGAGTGCCCGTACCCGGCCTGCGGCGCGACGATCCCGACCACGCCGGTCGGCTCCGGGGTGGACAGGTTGAAGTACGGCCCGGCCACCGGGTTGGCGCCGCCCGCGATCTGGGCGACCTTGTCCGTCCAGCCCGCGTACCAGACCCAGCGGTCGATCGCGGCGTCCACCAGCGCGGCGGCCTTCTTCGGGCCGATGCCCTCGGAGACGGCCACCTCGGCGGCGAACTGCTCGCGCCGGCCCTGCAGCATCTCGGCCACCCGGTACAGCACCTGGCCGCGGTTGTACGCGGTGGTGCCGGCCCAGCCCTTGACCGCCGCGCGGGCGGCCACGACGGCGTCGCGGGCGTCCTTGCGGGTGCCCAGCGGGGCGTTGGCGAGCCACTCGCCCTTTGCGTCGGTCACCTCGTACACCCGCCCGCTCTCGGAGCGCGGGAACTTCCCGCCGACGTACAGCTTGTAGGTCTTGAGGACGTCAAGACGCGCGAAGGTCGTGTCAGACATCGAGGTAGGCCTCCAGACCGTGGCGGCCACCCTCGCGGCCGTAGCCCGACTCCTTGTAACCGCCGAACGGCGAGGTCGGGTCGAACTTGTTGAAGGTGTTGGCCCAGACCACACCGGCCTTGAGCCTGTTGGCCATCCAGAGGATGCGCGAGCCCTTCTCCGTCCAGATGCCGGCGGAGAGGCCGTACGGGGTGTTGTTGGCCTTCGCGACCGCCTCGTCGGGGGTGCGGAAGGTCAGCACCGACAGGACCGGGCCGAAGATCTCCTCCTGGGCGATCCGGTGGGCCTGGCTGACGCCGGTGAACAGGGTCGGCTTGAACCAGAAGCCGGTGCCCGGCAGCTCGCAGGCCGGCGACCAGCGCTCGGCGCCCTCGGCCTCGCCGGCCTCGGTCAGCGCGGTGATCCGGGCCAGCTGCTCGGCCGAGTTGATGGCGCCGATGTCGGTGTTCTTGTCCAGCGGGTCGCCGACCCGCAGGGTGCCCATCCGACGCTTCAGGGCCTCCAGCAGCTCGTCCTGGATCGACTCCTGGACCAGCAGGCGCGAGCCCGCGCAGCAGACGTGGCCCTGGTTGAAGAAGATGCCGTTGACGATGCCCTCGACCGCCTGGTCGATCGGCGCGTCGTCGAAGACGATGTTCGCGGCCTTGCCGCCCAGCTCCAGCGAGAGCTTCTTGCGGGTGCCGGCCAGCTGCTTGGCGATGGCCCGGCCGACCGGGGTGGAGCCGGTGAAGGCGACCTTGTTGACGTCCGGGTGCGCGGTCAGCGCGGCGCCCGTGCGGCCGTCACCGGTGACGATGTTGACGACGCCCTTCGGCAGACCGGCCTGGCGGCAGATCTCGGCGAAGCGCAGCGCGGTCAGCGGGGTGGTCTCGGCCGGCTTCAGGACGACCGTGTTGCCGGTCGCCAGGGCGGGCGCGATCTTCCACGCCAGCATCAGCAGCGGGAAGTTCCACGGGATGACCTGGCCGGCCACGCCGAGCGGCTTCGGGTTCGGACCGAAGCCGGCGTAGTCCAGCTTGTCCGCCCAGCCCGCGTAGTAGAAGAAGTGCGCGGCGACCAGCGGCAGGTCGACGTCGCGGGTCTCGCGGATCGGCTTGCCGTTGTCGATCGACTCCAGCACCGCCAGCTCGCGGCTGCGCTCCTGGACGATCCGGGCGATCCGGAACAGGTACTTGGCGCGCTCGCTGCCGGGCAGCGCCGACCAGTCCGCGAAGGCCTTGCGGGCGGCGGCGACGGCGCGGTCCACGTCCTCGTCGGTGCCCTGGGCGAACTCGGCGAGCACCTGCTCGGTGGCCGGGTTGACCGTCTTCAGGGCCTCGCTGCCGGAGGAGTCGACGAACTCGCCGCCGATGAAGTGGCCGTACGAGGTGGCGATGTCACCCGCGGCGGCGGGGGACTCGGGGGCCGGTGCGTACTCGAAGAGGCCGGCCTTGCGCACGGGCTCCTCGATGTTCTTCTTCTTGGCCATGGTGATCAGTCCACCGTCACGTAGTCGGGGCCGGAGTAGCGTCCGGTGGCGAGCTTCTGGCGCTGCATCAGCAGGTCGTTGAGCAGGCTGGAGGCGCCGAAGCGGAACCAGTGCGGGGTCAGCCAGTCGTCGCCGAGGGTCTCGTTGACCATCACCAGGTACTTCATCGCGTCCTTGGTGGTCTTGATGCCGCCGGCGGGCTTCACGCCGACCTGGACGCCGGTCTGCGCGCGGAAGTCGCGGACCGCCTCCAGCATCAGCAGGGTGACCGGCGGGGTCGCGTTGACGGCGACCTTGCCGGTGGAGGTCTTGATGAAGTCGGCACCGGCCAGCATCGCCAGCCAGGAGACGCGACGCACGTTGTCGTACGTCTGCAGCTCGCCGGTCTCGAAGATCACCTTGAGGTGGGCGTAGCTGCCGTCGGCGCGCTTGCACGCCTCCTTGACGGCGACGATCTCGTTGAAGACGTCGAGGTAGCGGCCGGAGAGGAAGGCGCCACGGTCGATCACCATGTCGATCTCGTCGGCACCCGCGGCCACCGCGTCGGCGGTGTCGGCGAGCTTGACCGGGAGGGCGGCGCGGCCGGCCGGGAAGGCGGTGGCCACGGAGGCGACCTGGACGTCGGTGCCGCGCAGGGCGTCCTTCGCGGTGGCGACCATGTCGGGGTAGACACAGATGGCGGCGACGCGCGGGGTGGTCGGGTCGGTCGGGTCGGGGGTCCTGCCCTTCGCGCACAGGGCGCGCACCTTGCCGACCGTGTCCGCGCCCTCCAGCGTGGTCAGGTCGATCATGGAGATCGCCAGGTCGATGGCATTGGCCTTCGCCGTGGTCTTGATCGAGCGGGTACCGAGGGTGGCGGCACGCGCCTCAAGGCCGACCTGGTCGACGCCGGGCAGGCCGTGCAGGAAGCGGCGGAGTGAGGCCTCGGACGCCGCAACGTCCGCGAGGCCGCTGCCCGCAACGCCGGGGGCATTGGCTGCAACAGTGGACATAGTCACCAGACCAGCATATCTACGCGCGTAGTCGACCGCTAGGGCGCCTGCCATTCGTGGCCGGACCGAGACCTGCTGGTGAGGGGTATGGGGCAGAATCGACGCCATGACCGAATCCGACGGCAAGCCCCACCGGGGCTCGGCCGCCCCCGACGGGGAACCCGAGTACGCGGACCGCGTGTACCGCTCCGTCCCCGGCGTCATCTCCGGCGTGTTCCTGCTGGCCGTCGCCGCCTGGCTGATCGGCGACGCGGTGGTGACCGGCACCGGGAAGACCCCGTACGTCGCCCTCGCGGCCGTACCGGTGTTCGCCCTCCCGGTGATCGCCTACACGCTGCGCCCGGCGGTGCTGGCCGACAAGAGCCGCCTGCTCGTCCGCAACCCGTGGCGGACCATCACCGCCCCCTGGGCCTCGGTGGACGCCCTGCGCGCGGGCTACTCGGTCGAGCTCCTCGCCGGCGGCAAGAAGTACCAGGTCTGGGCCGTCCCGGTCTCCCTCCGCCAGCGCAAGCGCGCCACCCGCGCCCAGACCCGCGGCGCCGCCGAGCACGCCTCCCGGATGGGCATGGTCTTCGGCCGTCAGGCCAACCCGGTGGTCCAGGGCTCCCCGGATCCCACCCGCGCCTGGTCCGACCAGATCACCGACGTCCTCCAGGAGATGGCCGAGCGCAACGCCACCCGTCCCGACGCCGCCGGTCCCGTCGTCGTCCAGTGGTGCTGGTGGGTCATCGCCCCCACCCTGGCCGGCCTGGTCGCCCTGATCACGGTGATCACGGTCTGACCTGACGAACGTACGGGAAAGGGCCCGCCGGTCGCGTACCGGCGGGCCCTTTCACACGGGTGGGTCAGATGCCCGCGGCCCGGGCGAGGTCCTGCTTGACGGTGGCGAGGAGCTCGGCGGCGCGGGTGCGGGTGGCGGCGAGGTCGGCCGCGGTGGCGACCGGGAGGACGACCTCCAGGTAGCACTTGAGCTTGGGCTCGGTGCCGGAGGGGCGCACCACGATGCGGGCGGAGCGGACGGCCTCGCCGGCGAGGTGGTAGCGCAGGCCGTCGGTCGGGGGCAGGTCGGCGGAGCCGGCCGAGAGGTCGTCGGCGCGGGTGACGGTCAGACCGGCCAGGACGGTCGGGGGCTGCTCGCGCAGGCGGCGCATGGCGTCGGCGATCAGCGAGAGGTCCTGGACCCGGACGGAGAGCTGGTCGGTGGCGTGCAGGCCGTGCTCCAGCGCCAGGTCGTCCAGCAGGTCGGTCAGGGTGCGGCCGGACTTCTTGAGGGTCGCGGCGAGCTCGGCGACCAGCAGGGCGGCGGTGATGCCGTCCTTGTCCCGGACGCCCTCCGGGTCGACGCAGTAGCCGAGCGCCTCCTCGTAGCCGTAGCGCAGGCCCTCGGCGCGGGAGATCCACTTGAAGCCGGTCAGGGTCTCGGTGTAGCCCAGGCCCGCCGCCTCGGCGATCCGGCCGAGCAGGGTGGCGGAGACGATGGTGGTGGCGAAGGTGCCCTCGGCCTTCTTGGCGACCAGGGCGGAGCCGAGCAGCGCGCCGACCTCGTCGCCGCGCAGCATCCGCCAGCCGGAGGTGCCGTTGCCGCTGCCGGCCGCGTTGCCGTTGGCCGGGACGGCCACCGCGCAGCGGTCGGCGTCCGGGTCGTTGGCGATCACGATGTCCGGGCCGACCTCGGCTGCGGTGCGGAAGGCGAGGTCCATCGCCCCCGGCTCCTCCGGGTTGGGGAAGGCCACGGTCGGGAAGTCCGGGTCGGGCTCGGCCTGCTCGGCGACCACGGTGGGCGCCGGGAAGCCGGCCCGGCGGAAGGCGGCGACCAGGGTGTCGCGGCCGACGCCGTGCATCGGGGTGTAGACGACGTCGAGCTCGCGCGGGCTGTGCTCGTCGACGATGGAGACGGCCCGGGTCAGGTAGGCCTCGATGACGTCCTCGCCGAGCACCTCCCAGCCCTCCTCGGCGCGCGGGACGTCGTTCAGCGAGCCGATCGCGTCGATCTCGGCGGCGATCCCGGCGTCGGCCGGCGGGACGATCTGCGAGCCGTCGCCCAGGTAGACCTTGTAGCCGTTGTCCTGCGGCGGGTTGTGGCTGGCGGTGACGGTCACTCCGGCGGCCGCACCCAGATGGCGGACGGCGAAGGCGAGCACCGGGGTCGGCAGCGGGCGCGGCAGCAGCGCGGCGCGCAGGCCGGCGGCGACCACCACGGCGGCGGTGTCGCGGGCGAAGTCGTACGACTTGTACCGGGCGTCGTAGCCGATGACGACCAGGTCGCCCAGGTTCTCCTTCTTGACGTACGCGACCAGGCCGGCGGCGGCCCGGATCACCACGGCGCGGTTCATCCGCATCGGGCCGGCGCCGAGTTCGCCGCGCAGGCCGGCGGTGCCGAACTGAAGGCGGTCGGAGAAGCGCTCGGTGAGGTCGGCCCAGGCGAGCTTGCTGTCCGTCTCGGCCTCCGGGGCCTCGGCCCGGGCCAGCAGGGCGGTGAGCTCCTCGCGGGTCTGCGGGTCGGGGTCCTCGGCCAGCCAGGCCCGGGCCCGGGCGAGGAGGTCGGGGTTAACTGCCTGCGTCATGGTTGCCTGCTCCATCGGGAAGTGCGTCGGTGTGTCGGCCGGAGGGTTCCGCGCAAGAAGGGAAGAGGTGTGCACATGCGGACGGGGCCCGCGGGAAGGCGTGATCAGCGGATCACGCCGCCCGTGGGCCCCGTCACACTCATGATTCTGCGCCCGGCAGGCGTCAGATCCGCTCCAGGACCTTCGCCAGCAGCTCGCCCATGCGCTCGGCGGAGGCCTTGCCGGCCTCCAGCACCTCTTCGTGGTTGAGCGGCTCGCCGGTCATGCCGGCGGCCAGGTTGGTGACCAGGGAGATGCCGAGCACCTCGGAGCCGGCCTCGCGGGCGGCGATGGCCTCCAGGGTGGTGGACATGCCGACCAGCTCGCCGCCGATCACCCGGGCCATGTTGACCTCGGCCGGGGTCTCGTAGTGCGGGCCGCGGAACTGGACGTAGACGGCCTCGTCCAGGGACGGGTCGACCTCGTGGCACAGGGCGCGCAGGCGCTTGGAGTACAGGTCGGTGAGGTCGACGAAGTTGGCGCCGACGATCGGGGAGTCCGCGGTCAGGTTGATGTGGTCGCGGATCAGCACCGGCTGGCCGGGCACCCAGCCCTCGCGCAGGCCGCCACAGCCGTTGGTGAGGACGATGATGCCGCAGCCGGCCGCGGCGGCGGTGCGCACGCCGTGGACGACGGTGGCCACACCGTGGCCCTCGTAGTAGTGGTTGCGGCCGAGGAAGATCAGGGCGCGCTTGTCGCCGATCTTCACCGAGCGGATCTTGCCGGCGTGGCCGGCGACGGCGGGGGCGGGGAAGCCCGGGAGCTCGGTGACCGGGAACTCGGCCACGGTCTCGCCCAGGGCGTCGGCGGCCGGCACCCAGCCGGAGCCCATCACCAGGGCGACGTCGTGCCGCTCGGCACCGGTCAGCTCGCGCAGGCGCTCGGCGGCGGCCTGGGCGGCGGCGTAGGGGTCGGTGGAGACGACCGACTGAGGAGAAGCGTTCACGGGTCCGAGGATAGACGGGAATCGGCTACGCGCGTAGAAATTCTGGCGCGGCATGCCGGATCGTTACCCGGTTGACCCGAAAACACAGCTCGGTGGCGCTTTCGAGTGACCGGGCTTGTCGGTACGTACAGAAAGTCGGTACGTGCAGAAAGTCGGTACGTACAGAAAGAAGGCCGACCGGAAAAGGGGCCGGCGTCAGCACGGCCTGCGACGCAGGTCCATCACGTAGTCGTGCGGGGCGCCGGCGCTCTCCGCGGCGTCGGCGATCAGGCCGAGGTAGCGGGCCGCGGGCAGACCGCCCTCGTAGTCGTTGAGCACGTACGTCCAGACCGGGATGTCGCCGTCCAGGGTGTGCGCGCGCAGCTTGATCTTGCGGTAGATGCCGAGCTGGACGCCCTCCCAGCGGTCCAGGCCCTCCTCGTCCATCGGCGCGATGTCGTAGAGCGAGACGAAGACCTGGTCCTTCCCGTCCTCGACCACGGTGGCCAGCGAGCCCTCCCAGCCGAGCTGCTCGCCGCCGAAGGTGAGCCGCCAGCCGTCCAGCCACCCCGTGCCGCGCAGCGGGGAGTGCGGGGCTCGGCGGGTCATCTGCCGGGCATCGAGGTTGGTGGCATACGCGGCGTAAAGGGGCATGGGGGCCAGCGTAGCCCGGTCGGCGCACGCAGCGGGGCGACTGGGGACGAGCCCCCGAGGTTCGTACGGAGCCGGGACCCCGTTGTGGCGGCACTCTCGGCGTGCGGGACAATGGTGAGCGTGACTCGGATCGTGATCATCGGTGGCGGACCCGGCGGCTACGAGGCGGCGCTGGTCGCCGCTCAGCTCGGCGCGGAGGTGACCGTCGTCGACCGCGACGGTCTGGGCGGATCGGCGGTGCTCACGGACTGCGTGCCGTCGAAGACCCTGATCGCGACCGCGGAGGTGATGACCACCTTCGACAGCTCGTACGAGGAGCTGGGCATCACGGTCGCCCGGGACGGCGACGGGGACGGCGAGGGTGGGCCGGCCAAGGTCATCGGCGTGGACCTGGGCAAGGTCAACCGCCGTGTGAAGCGCCTGGCGATCGCGCAGTCCCACGACATCACCCAGTCCGTCACCCGCGCCGGGGTCACCGTGCTGCGCGGCCGCGGCCGGCTCGGCGCCGGCGGGCAGGCCGTGGACGGCTCCCGCGAGGTGCTGGTGGACGCGCCCGACGGCAGCGTCCAGTCGCTGCGCGCCGACGCCGTGCTGATCGCCACCGGCGCCCACCCGCGTGAGCTGCCGGACGCCCAGCCGGACGGCGAACGGATCCTCACCTGGACCCAGGTGTACGACCTGGAGGAGCTGCCCCGCGAGCTGATCGTGGTCGGCTCCGGTGTGACCGGCGCCGAGTTCGCCGGCGCCTACCAGGCGCTCGGCTCCAAGGTCACCCTGGTGTCCAGCCGCGACCGGGTGCTGCCGGGCGAGGACCCGGACGCCGCCGAGGTGCTGGAGGACGTCTTCCGGCGCCGCGGCATGAACGTGATGAGCCGTTCGCGCGCCGAGAGCGCCAAGCGGATCGGCGACCGGGTCGAGGTGACCCTCTCCGACGGCACGGTGATCGAGGGCACCCACTGCCTGATGGCGGTCGGCTCGATCCCCAACACGGCCGACATGGGCCTGGAGGGGGCCGGGGTCAAGCTCAACGACTGGGGCCAGATCCGGGTCGACCGGGTCTCCCGCACCAGCGCCCCGGGCGTGTACGCGGCCGGTGACTGCACCGGCGTCTTCATGCTCGCCTCGGTGGCGGCCATGCAGGGCCGGATCGCGATGTACCACGCGCTCGGTGACGCGGTGCAGCCGCTGAACCTCAAGACCGTGGCCTCCAACGTCTTCACCGACCCGGAGATCGCCACCGTCGGCTACACCGCCGCCGACGTGGAGTGCGGCAAGATGGACGCCGTCGTGGTCAAGCTGCCGCTGCGCGGCAACCCGCGGGCGAAGATGCAGGGCATCCGGGACGGCTTCGTGAAGCTGTTCTGCCGCCCGGGCACCGGCATCGTGGTCGGCGGCGTGGTCGTCGCCCCGCGTGCCAGCGAGCTGATCCACCCGATCTCGCTCGCGGTGGACGCCAATCTGACCGTCGAACAGGTGGCCAGCGGCTTCACCGTCTACCCGTCCGTCTCCGGCTCGACCGCCGAGGCCGCCCGACAGCTGCACATCCGCAAGCGGGCCGACGGCGAATCCTGAGCTCAAGGCGTGAAGTTGAGGGCGGCTGCCGATCGGCGGCCGCCCTTCGCGCATGGGTGATCGTCACCCGGACGGCGGGCGCAGGCCCGGGCTATTGACGGCGCGTATTGTACGGTCACGCGCCGCTCGTGCGTGAGCAATTCCAGCTACTAGCTGCAAACGCCTGAAAGCAGACGGTCACGCAGGTTACCGTCGGTTCTGTGTTTGCAGCAGAACGTCGCCAGTTGATCCTCGAAATGGTGCGCGCCAACGGAGCCGTCTCGCTCCGGGAGTTGGCCCGCGTCGTCCAGACCTCCGAAGTGACCGTGCGTCGCGACGTGCGGGCGCTGGAGGCAGAAGGGCTCCTCGACCGCCGGCACGGCGGCGCGGTGCTCCCCGGCGGCTTCAGCCGCGAACCCGGCTACCCGCAGAAGACCCACCTGTCCGCGGCGGAGAAGAGCGCCATCGCGGACCTCGCCGCCGGGCTGGTGGAGGAGGGCGACGCGGTGGTGGTCGGCGCCGGCACCACCACCCAGGAGCTGGCCCGCCGGCTGGCCCGGGTGCCCGGCCTGACCGTGGTCACCAACTCGCTGCTGGTCGCCCAGGCGCTGGCGCACGCCAACCGGGTCGAGGTGGTGATGACCGGCGGCACCCTGCGCGGCTCCAACTACGCCCTGGTGGGCAGCGGTGCCGAGCAGTCGCTGCAGGGGCTGCGGGTCACCAAGGCCTTCATCTCCGGCAGCGGGCTGACCGCCGAGCGCGGGCTGTCGACCGCGAACATGCTGTCCGCGAGCGTGGACCGGGCAATGGTGCTGGCGGCCGCCGAGGTCATCGTCCTCGCCGACCACACCAAGCTCGGCGCGGCCGGCATGTTCCAGACCGTCGCCACCGAGACCATCACCCGGCTGGTCACCGACGAGCAGGCCACCGCCGACGACGCCACCGTCCGCGAGCTGGACGCGCTGGCCGACTGCGGGGTGCAGATCGACCTGGCGCCGTTCGGCGCGGGCTCCGGCGGCGACGCCCCGGTGCACGGCACCGGCAGCGGCCCGGTCCACCAGACCCAGCCCGGCCCGATGGGCCGCCGGCCCGCCCCGGCCCCCGGCGGCGCCCCGCTGCCCGCCCAGCGCCGCCCCGGCGCGCACGGCGGGCCGGTCGGCCCGGGCGGGATGCCGGTCCGGCTGGCCGAGCTGGGTCTGCCGCGTGGGCGCTGAGCCCGTCCCCCGTACGACCGGAGAACGCGACCGGTCCGCACACCCCGAAGGGCGTACGGACCGGTCGGTGGCTGACGGACCTCGCGTCAGTCCTTGATCTCGCACAGCGCGGCGCCGCTGCTGACGCTCGCGCCCACCTCGGCCTTGAGGCCGACGATGGTGCCCGACTTGTGGGCGTTCAGCGGCTGCTCCATCTTCATCGCCTCCAGGACCACGATCAGCTCGCCCTCGGCGACGACCTGGCCCTCCTCGACGGCGACCTTGACGATGGTGCCCTGCATCGGCGAGGCCAGGGTGTCACCGCTGACGGCCGAGCCGGCCTTCTTGGCGCCCACCCGGCGCTTGGCCTTGGCCGCACCCGTGGCACCGGCCGCCGGGGCCGCCGCGACGCCCAGGGAGGACGGCAGCGAGACCTCGATCCGCTTGCCGCCGACCTCGACGACCACGGTCTCCCGGGTCTCGGCCTCCTCGGCCTCGCCGGCCGCGCCCGCGAACGCCGGGATGGTGTTGTTGAACTCGGTCTCGATCCAGCGGGTGTAGACCGTGAACGGCTCGTCGCTGCCGTGCACCTCGGGCGCGAACGCCGGGTCGGTGACGACCGCCTGGTGGAACGGGATGGCGGTGGCCATGCCCTCGACCTTGAACTCGTTCAGCGCGCGCTTGGCGCGCTCCAGGGCCTGCTTGCGGTCGCGGCCGGAGACGATCAGCTTGGCCAGCAGCGAGTCCCAGGCGGGGCCGATGACCGAGCCGGTCTCCACGCCGGAGTCCAGGCGCACACCCGGGCCGGACGGCGGGGCGAACAGCGTCACGGTGCCGGGCGCGGGCAGGAAGTTGCGGCCCGGGTCCTCGCCGTTGATGCGGAACTCGAAGGAGTGGCCGCGCACCTCCGGGTCGCCGTAGCCGAGCTCCTCGCCGTCGGCGATCCGGAACATCTCGCGGACCAGGTCGATCCCGGTGACCTCCTCGGTGACCGGGTGCTCCACCTGCAGACGGGTGTTGACCTCCAGGAAGGAGATCGTGCCGTCCATCGCCACCAGGAACTCGCAGGTCCCGGCGCCCTCGTAGCCGGCCTCCTTCAGGATGGCCTTGGACGCGCGGTACAGCTCGGCGTTCTGCTCCGGGGTCAGGAACGGCGCGGGCGCCTCCTCGACCAGCTTCTGGTGCCGGCGCTGCAGCGAGCAGTCACGGGTGGAGACGACCACCACGTTGCCGTGCTTGTCCGCGAGGCACTGGGTCTCCACGTGCCGCGGGTTGTCCAGGTAGCGCTCGACGAAGCACTCGCCGCGGCCGAAGGCGGCGACCGCCTCGCGGACCGCCGACTCGTACAGCTCCGGGATCTCCTCCAGGGTGCGGGCGACCTTGAGGCCGCGGCCGCCGCCGCCGAACGCCGCCTTGATGGCGACCGGCAGGCCGTGCTCCCGGGCGAAGACGACGACCTCGTCGGCGCCCGAGACCGGGTCCGGGGTGCCGGCCACCAGGGGGGCGCCGGCGCGCTGGGCGACGTGGCGGGCGGTGACCTTGTCACCGAGGTCGCGGATGGCCTGCGGCGGCGGGCCGATCCAGGTCAGACCCGCGTCGATGACGGCCTGGGCGAAGTCGGCGTTCTCCGACAGGAACCCGTAGCCGGGGTGGACGGCGTCGGCGCCGGCGTCCTCGGCGGCCTTGAGGACCTTGGCGATGTCCAGGTAACTGGTGCCGGGGGTGTCACCGCCCAGCGCGTAAGCCTCGTCGGCCGCGCGGACGTGCAGCGCATCCCGGTCCGGCTCGGCGTAGACGGCGACGCTGGCGATACCGGCGTCCGAGCAGGCCCGGGCGACGCGGACGGCGATTTCCCCGCGGTTGGCGATGAGCACCTTGCGCACTGTGGCTCCCTTCTTGAACCTCGTTGAGTTTATGGATTCCTGGGCAGTACCGGCGAGTAGCCCCAGGTTGTGAACTATCCCACACGCTCGGTGATGGCAATCGCGGCCCCCGATGCCGCCCTTTCGGGGACTTCGCAGGTCGCGGCCGGTGGGTTGGGACCGCTGTGGTCGACGTCGGGTGACCGGGCGGCGGCGTGGCGGGACGGTGTCATGGGACACACCTTCCCGCAGCCCGCTTAAGCCGTGGTCGAGGCGGGGGCGGGGCGCCGCAGTGCCTCGGCGGTGACGTCGGCGGCGAGCTCCACCATGTCCGGCCCGTACGCGTTGGGGTTGACCACCTTCAGGATGAGCGCGAACGTCCCATTCTGCCCGTACTCGCGGGCGAGTTCGCGGTGGTGGGAGACCAGGTAGCGCACCCCGGCCTGGTTGGCGGTGCCGGTCTGGCCGGAGATCAGGAACACCGGGCGGCCGCCGTCCGGGGTGGCGATCCGGGCCAGCAGGGTGTGCACCTGGTCCTGGTCGGCGGTGTAGTCGTGGCCGCCCACCACGATCACGTTGCTGCCCGGGCCGGGGCCGGAGGCGACGGTCACGCCCGGCAGGCCCCAGGCCACGTGGGCGGCCATCCGGTCGTTGCTGACGGGACCGCCCAGGCATAGCTCGGTCTTGGCGCCCAGGCCGCGGTGCGCGGCGTCGTGGGCGACCAGTTCGGGCCGGGCGCCGCACTCCTCGACCAGCCCGGCCAGCCACATCAGCGCGTACGCGTCCCGGCGGGTCACGGTGTTCGCGTGCGAGCCCGTCCCGATGCTGCGGGGCACCACGATCAGGCACTCGCTGCCGGACGGCAGCCCGAGGAAGGCCCGCACCCGTTCGACCCTGCGGCGCCGCCGCAGGGCCTGGGCGAGCCAGCCCAGGCCGGCGCTGATGGCGCTGGCCACCAGGCCGAGCACCACGTTGAGCACGTCGTCGGTCATCGCCGCGTTCCCTCCCCGTTCGAACGCCGGTCAGCTTAGAGGTGCGACTGCCGGGTGCGGCAGGTCGCCCGGTCGCCCGGTCCACAGATCGGCCCGAGCGTCAGGCCCAGAGATCGACCAGCCGGACGCCGAGGTCGGCGAGCAGGCGGCGGAGCAGCGGCAGGGACAGGCCGATGACGTTGCCCGGGTCGCCGTCGATGCCGTCGATGAACGGCGCCGAGCGGCCGTCCAGGGTGAACGCCCCGGCCACGTACAGCGGTTCGCCGGAGGCCACGTAGGCGGCGATCTCCTCGTCGTCCGGGGTGCCGAAGCGGACCGTGGTGGAGGCGGTGGCCGAGGACTGCCGGCCGGTCACGGTGTCGATCACGCAGTGGCCGGTGCGCAGCACGCCGGCGCGGCCGCGCATCGACTGCCAGCGGGCCAGCGCCTCGGCGGCGTCGGCGGGCTTGCCGAGGGCCTCGCCGTCCAGCTCCAGGACGGAGTCGCAGCCGATCACCAGCTCGCCGCCGGTCAGTTCGGCGGCGACGGCCTTCGCCTTGGCCTCGGCCAGGACGAGGGCGAGCTCGGCGGGGGTGGCGGCGCTGATCGCGTCCTCGTCGACGCCGCTGACCACCACGCGCGGGTCGAGACCCGCCTGGCGCAGCAACCCGAGGCGGGCGGGGGAGGCGGAGGCGAGGACGAGGGGGCGCGGGTCGGTCATGCCCACCAGGGTAGGGGGTGCCGGTGTCCGCCGTTCGGGTGAACGGCTCAGGTGAACGACCGGGAGAGCATGATCAGGACGGCGCCCACCAGCACCAGGGTGGCGAGCACCTTGCCGGCCCGCTGCATCCGTTCCTGCATGCGGCGGGCCTCGGGCGAGGGCTCATCGCGAGGGTCTGACCAGAGCACCCGTCCAGAGTGCGCCGCGCCGGGGCGTGGGCGCCTGAGTATCCGTACTCAGGTTTCGGGCATAGCGGGCGAGTCACAGAGTGGGAAGTCGGACCCGCCGACTTCCCACTCCCGGTGGATCAGTGCGCCCAGCCCGAGGTCCGCCAGGCGTTGACGCCCGGGCGGACGGCGGGGCGGAGCAGACGGGAGCGGTCGCTCCAGGGGGAGGCCGGGCCGACGCCGGCCAGACGCGCCGCCTCGGCGGCGGCCTGCGCGGCGGCGGCCCGGGCCTGGACCACCGCCAGGACGGTGGCGAGCTCCTCGGGGGTCGGCTGCCCGTGCAGCACGTGGATCGGGGACATGGCTGGTTCTCTCCCGACAGGGATTGGGCCTACAGGGGGATGTTGCCGTGCTTCTTGGGCGGCAGCACCTCGCGCTTGCCACGCAGTGCCCGCAGGCCCCGGACGATGTGCCGACGGGTCTCGCTCGGGGCGATCACCGCGTCGACGTAGCCGCGCTCGGCCGCCAGGTACGGGTTCAGCAGGGTGTCCTCGTACGAGGCGATCAGCTCGGCCCGCTTCTCCTCGACGTTGCCGGCCGCCTCGGCCTCGGCGATCTCCCGGCGGTGCAGGATGTTGACGGCGCCCTGCGCGCCCATCACCGCGATCTGTGCGGTCGGCCAGGCCAGGTTGAGGTCGGCGCCCAGGTGCTTGGAGCCCATGACGTCGTACGCGCCGCCGAAGGCCTTGCGGGTGATCACGGTGATCAGCGGGACGGTGGCCTCGGCGTAGGCGTAGATCAGCTTGGCGCCGCGGCGGATGATGCCGTCCCACTCCTGCTCGGTGCCGGGCAGGAAGCCGGGCACGTCGACGAAGGTCAGCACCGGGATGTTGAAGGAGTCGCAGGTGCGGATGAAGCGCGCGGCCTTCTCGCTGGCGTTGATGTCCAGGCAGCCGGCCAGGTCCATCGGCTGGTTGCCGACGATGCCGACCGCGTGGCCCTCGACCCGGCCGAAGCCGGTGATGATGTTGCCCGCGTACAGCGGCTGGGTCTCCAGGAACTCGCCGTCGTCGACGATGTGCTCGATCACCTTGCGCATGTCGTACGGCTGGTTCGCCGAGTCCGGCACGATCGTGTCGAGTTCGAGGTCCTCGGCGGTGATCGAGAGATCGGCCTGCTCCGGGTAGGACGGCGGGTCGCTCAGGTTGTTGGAGGGCAGGTACGAGAGCAGGCTCTTGACGTACTCGATCGCCTCCTTCTCGTCCGTCGCCAGGTAGTGCGCGTTACCGGACTTGGTGTTGTGGGTGCGCGCGCCGCCCAGCTCCTCCATGCCGACGTCCTCGCCGGTCACGGTCTTGATCACGTCCGGGCCGGTGATGAACATGTGCGAGGTCTGGTCGGCCATCACCACGAAGTCGGTGATCGCGGGGGAGTAGACCGCGCCGCCGGCGCAGGGGCCCATGATCAGCGAGATCTGCGGGATGACACCCGAGGCGTGCACGTTGCGGCGGAAGATCTCGCCGTAGAGGCCGAGCGAGACCACGCCCTCCTGGATCCGGGCGCCGCCGGAGTCGTTGATGCCGATGACCGGGCAGCCGGTCTTCAGCGCGAAGTCCATCACCTTGACGATCTTCTCGCCGAACACCTCGCCGAGCGAGCCGCCGAAGACGGTGAAGTCCTGGGCGAAGACCGCGACCTGACGGCCGTCGATGGTGCCGTAGCCGGTCACCACGCCGTCGCCGTAGGGGCGGTTCCGCTCCTGGCCGAAGTTGGTCGAGCGGTGCCGGGCGAACTCGTCGAACTCGACGAAGGAGTCCTCGTCCAGCAGCTCCACGACCCGCTCGCGGGCGGTCAGCTTGCCCTTGGCGTGCTGCTTCTCCACGGCCTTGGACGAGCCGGAATGCACCGCCTCGTCCAGCCTGCGCCGCAGGTCGGCGAGCTTGCCGGCGGTGGTGTGGGGGTCGTACGGCGCCTCGGTCATCCGGTGGCTCTCCCTGATCATGGGCCGCGACCTGTTCGATTGCGCGCGGGCCGGGGACGGGGGCTCGCGCATGAGGGCAGGGCGGCGCTGCGAACTACCGTTGAGTAGCGTAGCCAGCGCGCAGGGCTATGCGTCATGTCCTGGCGTTATGGCCATCGACACAGTGTGTTAACGAGCGTTATGCGAGACGATAAGGCGGACTACGCCTCTAGTGTGCTGACCATGACCGCACCCGACACCCCCCGCCGCAGCGGACTGCGCGGCTTCGGCCGTACCGGACCGTCCCCCTGGACCGACCTGGACCGGCCGCCGCTGGACCAGGCGACGCTGCGACGGGACCTGGTCGTCCCGGGCGGGCTCTGGACCTCGCTGGACGTCGTCGCCGAGACCGGCTCCACCAACACCGACCTCGCCGAGCGGGCCCGGGCCGGCGCGCCGCAGGGGGCGGTGCTGGTCGCCGAGGCGCAGAGCGCCGCGCGCGGGCGGCTGGACCGGCAGTGGAGCGCCCCGGCCCGCTCCGGGCTGTTCCTGTCCTTCCTGCTGCGCCCCGAGGGGGTGCCGGTCGAGCGGTACGGCTGGCTGCCGATCCTGGTCGGGGTGGCCGCGGCGAGCACGCTCGGCCGGGTGGCCGGGATCGAGGTCGGACTGAAGTGGCCCAATGACCTACAGGTGGAGATCGCCGGCGCGGAGCGCAAGCTCGGCGGGATCCTCACCGAGCTGAGCGGCGGCGCGGTGGTGTGCGGGATGGGCCTGAACGTCTCGCTGCGCGAGCAGGAGCTGCCCGTCCCCACCGCCGCCTCGCTCGCGCTGGCCGGCGCCGAGACCACCGACCGCTCCGTCCTGCTGCGCGCCCTGCTGCGCGAGTTCGCCGGGCTGTACGGCGAGTGGACGGCCGCGGCCGGGGACCCGCACGCGAGCGACCTGATGCGCGCCTACGTGGACCGCTGCACCACGCTCGGCCGCCAGGTGAAGGTGCACCTGCCGGGCGACCGCGAGCTGGTCGGCGAGGCGGTGGCGATCGACGGGGACGGCCGCTTGGTGGTCCGAACCCCCGACGGCGCGCGCCGGGCGGTCGGCGCGGGGGACGTGGTCCACGTCCGCCCCGAAGCCCCCTGAACGGCACTCTTCACCTCTCCTTGACTCGGGCGGATGCCCCGGATCACGGGATTCCGTGCGAACATTCCACCTGGCAGCGGTGTGAGGCGCGCCACTGCCCGCCAGGGTGGCGGGCGGGGCGCCCGGACAGGTAGGACACGAGGCAAGTGCGGCAACCGCACGGGGACGGACCGGTGGCAGAGGACGGCAGCAGCGGGACGGCGGGCACCCACGACCCCACGGTCGCGCTCGAACTGGAACGCCTGATCCTGGACGCGCCACGCCGTTACACCCCGTACCAGGCCGCGCGCGCCGCCGACGTCCCGATGGAGCTGGCCACCCGCTTCTGGCGGGCCATGGGCTTCCCCGACATCGGGCAGTCCCGGGCTCTCACCGACGGCGACGTGATCGCGTTGCGGCGCCTCGCCGGCCTGGTCGAGTCCGGGCTGCTCAGCGAGTCGATGGCGATCCAGGTGGCCCGCTCCACCGGCCAGACCACGGCCCGGCTGGCCGGCTGGCAGATGGACACCTTCCTGGAGAACCTCACCCAGTCCGCCGAACCCGGGCTGACCCGCGCCGACGTCGCGTACCCGCTGGTCGAGCTGCTGCTGCCGGAGCTGGAGCAGTTCCTGGTGTACGTCTGGCGGCGGCAGTTGGCCGCCGTCACCGGCCGGGTGGTGCAGGCGGCCGAGGACCACGAGATCACCAGCGGTCGGCTCGCGGTCGGCTTCGCGGACCTGGTCGGCTTCACCCGGCTGTCGCGGCGGCTGGAGGAGGAGGAACTCGGCGAACTGGTCGAGACCTTCGAGAACACCTGCTCCGACCTGATCGTCGGGCAGGGCGGCCGGGTGATCAAGACCCTCGGCGACGAGATCCTCTACGTCTCCGAGGACCCGGCGACCGCCGCCGAGATCGCGCTGAGCCTGATCGAGGCGCTGGCCGAGGACGACACCATCCCGGCGTTGCGGGTCGGCATGGCCTTCGGGACGGTCACCCAGCGGATGGGCGACGTCTTCGGCACCACGGTGAACCTGGCCAGTCGGCTCACCTCGATCGCGCCCAAGGACGCGGTGCTGATCGACGGGCAGTTCGCCGCCGCGCTGGAGCAGAACGGCAGCGTCGCCCCGGCCGACTCGGAGGGGCCGGGCCTGGCGGAGGCGCTCTCGGTGGCCGCCGGGATGCCGGCCTCCGGGCTGCCGATGCCGGGGCCGGACGCGGGGGCCCGGTTCCACCTGCAGCCGATGTGGCGGCGGCCGGTGCGGGGGCTGGGGCTGGTCGAGCCGTGGCTGCTGTCGCGGCGGCTGAAGGCGGACTAGCGGGCGGGTGCTCTCCCCGGGTGAGGGGCTCGGGTGAGGGTCTCCGGGTGGCCGAACGGTTGAAAGTCGTACGGTCCGCCGCAGGTCCGTCCGGGCAAACGGGGCATAACCAAACGAAATCGCCATAGTCTTGGTGCAAGCAGCCGGACGGGTGCGATCGGCTTCGGGGGTCTGGCAGGACCGAGCACAGGGAGCGAGGCGAGCCGGTGAGCAGTGAGGCGATCATGACGGACCGCGGCTGCGACTGCGATGGCCCGCGCCGCCCCGACCCGCTGCCCGACCTGAGGCTGCAGGCGGTGGTCGAACTCGCCCAGGACATGGCCGGCGCGCTCACCCCGCTGGAGGCCGTCCGGGCCGCCGCCGCCCGGGCCACCGAGGCGCTCGGCGCCACCATGACCGCCGTCTCGGTCTGGGACCGCGAGTCCGGCCGACTGCGGGTGCTGGTCAACCACGGGGAGCTCGCCCCCGGCGAGGAGGGGCTGCCGGAGGACGAGTCGTACCCGGTCGCGGACTTCCCGGAGATCGTCACCTACCTGGAGGAGCGCTGGACCACCGGGCGCCTGCCGCGCGCCTGGGTGCAGACCGCCGAGAACACCGAACCGCACGCCGGACACGCGCACCCGACCGCCGGCGCGTACTGCCGGGAACGCGCCGCGGCGCTGCGCCGGCGCGGCCGGGCCTGCTGCGTGGTCGCGCCGATCGTGCTGCACGGGCAGGCCTGGGGCGAGCTCTACCTCGCCCGCTCGATCGGGATGCCCGAGTTCACCGAGGCCGACGCCGACTACGCGACCCTGCTCGCCGCCCAGATCTCGGCCGGGCTCGCCCAGACCGAGCGCCTGGCCGACCTGCGCAAGCTCGCCTTCTCCGACCCGCTCACCGGCCTGGCCAACCGGCGCGCGGTCGACGCCCGGCTGGAGACCGCGCTGGAGGCGCACAACCGGGACGACACCGTGGTCTCGCTGGTGGTCTGCGACGTCAACGGGCTGAAGCGGGTCAACGACCAGCTCGGCCACGAGATGGGCGACCGGCTGCTGGAGCGCTTCGCCCACCAGCTGTCGCTGGCCGCCGCCAAGCTGCCCGGCAGCCTGGCCGCCCGGCTCGGCGGGGACGAGTTCTGCCTGCTGACGGAGGGGCAGAAGGCCGACGAGGTGGTCGCCGTCGCCGAGGAGCTGTGTGCGCGGGCGCTGGCGCTGTCCGAGGGTGACGGGGTCGCCTGCGGCGTCGCCTCCACCGGGGACTCCATCGGGCCGGTGACCACCCCCGACCGGCTCTTCCGGCTCGCCGACGCCGCCCAGTACCGGGCCAAGGCCGCCCGCGCCGCCCACCCCGTGGTCGCCGGGCGCAGCCACGGCCCCGGCTTCTCGCCCGACCCCACCGTGCTGCTCGCCGACGCCGCCGACCCCCACCACCGCGCCGACGGCCGCCGCGGCCCCGGCGGGCGGGTCGGTACGGCCGACCGGCGGCGCTTCCGCGGAGCCGCCCACAGCGCCGACCCCGGCCAGCTGCTCACCGCCGTCCTCGCCGCCCTCGACCATGCCGCCGCCGCCCGGGCCGTCCACCCCGCCGACACCCTGGGCAAGCTGGTCGTGGTCGCCGAGACCTCCGCCCGGCTGCTCGACGCGGTCGGCTGGTGGGTCTCCTACGTCCCGCCCGGTTCCCAGCTGATGCGCACCGCCCAGCACGCCGTCTTCCGGATGACCAGGGGCCCCAGCAGCACCCGCGCCGAGACCCAGCGGGCCCAGATCGAGGCCCCGGACGCGGTCTTCGACCTGCGCCACTACCCGATGACCCGTCGCGCGGTCCGGGGCGGCGCCTTCGCGTTGCGCGCGGGTGCGGCGGGTAACGACCCGGCGGAGGAGGCGATGCTGGTCGTCTCCGGCTACCGGGGGATGGTCGCGGCCGGCGGGCAGAACGCGGCCGGGGGCTGGCTGGTGGAGCTGTTCGCCGACGACGCGACCCTGCCGCTGGGACAAGTCGCCTGCACGATGCGGGCGTTGGTCGCGGTGGCGCTGGCGGGTGCGGCCTCGCCGCCGGTGATGTGAGGCCCCGGGGGAGGCCGGGCGTCGGGCGACCCGCCCGATCCGACTGTTCCTTGACGCCCGGTTCCCGTGCCGGGCGTGGCCTCCCGGTTGCCGTGGCGACGGCGGCGGGTCGGCGCGGGGATGTGCCGGTTCGGTGACCGGGGTGTCGCGGCTGGGTCGCGGTTCGGGGTGAGGCCTGCCGTCGGTGGCCGGGCCGGTGGG
Organism: Kitasatospora sp. NPDC004669; assembly: GCF_040609455.1. Taxonomy (NCBI): domain Bacteria; kingdom Bacillati; phylum Actinomycetota; class Actinomycetes; order Kitasatosporales; family Streptomycetaceae; genus Kitasatospora; species Kitasatospora sp. NPDC004669. The sequence goes on from NZ_JBEXKB010000004.1 coordinate 226,319, forward strand.
AAGGTGACGGGGGACCTGGGAGCGGGGGCGGCGGTGGGCGGACGGCTGGTGGGCGCGGCGGTGGCCGGGGTGCTGGTGCTCGGCGGCGGGGTGGCGACGGCCGCCCCGGCGTCGGCGGCGTCGGTGGTGTCGGTGGTGTCGTCGGCGGACCGGGCGGTCCAGGACGGCCGGACGGGTCCGACGCCGGTACGGGCGACGCCTGAGCGGGCGCCGCAGCTGCGGGCGGGCCTGCGGGCGCACCGGATCACGGACCACGCCGCGTCGCGGCGCACCCGGAAGGTCCGCCGCAGCGTCGTCGGGCGGGCGCTGGACGCGGTGTTCGGTTGGTTCGCCGTCGCGGCGCTGGTGGTCCTGCTGGTCGTCGTGCTGCTGGTGTACGCGGTCAGACGTCGGAACGGCCGCTAGCCGCAGGCGGGTTGAGGGCCCGTAGGGCGGCGTCGACCAGGCGGTCGGCGTGCTCGTGGGTGAGCGGGCCGAGCCGGTACTGCCAGCGGTAGTAGAGCGGGCCGTAGACCAGTTCGACGGCCAGGTCGAGGTCGGCTGGAGGAGCTGTCCGCCGCCGGCCGGGCCGAGGGCGGCACCGCCCGGGCGGCCGACCTGATCGAGGCCGAACTCGGGCGGTAGGCGTGCGGAAGGGGCGGTCGGGGGCTGCGGCGTGCGGCGCCGGTCCGGAAGGCGGAGAATCCGGATGGTGGGCAGCTGTTGTCATATCTTCATTCACCTGCTGTGATTGTGTATATGGATATGCACAGTGCTGTGGCCCCCGACGCTCCGCTGGTCCAGGTCGGCAAGGCCGACGTCAGCGCGGACGACGTGCTGGCCGTCGCCCGGGGCAATGCCCGGGTCGAGATCGGTCCTGACGCGCTCGCCGAGATGGCGGCCGCCCGCGCGCGGATCGACGCCCTCGCGGCTGAGCCGCGCCCCGTCTACGGCGTGTCGACCGGCTTCGGCGCGCTCGCCGTCCGGCACATCAGCCCCGAGCTGCGCGCCCAGCTCCAGCGCTCGCTGGTGCGCTCGCACGCGGCCGGCATGGGCCCGGCGGTCGAGCGCGAGGTGGTCCGCGCGCTGATGTTCCTGCGGATGAAGACGCTGGCCTCCGGCCGTACCGGCGTACGGCCGCTGGTCGCGCAGACCATGGCCGCCCTGCTCAACGCCGGCATCACCCCGGTGGTCCGGGAGTTCGGCTCGCTCGGCTGCTCCGGTGACCTCGCGCCGCTGTCGCACTGCGCGCTGGTGCTGATGGGCGAGGGCACCGCCACCGGCCCGGACGGGGTGGAGAAGCCCGTCGCCGAGCTGCTGGCCGCCGCCGGCATCGAGCCGGTCGAGCTGCTGGAGAAGGAGGGCCTGGCCCTCATCAACGGCACCGACGGCATGCTCGGCATGCTGGTGATGGCCATCGCCGACCTCAGCCGCCTGTTCACCACCGCCGACATCACCGCCGCGATGACCCTGGAGGCGCTGCTCGGCACCGACAAGGTGCTCGCCCCCGAGCTGCACGCCCCGATCCGCCCGCACCCCGGCCAGGCGCTGAGCGCGGCCAACATGCTGGCCGTGCTCAAGGGCTCCGGCCTCACCGGCCACCACCAGGACGACGCGCCGCGGGTCCAGGACGCCTACTCGATCCGCTGCGCCCCGCAGGTGGCCGGGGCCGGCCGGGACACCCTGGCGCACGCCCAGCTGGTCGCCTCGCGCGAGCTGGCCGCCTCGGTGGACAACCCGGTGGTGCTGCCGGACGGCCGGGTGGAGTCCAACGGCAACTTCCACGGTGCGCCGGTCGCGTACGTGCTGGACTTCCTCGCCATCGCGGCCGCCGACCTCGGCTCGATCTCCGAGCGCCGCACCGACCGGCTGCTCGACAAGGCCCGCTCGCACGGCCTGCCGGCCTTCCTGGCCGACGACCCGGGCGTGGACTCCGGCCTGATGATCGCCCAGTACACCCAGGCGGCGCTGGTCAGCGAGAACAAGCGGCTCGCCGTCCCGGCCTCGGTCGACTCGATCCCCTCCTCCGCGATGCAGGAGGACCACGTGTCGATGGGCTGGTCGGCCGCCCGCAAGCTGCGTCAGGCGGTGGAGAACCTCGGCCGGATCCTGGCCGTCGAACTGACCGCCGCGGCCCGCGCGCTGGAGATCCGCCAGCAGGCCGAATCGGCCGGCCGACCGGCCCCGGCCACTGCGGCCGCGCTGGCCGCCGCCCGCGAGGCGGGGGTCGGCGGCGCCGGCCGGGACCGCTTCCTCTCGCCGGACCTGGAGGCCGCCGCCGCGCTGGTCGCCTCCGGTGACCTGGTGCGGGCCGTGGAGCGGGTCACCGGGCCGCTGGCCTGAGGTGCCGTGGGCGCGGGGTGACGGGGGCTCAGTCCCAGTCGCCCCGCGGCCGCTGGTCCCGGCGGTCGCGGCGGTTGCCCAGCGCGGCCGCGAAGTTGACCCCGACGATGCCCGCCCAGCAGGCCAGCAGGCCGGCGAACCCGCCGCTTTCGGGGCTGGCGGCGATGGCGGTCAGCGGGATGCCGAAGGCCAGCGAGAGCACCGCCAGGCGGTTGCCGGACCGGACGGGGGCCCAGCCGCGGCGGTCCCGGTCGCGGCCCCGGTCCCGGTGGGAGGGCGCGTAGTCGTCCATCCGCTCGGCGACCGAGCGCTCGACCCGGGCGTCCAGGCGGGCGTCGAGGCGCTTCATGAAGGAGTCCACGAGTTCGTTCTCGTACTCCTTGCCGAGTTCCTTGCGGGCCTGCAGGGTGGCGTCGAGATCGTGCCGCAGATCGTCCTGGCGAGTGTCCATGCCCTTAGGGTGGGGCCGCCGCGGATCCCGGTCCATCCGTTCGCGGGGGGAATCCGGGCGGGCTCAGGGAGAAATCAGGGTTACCCCGAACCCCGTCGGTCCCGGGTCGGCCCGCTGTCCGATCTCCGGGACGTCTCACGGGGCGTCCCGTCGTGCGAGACGTCTTTGCCAGGCGCGTCGCGCTGCTGCACAGTCGTCGTTCGAACCGCTCGCATCCGGAGGTATCAGATGACCGCCATCGACGAGGCCGGCACCGTCGGTCCCTCCGCCCGGCTGCTGCAGATGTTCGAAGGCCACCGGCTGACGCCCACCCAGCGGCGGATCGCGCACTCGCTGGTCCGGCACGCCACCGAGGCGCCGTTCCTCTCCAGCGTCGAGGTGGCCGAACTCGCCGGGGTGAGCCAGCCCTCCGTCACCCGCTTCGCGGTCGCGCTCGGGTACGACGGCTACCCGGCGCTGCGCAGACAGCTGCGCGAACTCGGCGCGGGCGAGCCGGCCGCGCCGGAGACCCCGGCCGACGCGGTACGCAACGAGCACCAGCAGGCCGTGCTCGCCGAGATCGAGCACCTGCGCCACCTCGCCGAGCTGCTCGCCGACCCCGAGCCGATCACCCGGGCCGCCCGGCTGCTCGCCGCCTCCCGCCCGCTGCCGGTGCTCGGCCTGCGGGCCGCCTCGGCGCAGGCGCGCGGCTTCGCGTACTTCGCCTCCAAGGTGCACCCGGACATCCGGCTGCTGGACGAGGGTGGCAGCATGCTCGCCGACCGGCTGGAACAGGCCACCGCGGCCGGGGCCACCGCGCTGCTCTGCTTCGCGCTGCCGCGCTACCCGCGGGAGCTGATGGACGCGCTGGCGGTGGCCCGCGAGTGCGGGCTGACCGTGCTCACCGTGGCCGACAGCGCCTTCTCGCCGGTTGCCAAGCTCTCCGATCTGATGCTGCCCGCGGCTGTCGGCACCGGGCTGGTCTTCGACACCGCCTGCGCGCCGATGATGCTCGGCCGGGTGCTGCTGCAGACCATGTGCGACGAACTCCCGGGCGCGGAGGCGCGGCTGGAGGCGATCGAGCAGTCGGCGGCGGCGCGTGGCCTGTTCTTGGAATAGGCACAGCTTGGAATAGGAACAGCTTGGAGTAGGCGCGGCCTGGAGTAGCCGCGGCGTCGATCGAGCGGCTTGGAACAACGGCCGGGGGAGTACTCGACACGAACCCGGGCATCCCCTACAGCAGGGGGTGCCGCCCATGCGCGTGATCCACGAGATGAAGTTCGTCGCCCGCCTGGCCTCGGGCGCTGACGAATGGTCCTGCCCCACCTGCGGACGCCGCGTCACCCTGCGGCGCCTGCCCGAACCCGAACTGACCGTCCTCGACCCGGGCGACGAGTCCGCCGTCCACGTCGGCGTCATCGAACCCGACGCCCGCGCGGCCGCCGCAGCCGAGAAGTACGGCCTCGGCCCCGTCCAGAACATCCCCCGTCCGCCGTCCCCGCCCGCCCCCGACGCCGCCGACCGCCGCTGGCTGGCCGAGATCGGCATCGACTGGGACGGGGACGAGGCGGCCTGACCTAGCTGCGGGGGGCGGACAGCGGAAGATCGGAGGTGTCCAGCTCGGCGGACAGTGGCGACGGCAGTGGGACGGGCTCGCCGTACTCGCCGTGCAGGACGCCCTGGTACGCGCCGTCGCGGGGGCGGGTGTGGAGTGTCCAGGCGCCCTTGCGGGGGTCGACCGCGAGGAGGACCGGCACGCCTGCGATCGCGTACCAGTTGGTCTTGGTCGCGATGTGATTGATGCGCGACGGGCCGGGGGCCACCTCGACGGCGAGAGCGATACCGCACGGTTCAGCCAGCCAGTCGTCCTCGTCCTCCCAGGCGGAGGGCAGTACGAGCAGGTCGGGGGTGGCGTAGTCGTCCTCGTCGTCCGGCAGTGCGGTGGACGACGACTCGTATGCGCCGAGGCCGACCGGCAGCTGTGATCCGATTCGTTCGCGTAGGCGTCGAACCGTCCCAGCGTGCTTGCCACGGCGGGGCGGCGACATCAGTAGCGCCCCTCCGATGACCTCGACCCGCAGCCCGGCGAGCTGCTCGATCTCTTCCGCAGCGCGACGCAGCTTTCCTGGTTGTACCGGGGTGGTTGCCATGGCGTCCTCTGCTGGGCCGAGTGGCTGGTGTTTTCGACCTCAGAGTACGGCTGGCAGGCGTTCGGACTCGGGCGTTGATCGGATGGGTTCAGGTCTGGTCGAAGGCTGAATGATTGGATATATTCAGCCGAACCGAGCTTGAATGAATCCATCCGCAGGGAGGCCGGGACATGGTGCAGCAGCAGACGAGCGGGCCGCGAGAGGTGCGCGCGGCGCGCGGGACGGGACTCACGACGCAGGGGTGGCAGCAGGAGGCCGCCCTGCGGATGCTGATGAACAACCTCGACCCCGAGGTGGCCGAGCACCCGTCGAAGCTGGTGGTCTACGGCGGCACCGGCAAGGCCGCCCGCGACTGGCGCTCCTTCGACGCCATGGTGAAGACGCTGCAGGGGCTGAAGCAGGACGAGACCATGCTGGTCCAGTCCGGTCGGCCGGTCGGCGTGATGCAGACCCACGAGTGGGCGCCGCGCGTGCTCATCGCCAACTCCAACCTGGTCGGCGACTGGGCCAACTGGGAGGAGTTCCGCCGCCTGGAGAGCCTCGGGCTCACCATGTACGGCCAGATGACCGCCGGTTCCTGGATCTACATCGGCACCCAGGGCATCCTCCAGGGCACCTACGAGACCTTCGCCGCCGTCGCCAACAAGCGCTTCAACGGCACGCTGGAGGGCACCATCACCCTCACCGCCGGCCTCGGCGGGATGGGCGGCGCCCAGCCGCTGGCCGTCACCATGAACGGCGGCGTGGCGATCTGCATCGACTGCGACCCGTCCCGGATCGCCCGCCGGATCGAGCACCGCTACCTGGACGTCGAGGCCAAGGACCTCCCGCACGCGCTGGAGCTCGCCACCGCCGCCCGCGACAAGAGGCAGCCGCTCTCCATCGGTGTGCTGGGCAACGCCGCCGAGCTGGTCCCGCAGCTGCTCGCGATGGACGCGCCGATCGACATCGTCACCGACCAGACCAGCGCCCACGACCCGCTCAGCTACCTGCCGGTCGGCGTGGCCTTCGAGGACATGGCCGACTACGCGGCCGCCAAGCCCGCCGAGTTCACCCAGCGCTCCCGCGAGTCGATGGCCAAGCACGTCGAGGCGATGGTCGGCTTCCTGGACCGCGGCGCCGAGGTCTTCGACTACGGCAACTCGATCCGCGGTGAGGCCCAGCTGGCCGGCTACGACCGCGCCTTCGCCTTCCCCGGCTTCGTCCCGGCGTACATCCGTCCGCTGTTCTGCGAGGGCAAGGGCCCGTTCCGCTGGGCGGCGCTGTCCGGCGACCCGCAGGACATCCACAAGACCGACAAGGCCGTCCTCGACCTCTTCCCGGAGAACGAGTCGCTGGCCCGCTGGATCAAGATGGCCCAGGAGAAGGTGCACTTCCAGGGCCTGCCCGCGCGCATCTGCTGGCTCGGCTACGGCGAGCGCGACAAGGCCGGTGAGCGCTTCAACGACATGGTCGCCTCCGGCGAGCTGTCCGCCCCGATCGTGATCGGCCGCGACCACCTGGACTGCGGCTCGGTGGCCTCCCCGTACCGCGAGACCGAGGCGATGCTGGACGGCTCGGACGCGATCGCCGACTGGCCGCTGCTCAACGCCATGGTCAACGTGGCCTCCGGCGCCTCCTGGGTCTCCATCCACCACGGCGGCGGCGTCGGCATCGGCCGCTCGATCCACGCCGGCCAGGTCACCGTCGCCGACGGCACCGCGCTGGCCGGGGAGAAGATCCGCCGGGTGCTCACCAACGACCCGGGCATGGGCGTCATCCGGCACGTGGACGCCGGCTACGACCGCGCCACCGAGGTCGCCGCCGAGCGTGGCGTGCGCGTTCCCATGGGTGAGCTGTGACGGTTTCTTCGTTCGAAGAGATGTGGGCGGAGCTGCTCCCCGTGGGCCGCTCCGCCTCCTCCGGCGGCTACCGCCGCTTCGCCTGGAACTCCGCGGACGCCGAGTGCCGCGCCTGGTTCGAGCAGCAGGCCCGCAGCCGCGGCCTGACGTACGAGCTGGACCGCAACGGCAACCAGTGGGCCTGGCTGGGCGACCCGACCGCCCCGGGGGCGATCGTCACCGGCTCGCACCTGGACTCCGTCCCGGACGGCGGCGCCTTCGACGGCCCGCTCGGGGTGGTCTCCTCCTTCGCCGCGCTGGACGAACTCCGCGGCCGGGGGGCGGACTTCACCCGCCCCCTGGCGATCGTCAACTTCGGTGACGAGGAGGGCGCCCGGTTCGGCGTGGCCTGCATCGGCTCGCGGCTGACCTCCGGGGTGCTCTCCCGTGAGGCCGCGTACGAGCTGCGCGACGCCGACGGCCGCCGACTGCCCGACGCGATGGAGAAGGCCGGCTACGACCCGACCGCGATCGGCGCGGACGACGAGCGGCTGGCCCGGATCGGCGCCTTCGTCGAACTCCACGTCGAGCAGGGCCGCCACCTCGCCGAGGGGCAGCCGGTCGGCGTGGCCAGCGCGATCTGGCCGCACGGCCGTTGGCGGTTCGACTTCCACGGTGAGGCCAACCACGCCGGCACCACCCGGATCGAGGACCGCCGCGACCCGATGCTGACCTTCGCCAACACCGTGCTCGCCGCCCGCAAGAAGGCGAAGCTGGCGGGCGCGCTGGCCACCTTCGGCAAGGTCGCGGTCGAGCCCAACGGCACCAACGCGATCGCCTCGCTGGTGCGCGGCTGGCTGGACTCCCGGGCCGCCGACGAGCGCACCCTCACCGAACTGGTCGGCGAGATCGAGCGGGCCGCCGCCGAGCGCGGCGAGCGCGACGGCGTCCGGGTCGAGCTGACCCGCGAGTCCTACACCCCGGTGGTGGACTTCGACGGCCCGCTGCGCGACCGGCTCGCCAAGCTGCTCGACGCCCCGGTGCTGCCGACCGGCGCGGGACACGACGCCGGCATCCTGGCGTCCGTCATCCCGACCGCCATGCTGTTCGTGCGCAACCCCACCGGTGTCTCGCACTCCCCGGCCGAACACGCCGAGGAGGCCGACTGCCTGGCCGGGGTCGCCGCTCTCGCCGACGTACTGGAGGACCTGGCGTGTCGCTGACCGCACCGACCCCGGTGACCTACTGGGCGCAGTACGCCTGGCTGCCGCACCCCGACGGGCCGGTGGTCGAGCAGAACGTGCTGATCGCCACCGGCCCCGACGGCCGGATCACCGCCGTGACCCCGGAGAGCGGACCCTGCCCGCCCGGCGCCGTCCGCCTCGACGGGCTGTTGCTGCCCGGCCAGGCGAATGCCCACTCGCACGCCTTCCACCGGGCGTTGCGCGGGCACGTCCAGGTCGGCTCCGGTACCTTCTGGACCTGGCGCGACACCATGTACCGGTTCGCCGGCGCGCTCGACCCGGACAGCTACCTGGAGCTCGCCACCGCCGTCTACGCCGAGATGGCGCTCGCCGGGATCACCGCCGTCGGCGAGTTCCACTACCTGCACCACGCGCCCGGCGGCGCCCGCTACACCGACCCCAACGCGATGGGCGAGGCGCTGATCGAGGCCGCCGCCCGGGCCGGCATCCGGATCACCCTGCTGGACACCTGCTACCTGTCCTCCGGCTTCGGCGCCGAGCCGACGCAGCCGCAGCTGCGGTTCAGTGACGGCGACGCCGAGGCCTGGGCGGTCCGGGCGGACGCGCTCAAGCCGCGCGAGCACGCCCGGATCGGCGCCGCCATCCACTCGGTCCGGGCCGTCCCGGCCGAGCAGCTGGGCACCGTCGCGCACTGGGCGGCGATGCGCAAGGCGCCGCTGCACGTCCACCTGTCCGAGCAGACCGCCGAGAACGACGCCTGCCTCGCCGCGCACGGCGTCACCCCGACCCGGCTGCTCGCCGACCACGGCGCGCTCGGCCCGCGCACCTCGGCCGTGCACGCCACCCACCTCACCGACGAGGACGTCAAGCTCCTCGCCGACTCCGCCACCACCGTCTGCATGTGCCCCACCACCGAACGGGACCTCGCGGACGGCATCGGCCCGGCCCGCCGGCTCGCCTCGGCGGGCAGCCCGATCACCCTGGGCAGCGACAGCCACGCGGTGATCGACCCGTTCGAGGAGGCCCGCGCGCTGGAGCTGGACGAGCGGCTGCGCACCCGGACCCGCGGCCACTGGACGGCCAACGCGCTGCTGCGGGCCGGCGGGGAGGACGGGCACGCCTCGCTGGGCTGGCCCGAGGCCGGGCGGATCGAGGCCGGGGCGCTCGCCGACTTCACGGCGATCGCGCTGGACACCGTCCGTACGGCGGGCCCGCCGCCGCGGCTCGGCGCGGAGACCGCGGTCTTCGCGGCCTCGGCGGCGGACGTGCGGCACGTGGTGGTCGGCGGGCGGCACGTCGTCCGGGACGGCGTGCACCAGCTGGTGTCCGACGTGCCGGGTGCGCTGCGCTCCGCGATCGGCGCGCTCAGCCACTGATTCCCTCCTCGTCCAACTTGTCCAATTCCCTTCGGAAGGCGTTGTCTTGAGCACCAGGACCACCTTGATCACGGGCATCGGCAGCCTGGTCACCAACGACCCCGGACACGGCACCGGGCCGCTCGGCCTGCTGGCCGACGCGGCCGTGGTGGTCGACGGTGACACCGTCGCCTGGGTCGGCCCGGCGGCGCAGGCCCCTGCGGCGGACGAGCGCTTCGACGCCGAGGGCCGGGCGCTGCTGCCCGGCTTCGTCGACTCGCACGCCCACCTGGTGTTCGCGGGCGACCGCACCGCCGAGTTCAACGCCCGGATGTCCGGGCAGTCCTACTCGGCGGGCGGCATCCGCACCACGGTGGCGGCCACCCGGGCGGCGAGTGATGCCGAGCTGGAGGCGAACGTAGCGGGGTTCGTCCGGGAGGCGCTGCGGCAGGGCACCACCACCATCGAGTGCAAGTCCGGCTACGGGCTGACGGTCGAGGACGAGGCCCGGGCGCTGCGGATCGCTGCTGGGTACACCCCGGAGACGACGTACCTGGGCGCGCACATCGTGGCCCCCGAGTACGCCGAGGACCCGGCCGGCTACGTCGACCTGGTCACCGGCGAGATGCTGGACGCCTGCGCGCCGCACGCCCGTTGGGTGGACGTGTTCTGCGAGAAGGGCGCCTTCGACGGCGACCAGGCGCGGGCCGTCCTGACGGCAGGGATCGAGCGGGGCCTCACGCCCCGGGTGCACGCCAACCAGCTCACCTACGGGCCCGGCGTGCAGCTCGCGGTGGAGCTGGGGGCCGCCTCGGCGGACCACTGCACCCATCTGACGGACGAGGACGTGGCGGCGCTGGCCGGTTCGGCGACGGTCGCGACCCTGCTGCCGGGGGCGGAGTTCTCCACCCGCGCCGAGTACCCGAGCGGGCGGCGGCTGCTGGACGCGGGCGCGGTGGTGGCGCTGTCCACCGACTGCAACCCGGGCTCCAGCTTCACGAGTTCGATGGCGTTCTGCATCGCGGTGGCGGTGCGGGAGATGGGGATGACCCCGGACGAGGCCGTCTGGGCGGCCACGGCGGGCGGCGCGCACGCGCTGCGGCGCAGTGACGTGGGGACGGTCGCGGTCGGCTCGCGCGCGGACCTGCTGCTGCTGGACGCGCCCTCGCACGTGCACCTGGCGTACCGGCCGGGCGTGCCGCTGACGGCGGCGGTCTGGCGCTCCGGGGTCCGTGAGGTCTGACCCCCGGAGCTTTCGGACGGCGGGAGGCCCCCGCGCCCCCGGGGTGGCGGGCGCGGGGGCCTCTCGCTCAGGGGGTGGTGATCAGGTGGTCGAACTCGCCGGCCTTGGCGCCCTGGAGAAAGTCGGCGAGGTTGAGGCGGGTGGTCCGGACGATGACGTCGCCCTCGTCGGACTCGCGGAGCTCGATCACCCCTTCACGTGCGCGTACCTCGACGCAGTTGCTGGCTGCTTCGCTGAAGCTGGATTTCTGCCACTCGGAGCTATTCATACCTGTCGTTCAGTTCCTTCATGATCGAGCGAATGTAATCTCGCGACTCGCTCTCCGGGAGCGCGACGGCTTCGATGCGCTCAAAGATTGCGCGATAGCCCGCCAGCTGGGCGGGCGAGTCGAAGATGTGGGAGCCGTGGGACGAGTCAGCCTGGACCGTATCCAGCTCCGGCACTGGCCCCTCCGCGTAGATCAGGTTCTCGCTGGGGCCAGGGAAGTCGGCCGTATCGAACGGTACGACTCGCAGCGAGACTCCCGGAAGCTCGGAGTCTTCGACGAGGGAACCAAGCTGTTCCCTGAGTACTGCGGGGCCGCCGTACTGAATTCGCAGCGCTGCCTCGTGGACCAGTGCAACGTACGGCGTTTCACCGGATCGAATAGTTTGCTGCCGCCGCAGGCGGAACCCCACCCTGCGATCGACCTCGCGACCGGGGAGAGGAGTGAAACCTCTCGCGAACACGGCGGCGGCATAGGGGACCGTCTGAAGCAGCCCCGGGATGAAGCCGATGTTGAAGCTCTTGAGCCTCTTCGCATGTCCCTCCATTTCCGCCACATCAATGGGGGCGGCTGTGAGGGCGTTGCGATACTCATCCCACCAGGCCCGATCTCGCTCCCTGGCCATCCCGGCGAGCGTGTCGACCAAGGGCGCGTTGGCGCACATGCAAGCCTCCGCGATCTCGTGCAGGCGCTCCACGCTGACGGCGGACTTCCCGTTCTCCATCTGCGTCACCAGAGCTGGAGTCACACCGAGCAAACGGGCGAGGTGGCTGCCTGCGAAGCCGGCCTGCTCTCGCATCCTCCGCAGTTCAGCGCCGAGCCGACGCTGGCGAAGGGTCGGGTTCTGGCGGTTGGCCATGGCGTCCTTTCTGCCGGTACAGGCGCCAGTCTGCCGTGCCGCGCGCAGGGGTGGCCATGACTCCATCGGGGGAACCTTCGCGCATCGAGCTTAACGTTAAGCCCCGATGCGCTATCGTCATTCTCAGCTCGATCCGACGGATCGTCAGTAATGCCTGCACTCATGGCAGTAGGCGCCTGCTGCCCGCGCGCCGAAGAGCAGCCGCATCCCGGCCTGGCTCACGGCGACGACCGTCGTCTCCTCTCCCCACACCACAGCCTCACGGAGGTTCCCGTGTGCATCCGTAACACCCCCTCGCTCACCCTCTCCCGGCAGGCCCTGCGAGACGCCATGACCCGCAACGGCTGGGACGCCGAGACCATCTTCAACGCCGAACTCGCCCTCTGCGAGCTCATCTCCAACGCCTGGCGGCACGGCGGCACCCCCGCGCCCGTCGTCTGGTTCTCCATCGTCAACCGCACCCTCCGGGTCACCGTCTCCGACGAGAGCGACGCCCTCCCGCAGCCGCGCACCCGCGACGACCTCGCCGAGACGGGTCGGGGTCTCCAGCTCGTGGAGGGCCTCACCCACCGCTGGGGCGTCGCCCCCCAGAAGCGCGGCAAAACCACCTGGTACGAGCTGGACTGTCTCGCGTGACCCGAGACCCCGTCGCGCCGGACGACCCCCGGATGCGCGACTACACCGAGCCCCACATCACCACTCTCCTCGGAGAGTTGCACCGACGCGGCCTGCCGCATGGGCTCCTCTGGGGCTCCGCCGCGGCCGGCGAGACGACCCTCGACGGCCGTATCCTGATCGACTTCGGGAACGCGCCCGTGAGCACCCTGCTCAACCTCCTCCACCTACTCCGCGACCTGGAGCGGGACGAGGCGTGGCACCGGTGAAGTTCTTCGTCGGCGCGATCCTCGTCGCCCTGCTCGCCCTCGCGATCGCCACCGTGGCCCTCGGCGTAGTCGCGACCCTCAGGATGCCCCGCCCCGAGGATCGCGACGAGCAGCGCTGAACACGCGAAGGCCCTCGCCCACCCAGGGCGAGGGCCTCGCGGGTGCCCTCTGTCAGCCGAGATACGGGATCGCCCTGTGCTCCAGGAAGTGCTGAAGCCGGAGGCGCTGAGTGGATGTGCGGCAAAGCCGATGGCGGTACAGACCTCCGGGGGGCGTATCAGGCCGGCGGCTTTCCGTTGGGCCAGACGCAGGGGGAGCTGACCCAGAGGGAGAGGCTGTGGCTGGAGTCGGAGACCCCGTCCAGGGTGGCGAGGAAGTTGTCCTTGGGGTTCTTCATTCTGATCCAGCCAGGACGTGATCCGGCGGCGTCCGGATCCGGTTCGAAGCCGTGGCCGGTCAGGAACTCGCGGAAGTCCTTCGCGGCCTCGGCCTTGGGCGCGGAGGGGACGTCGCCGAAGTCGTATTCCCGGCGGGTCTCCGTCCTGCCGTGCGGGCCGATGTCGTTGGCGTCGCATTCCAGGTCGCTGAAATCATGGCTCTTCGCGGGCTTGACCGGCAGTTTGGCCAGAATGTCCGTGAGGTAGGTGTCGATCTGCTTCTTGGCCTGGTCCAAGGTGATCGTGGGCTTCGACCGCTCGCCCAGGGTCCCCACTCCGCAGGCGTTCAGGGCCAGCACGGCGACCAGCAGCGTGGCGGTGGCGGTGACCCGCTTGATCAGGGGGGCGTGCTCGGCGGTGCTCATGAGACCGGCTTTCCGGCGATGACCTCGCCCATGGCCGGCAAGGTGGGCGAATTGTCGTTCCAGTAGTCGGAGTGGCCGCCCTCGGGGTTGGTTCGCAGGACGTGCGCGCCGAACTCGGGGACGGTGGTCTGCCGTCCGTGGATCATGTGGTTGTCAGTGTCGACGCCTCCGACATGGACGCCGTTGGCGTCTACGCCGGTGTAGTAGTTTCCCACGCCCCATGTCTCGGCGTAGTAGTCGCGGACGTTCTTCGCCACCCCCTTGGGGTCGGCGGCATCGGCCCAGCCGATTGAGTCACCGTCGCTCTGCGCCGCGTACACGTGTGACGGATCGATTCCCAGGTCCTTGGCGTGTTCGACGCCGCATCCCGGGCTGGCGATGAGGACGACGTTGTCGACCGGGAGGCCCTTGTCGCGCATGGTGTAGCCGACGGTCGTGGTGCCGTAGCTGTGGGCCAGGACGGTGTTGTTGTTGAGCTTTCCGTCGTGCGTGGCGTGCAGCCCGAGTTCGAAGCTGTGCAGCTTGTCCTCCGCGTTCTTCGCGTACTTGTCGTCCGTGGCCTGGCCGAGGTTCTGCGGCGCGTCGTAGCCGACCCAGGTGATCGACGACGTGGTGCTCGGGTCTCCCGCGTTCTTGTTGGCCTTGTTGGCGGAGGCGACCATCAGGTCCGACCGCTCGATGTCGTTGTGGAGGCTGGCGCCGAGGCGCGCTCCGGTGCCGGGGACGTAGGTCGAGACGTTGTCGGCGGTGTCGGGGTTGTTGGCCGCGATGATGGCGTGGCCGTGGTCGTTGGTGTCGAAACCCAGCAGGAACGTCGGCGGGTGATCGTCGTTGACCTTGGTGTTCAGCCTTTCCTCGATGCTCTTGATGCCCTTCAGCTTGTCTTCGAGGGCGTCGTGCTTCTTCTTCCACTCCGTGTAGTCGGGGTTCTCGACGGGTCCGCCGTTGGTTTCGGCGACGCTCAGATTCTTCTTCGGCTCGGGGCCGAGGCCGTCGAGTTGGCGCTGGAGGTCCTGCTTGCCGCGCTGCAGGTTGATCCGGTTGGCCTTGTCGCGGGCGGTGGCGGGGACGCCGTCGAGAGCGCCGACCTGGTCGGGGTGGTCGTTGATGAACGCCTGCTGCTCGGTGTCGGTGAGACCGTCCCACCACTGCTTGACGCTGTTGGGGTCGGTGCCGGTGGCGGGCACCTGCTCGCGGGCGGTCTGGGCTGCCTGGTCCTTGGCCACCGTGGCGGCGTCCAGACCGGTGCCGTTGCTCGCGTTGGTCGCGAGGTGGTTCAGGCGCGCGCTGATCTCCTGGTCCGCGTGGGTGGCTTCGTTGAGTGCGGCGGTGATGCGGTTGCGGATGGCGATGGCGGTCGTCTCGGCGCCGGCGCCCGCGTAGTTCGGGGACGTGGGCTCTTTGTCCCATGTGATGCCGCCGTCGGGGGCGACGTTGAGCTTCGCGTTCTTGGCGTCGTCGAGGGCGTAGACCCAATGCCACTGACTTAACGGCGATCGCGAGCCGCTGACCTGTGGCGATGCTTCGGGCAGAGGGCCGTGGCAGAACGCAAAGTCACCGGCATTGGGCGTAGACCAGGTGGGCCTGGGCCTGCGCGAATTGTTCGGCGGCCTTGGCGAGCGCCTTGCCGACGAAGTCGAGTTCCTGCTTCGCGGACTGGAGTTCGGTGCCGAGGAACCGGATCCGGGCTTGGGCGTGGTCGGAGGCGGTGCCGGTCCAGTGCGAGTTGGCCAGCCGGTCGGTGACCTCGTGCTGCCAGTTCTCCACGTGCTGGCTGAAGGCCGAGTAGAGCTTGTCGAAGGCGTTCTTCGCGGTGGTGATGTTGTTGATGTTGGCGTCGTAGAGCGTCTTGATGTCCATCGCTTACTCGGCAGCCTTCGCGCTGGCGGGCTTCACGGGGCCCGGTACGACGGTCGTGCCGAAGGGGTCCGGTTCGTCCGGGATCGGTGCGGCTGGGTTCCGCATGCTCGTGTGGATGTCCTTCTCGACCTGGCGGTAGTAGGCGGCCGTCGTGGCGAGCTTGGTGCCGACATCGCCCATGTCGCCACCGAGCTTGTCCAACAGCGTCTTCCAGTTCGCGCCGCAGTCGTGCACTGCGGCACCCGTGAGCCAGCCCTGCAGGGCGCTCGACGCCTGGTTGCACGGCTCGGTGATCTTCGACGTCTCGCCCGGTATCAGGCCCCCGATGTGCTGGGCGCTCTGCCCGCAGCCGTCCAGCTCGGCCGGATTGACCTTGAACTCCAAGGCCAGATCAGGATCAGCCATGTCTTCTCCCCCCGATACTTCGGACCTGGATCGCCGCCAGGCCCGCATTCATCTGACAAATTGTTGTCGGATGGTAACTGATTGCTCACGGCCGTGATCGGCGACCGAAGCAGACATGAAGTGGCCGCGACCAGGGGATCCACCCGCACCATCAGTACCGCGCCTGATAGTTGGAGGAGAGTCGGCCACCGGTCACCATAGGGGAGCGGTCCGGGCTGACACCTGAGTACCCGTACTCAAATGAGGGGTCTGTACGGCCAGTAGCTCTGCCACATATCCGGTGGCAACGAAGCGTTCCACCTCGACGTTCGCCCGGGCAACAGGGTGCTGGAGGTCGGAGCCGGCGCGGGGTGGAACGCGAGCCTCCTGGCCCACCGCCTGGGCGGTCCCAACGTGGTGACCGTCGAGTACGACCCGGACGTCGCCCGCGGCGCCCGGAAGAACCTGGACCGGGCCGGACTTGAGTCGACCGTGGTCGAGGGCGACGGACGGCAGGGCTGGGCGAAGGGCGCTCCCTATGCTGGTACGAGCTGGACTGTCTCGCGTGACCCGCGACCCCATCGCGCCGGGCGACCCCCGGATGCGCGACTACACCGAGCCCCACATCACCACTCTCCTCGGAGAGTTGCACCGGCGCGGCCTGCCGCACGGGCTCCTCTGGGGCTCCGCCGCGGCCGGCGAGACGACCCTCGACGGCCGTATCCTGATCGGCTTCGGGAACGCGCCCGTGAGCACCCTGCTCAACCTCCTCCACCTACTCCGCGACCTGGAGCGGGACGAGGCGTGGCACCGGTGAAGTTCTTCGTCGGCGCGATCCTCGTCGCCCTGCTCGCCCTCGCGATCGCCACCGTGGCCCTCGGCGTCATCGCGACCCTCAGGATGCCCCGCCCCGAGGATCGCGACGAACAGCACTGAACGCGCGAAGGCCCTCGCCCACCCAGGGCGAGGGCTTCGCGGGCGCCCTCTGTCAGCCGAGATACGGGATCGCCCTGCGCTCCAGGAAGTGCTGAAGCCGGAGGCGCTGAGTGTGGTGCATCGGCAACCCTTCGATGTCGCTTGGAGCCACGAACTGAAGGTCGGTGGACTCGTCCGAGATGCTCAGTTCCCCGCCCGTGATGCGCGCGGTGAAGCAGACGTTGAACTGCTGTCGGACTTCGCCGTCCGAGTAGGCGATCACGTGTCGAGGGTCGGTGTACGTGCCGACGAGTCCGGTGATCTCGACATCGAGCCCGGTCTCCTCACGGACCTCCCGGACAGCCGTGCCCGGGAGTGATTCGCCGAGATCCATCGTTCCGCCCGGCAGTGCATACAGGCCGTTGTCGGTGCGTCGCTGGAGCAGGATGCGCCCTTCGGGATCCGTCACCACGGCGGACGCTGCTACGACCAGCCGGTTCGGCTTGGGCGCGTTGGGATCGTCGTAGAACTCCGTCCGTGCCACGTGATCAGCTCTCCTCCACCGGTAGTGCGGCGTTCCACGCTGCGCCGAAGGTCGCAGGTATCGAACTGCGCTGAAGTGTCAATCCAGGTAGGCCAAAGCGCCCCCTGGCCCCGAGCTGACCGCCGCGCATTGGCTAACCTGCGGAGCATGATTCGTGCGGTGGTATTCGACGTGGGCGAGTGTCTTGTTGACGAGACCCGGGAGTACGGAACGTGGGCGGACTGGCTGGGGGTGCCGCGGCACACCTTCGCGGCGATGTTCGGGGCGGTCATCGCGCAGGGGCGCGACTACCGTGAGACGTTCCAGGAGTTCCGGCCCGGGTTCGACCTGACCGAGGAGCGAGAGAAGCGCGCGGCTGCTGGCAAACCGGAGTGGTTCGGCGAGGATGACCTCTACCCGGACGTCCGACCCACCCTTGCTGCCCTGCGTGAAGCAGGGCTGTGGGTTGGCATCGCCGGGAACCAGACCGTGCGGGCCGGCGGTCTGCTGCGAGGGCTGGACCTTCCTTCCGACATGATCGCCACCAGTGACGACTGGGGGGCGTCAAAGCCTGACGTGAGGTTCTTCGAGCGCGTCATCGAGGCGACGCCTGCTGAGCCGGGCGAGATTCTGTACGTCGGTGACCGGCTCGACAACGACATCCGGCCTGCCGTGCAGGCGGGCCTCCTGACTGCTCTCATCCGGCGCGGCCCCTGGGGCACGATCCAGCAGCACGATCCGGACGCGGATGCGATCACGACGATGCGCATCGATTCGCTGACGGAACTGCCGGAAAAGATCACCAAGTTCAACGCTGAAGTGCGCTGACCGTCGTGCCCCAGTCGTAGAGGCGATCATCGAGGTTCCGGACGCACTGCTCGTTCTGCCAGGGGGCGAGCGTGCGCCGGACCTCGCGGATGCGATCCATACCTGTGGCGTACCAGGTGATGGCCAACTGATCGAGGGCCATGATGGCGTATCTGCACGCCTCCTCTGGCTTACCGTCCGCGGCTTCGACGGCAGCGAGGTCGCCAAGGACGACGGTGCGCTGTTTGTCCGACTCCGGTGGCAGACTGTCGAGTACGTCGTGGAGCGTCTGGCGAGCCTGCGGCAGGTGGCCGGCCTTCAACTGCGTGTTGCCTTTGAACGCGGACAGACGGACGGGGCTGAACCAGTCCATCCAGTCGGGAGTGGCATGTTCGGAGCCCGCGGAGAGTGTGTCCTCGGCCCGGTGGATCAAGCGGAGGGCTGCGTGAGGATCGCTGCAGCGGGTCTCACATTCCGCCTCTACGGCGTTCAGCCACGCCCAGAACTCCGCCGACGCCTGCCCGCGGCGAGCGTAGGTACGGGCGGCAAGCATGCGCTCGACGGCTGCTTCCCGGTCGTCCGCC
The DNA here is from genome assembly GCF_040609455.1 of Kitasatospora sp. NPDC004669. NCBI lineage: Bacteria > Bacillati > Actinomycetota > Actinomycetes > Kitasatosporales > Streptomycetaceae > Kitasatospora > Kitasatospora sp. NPDC004669. Next base: position 244,727 of record NZ_JBEXKB010000004.1, read on the forward strand.
CAGCCCGGGATGAAGGCCATGTGCGCAAGGATGGCCGCTCCGAGCAGCGGATCGTCTGCTTCTCCGGCTGCCTGTAGAGCCCGAAGGAGAGTCTCCGAAGCCTGCCCTGGCTGTTGCAGGTCGAAGAACTCGATGCGGCCGGCCAGCAGGTAGGACTCGGCCAGTGCGGCAGCGACGGTCTGACGGGCCGGGTTCGCCGTTTCCGGGAGGAGGGCGCAACCCAGACGGGCATGCTCCAGAATCGCCGGATGGAGCACGGCAGGGGCGACGGACCAGTACAGGTGCCGATGCGCGCGGGTGACAGTCTCAAAATCCGTGCCGACAGTCGCCGGCTGTGTTGCGGCTCCGCCTTGAGCGGGAACGGCAGCAAGCCTGGTTCCGGCCAGCGGTGCTCGCGGGGTGCTGCCGGTCGCGGTGCCGGGCTGGGTTTGTGTACTTCCCCACGGAGGTGTGAAGCCGAGGTCTTCCATGCTCTGCCCCAAGAGGTGGGTCAGGACCCGGTGTACATCGGGCTGCGGCCAGGGCGGTGAGGCGGACTCCCAGCGTCGGATCTGTCGGACGCCGACAGCCAGGCCTCTGATGCCGAGGCTTGGCGCCACCTTGGTGATGGCGTCGGCCAAGGCTTGCTGGGAGTTGTATCCGGCGGCCAGGCGGGCGGCCTTGAGCCTGATGTTGCCTGCAGGACGCGCCATGGAACTCCTCCGGGACGAGCTCTCGCCAGAGAGCGACATGCGATGTCCTCATGGTGGCGCAAAACTCGTCCATCAGTCAGCAACCACGCCCTAAATAGGTCCCCTTGATGACCTGTCAGAGTCCTCGAATAGGACTTCACGCGTCAGCATGATGTCACCACGTCACTGCGAAGCCACGTCTCACCGCGCTGCTGTGCACCGCAGAGCGGCGGGGCTGACGGTCGGGGGCCTGCACAACCCCGCGTCTGTCGTAGTGCTGCCAAGCGTCGCCCCGCCCACGCTTCCCGAGCGGGGCGGTACCCGCCGGTCTCCGGTGGTTGTTCCAGCCCATCCAGCACACAGGAAGGATCAGCCATGCCCCAAGCCAGGCGAGAGAAGAAGGACCACCTGATCTACGCGGACGTCGTGGACTCCAAGTCCAAGGCGGGCGTGTGGATGGGTGAGCGCGCCTCCTTCCAGGAGAAGCAGGGTCGCATCATCGAGGCGCTCAAGGAGCGCACCGACTGGGTCGACCTGAAGAACGCGATCATGGTCATCGGCGCCGACCCGGCCGGCATCACGGTCATCGCGCCGAACCCGACGCTGCCAGGTGTGATCGTCTTCGCCGACGGTGGCTCCCCGGCCACCTCCGCGAAGCTCCAGGCCGCCGCCGAGGAGAAGGTCCGCGAGGTCATGGGCGAACTCGGGATCGCCGAAGAGGAAACGGCGGCCTGACCACCATGGCCGTCCCCCGGATGCTGTGGGGGAAGTACTTCCAGTACGAGCGGGACGGGGAAGCGGTTCTCCTCGATCCGGTCGCGCTGGACAGTGTGTTCATCGACTCCGGCGAGGTTCGTGACCTCGCCGGGGTCCCCCCAACCGCGACCCATGACGCCCTCGCAGGGCTCGGCTTCACCCCCGGCGGCCCCGTGGTCGACCGGCGCGAAGCACTCCGTGACCGTCTTCGACTCCTCGGCCTCGACGCCAGCCCCTGCCGCATCAGCGGTCTGCGCGTGGTCCTCACCGACCGCTGCAACATGGCCTGCACCTACTGCTTCGTGGACACCAACACCGGCAAGCCGGACATGACGAAGGAAGAGCTTTCAGAAGGGCTGCAGTTCCTGTTCGAGCAGAACGCCGGGCAGGAAGAGGTGTCCATCCAGTGGTTCGGCGGTGAGCCGACAATCCGCTTCGACCTCATGCAGTACGGCGACCAGCTCGCCGACACCCTTGCCGAACGCTATGACGTGGCCGGGGTACGACGCACGGTCGTCACCAACGGTGCCCGTCTGACCGATGATGCCCTAGACCATTTCGTCGCCTATGAGTACGGAGTCGGTATCTCCATCGATGGCCCTCCGGGCATCAACTCCGCGCACCGGCTTCTGCTCGGCGGTCAGTCCGCAGACGACCGGATTTGCCGCAATGTCACCCGGTTCGTCGAGGCCGATGGGCTGCACGTGGGCTGCAATCTCACCCCGACCGCCGCGAACATCGGACGCCTCGCCGAGACCGTTCGGTGGATCATCGATGGCCTCGGGCTGAAGTTCATCTACGTCAACACGCCCATCCCGACCGCGGGCCGCTGGCAAGTCAACGGCGCCGACCTGGCGCGCGAGTTGTACGAGGCCCGGCTGACGGCCCTGGCACGCGGCGGGATGCTGTTCTCCGTCCTGGACCGCGCCTTCCAGGCGCTGGACACCCGCCGGCCGATGCTGTTCGACCACATGCAGGGCGACCGCAGTCTGAACGCCGCCCTGCTGCCCGGCAACCGGGTCAGCCTGTGCGACATCAACTTCACCGAGCCGTTGTTCCTGCGCACCCTCGATGAGCTGCGAGCCGATCCGGACAGCCTGACCGGTGTGGCGAAGAAGGTCGCTCCCATCCACGAGTGCGGGAACTGCCCGGCGCTCGCGATCTGTGGCGGCCCGTCCCGCAACGAGCAGGCCCTCATCGGTGGTGATACCCCGGACCCCGAGATGTGCGCGTTCTACACGAGCACCGTGGAGATCGCCGTGTGGGACAACACGGGGGTGCAATGAGCGCCCACGTTCGCACGGCGCTGATCTCCACGGCAGGGCACTGCGAGGTAGCCTGCGGGTTCTGCTTCCGCGCAGACCGCGCTCACGGCTTCCTCGACACCGCGACCTACGCCCGCACCCTGTCCCGGTTGAAGGAGATGGGCGTGGACGGGGTGTGCCTGACCGGCGGCGAACCGACCCACCACCCGCACCTCAGGCAGCTCGTACGGCTGGCCCACCAGTTCGGTATGTCGGTGTCGATGGTGACCTCAGCTCGGACCGTGGCCGAGGTCGTTACTCTCGCCACGGTGGCGCATCTGTTGGCCAACGTGACCGTCTCCGCCGACTCGCAAGGCGCGATGCTGCTGGGACGCACTACCCGCACAGCTGCTTCGGGCATCGACACGCTGCGAACGATCAGCACCGAGACGAAGATCCTGCACGTCACCTGTTGGGGCCTGAGCGACAGCGAGTGCCGGGATCTGGCCAGCCTCGCATCCGGCGCGGGAGTGGAGGTCCAGTTCAGCCCGGTGGTCCTCGACGAGCGTGCCCTGCGCCGCGACGGCAAGTCGGTGCAGGACTATCTGGTCCAGCAACATCTCGACGTCGACGTGCTGGGCCGCTACTTCGATCTGTCCGACCGGTACCGGGAGTACCTCGGCGAGCTGCGGGATCTCCAGCTGCCAGCTGCAGGGGGCGAGCGCCGGTCGTGCCGGTCGGCGACCGCGTACGTGTCCGCTGACGGCCGCATGCGGCGCTGTCCCTATGGTCAAGCGTCGGTCAGCGTCCACGCGCCCCGTGCCGAGATCAGACAGTTCCTGACCGTTCCGGCGCAGGACCGGGTGACCCCGGACTGCGCTGCCATCTGCCGCTCTTCCGCTGCGTCCGACGAACGCAGTACGTCGTGTGCCGTGCAGGCGTGAGGGCGGGCTGCCGGCACACGACTCCATGGACTGCCCCATGACGATCACAACGCCCGACGACTTCACCCATCGATGGCGGCAGCCACCGAATTTCCTGCTGGACGTCACTCTCGACTACACGTTCAGGCCCGCGATCGACGTGCTGGACCACGTTCGCAAGGACGAGGAGGTCCGGTTCACCATCCTCGGGGACGATGACTGGCAGGTGCGCATGGACCGTACCGCCGCCTTCCGCGCCGCCCCTCTCGAAGAGATCGTCACCTGGCCCTTCCGACTGGTCCACTTCAACCTCAGTCACTTCTATGACCCCCTCCTGAGCGGCTTTCAGGAGGGGGTCATGATTCCCTGGCGCACCCACCTGTCTGCCCGGGGCTTCACCTGGCAGCGACTGGCGCCCATCCTGTTCCTGTCCACCAAGGGTGCGTCCTCGACGTACCACAATGACAACTCGCACGGACTGACACGAAGAAAAGGCAGAACCTGCAGCTCACGGCTTGATCGAGGTCGGGGGTCAGATGGGGTCGAAGCGGACAGTCAGTCCGAGGGCGTTG